>JAWVZO010000204.1:0-4572 GCA_033722135.1 Gammaproteobacteria bacterium | reverse complement strand
GGCTGGAGCAAGCTCGCGGCCGAGCGGATGCTGGCCGATTTCCACCTCGCGCACGGCCTGCGCTCGGTGGCGCTGCGCTATTTCAACGCGGCCGGCGCCGATCCTGAGGCCGAGACCGGGGAGCACCACGAACCCGAGACCCACCTGATTCCGCTGGTGCTCGACGCCGCTCTCGGTAAGCGCCCGGAGATCACCGTGTTCGGCGGCGACTACCCGACGCCCGACGGCACCTGCATCCGTGACTACATCCACGTCAGCGACCTCGCCGATGCGCACGTACTCGCGCTCGACTGGCTCGGTGGAAACGACGCCGCGGCCGCGTTCAATCTCGGCAACGGCCGGGGTTTCTCGGTGCGCGAGGTGATCGATTGCGCTCGCAGGATCACCGGTTGTCCGATAGAGATGGGGGACGGCCCCCGGCGCGACGGCGACCCTCCGGCGCTGGTCGGTGACGCCGGCCGCGCCCGGGCCGAACTGGGTTGGATGCCGCGTTACACCGACCTCGACGTCATCGTCGAGACGGCCTGGCGCTGGCATCGGGACCGCTTCGGGGCAGCCCCGGGATGAGCACCGCTTCGTCACCGATCGGGAAGGGCTGCTGAAGCGGCCCGTTCCGCACCCGTTCGCGTAGCATGGATCCACTTCACGCCGTCGTCCTCGCGCTGATCCAGGGGCTGACCGAGTTCCTGCCGGTCTCCAGCTCGGCGCATCTCGCGCTCTTCCCGCGCCTGGCGGGCGTGGCCGACCAGGGTCTGGCGTTCGACGTCGCGGTGCACGTCGGGACACTGCTCGCGGTCTGCGGTTATTTCCGACGCGAGCTGGCGCAGCTGATGCGCCCCCCGCGCGACGACCCGAAGGTTCCGTCGCTCAGGCGTCTCGCGGTCTGCGTCGCCATCGGCACCGTGCCGGTCGCACTGGCCGGGCTGTTGCTGCACGACGCGGTGGAGACGATGCTCCGCTCGGTGACGGTGATCGCCTGGGCGAGCATCGGCTTCGGCCTGCTGCTCTGGGCCGCCGACCGTTATGGAACGAGGCGGCGCGACGAGTACACCCTGGGGTGGCGGGATGCCGCGCTGATCGGCTGCGCCCAGGCGCTGGCGCTCGTCCCCGGCACGTCGCGCTCGGGGGTGACCATGACCGCGGCCCTGGCGCTCGGCCTCGAACCGCGCGCCGCGGCGCGGTTCTCGTTCCTTCTGTCGATCCCGGTCATCGCGCTGGCCGGCGGCTACGAGGCCCTGCGCCTGGTGCGCGATCCGGCGCCGGTCGACTGGGGCATCATGGCACTGGCGTTCGCCGTCGCGGCGCTCAGTGCCTATGCTTGCATCCGCGTCTTCCTCGGCCTGCTCGAACGCATCGGGTTCCTCCCGTTCGTGGTCTACCGGGTCGTGCTCGGCCTGATCCTGCTCGCCTTCCTCGCATGACGTGACGAATCCGTATAATCAACAGCCTGGATGACGGCGTCATACATCCACGAGTCTCTGGCTGGAAACCACGTTGGGACGGATTGCATGGGCAAGAGAGCACTGATCACGGGCATCACCGGCCAGGACGGTGCCTACCTGGCGGAGTTTCTGCTCGACAAGGGCTACGAGGTGCACGGCATCAAGCGGCGCACCTCGCTGTTCAACACCGACCGGATCGATCACCTCTACCAGGACCCGCACGAGTCCGAGCGCCGCTTCATCCTCCACCACGGGGACATGACCGACAGTTCGAGCCTGGTGCGCATCGTCCAGCAGGTGCAGCCGGACGAGATCTACAACCTCGCCGCGCAGAGCCACGTCCAGGTCTCGTTCGAGGAACCCGAGTACACCGCCGACTCCGACGGCCTCGGCACGCTGCGGCTGCTCGAGGCGATCCGCATCCTCGGCCTCGAGAAGAGCACCCGCTTCTACCAGGCGTCGACCTCGGAGCTGTACGGGAAGGTCCAGGAGGTGCCGCAGACCGAGACGACGCCCTTCTACCCGCGCTCCCCCTATGCCGTCGCCAAGCTCTACGCCTACTGGATCGTCGTCAACTACCGCGAGGCGTACGGCATCTACGCCTGCAACGGCATCCTGTTCAACCACGAGTCCCCGATCCGCGGCGAGACGTTCGTAACGCGTAAGATCACCCGCGCGCTGGCGCGCATCGCGCTCGGCCTGCAGGAGTGCCTCTACCTCGGCAATCTCGACGCCAGGCGCGATTGGGGCCACGCGCGGGACTACGTCGAGATGCAGTGGCTGATGCTCCAGGCCGAGCGGCCCGACGACTACGTCATCGCCACCGGGGTGCAGCACAGTGTGCGCGACTTCGTGGACGCGGCCGCCGCGGAGCTCGGCATCCACCTGCGCTGGGAAGGGGAGGGCGTCGACGAATTCGGCGTCATCGAGCGACTCGACGCGCCGCGTGACGGGCTGGCCGAGGGTCGGGTGGTCGTCCGTGTCGACCCGCGCTACTTCCGGCCGACGGAGGTCGAAACGCTCCTCGGTGACCCGGCCAAGGCGAAACGCGTCCTCGGTTGGTCGCCGCGCGTGGGGTTCGAGGCGCTGGTCCAGGAGATGGTCCGTGCCGATCTCGAGGCGGCCAAGCGCGACGAGATGTGCCGTACCGAGGGCTACGCCACGTTCAACTACCATGAGTGACGGGCGCCACATGCATCTCAGAAAGCGCATTCTCGTGACCGGCGGCGCCGGTTTCCTCGGCAGCCATCTCTGCGAGCGGCTGCTCGAAGACGGCCACGACGTCCTGTGTGTCGACAACTTCTTCACCGGGACCAAGGACAACGTCACGCACCTGCTCGACCATCCGCACTTCGAGCTGATGCGCCACGACGTGACGTTTCCGCTCTACGTCGAGGTCGACGAGATCTACAACCTCGCCTGCCCCGCCTCGCCGATCCACTACCAGCACGACCCGGTGCAGACCACCAAGACCAGCGTGCACGGCGCGATCAACATGCTGGGGCTGGCCAAGCGCACCAAGGCCAAGATCCTCCAGGCCTCGACCAGCGAGGTCTACGGCGACCCCGAGGTCCATCCCCAGGTCGAAAGCTACTGGGGGCACGTGAATCCCATCGGTCCGCGCTCCTGCTACGACGAGGGCAAGCGCTGTGCCGAGACGCTCTTCTTCGACTACCGGCGCCAGCACGACCTGCGCATCAAGGTGGCCCGGATCTTCAACACCTACGGGCCGCGCATGCACCCCAACGACGGCCGCGTCGTCTCCAACTTCATCGTCCAGGCGTTGCGCGGCGAGCCGTTGACCGTCTACGGCGACGGGGAACAGACCCGCTCGTTCTGTTACGTCGACGACCTCGTCGAGGCGCTGATCCGCCTCATGGCCACCCCGGACGAGTTCTGCGGCCCCGTCAACACCGGCAACCCCGACGAATTCACGATCCGCGAGCTCGCGGACCAGGTGCTCGTCCTGACCGGCTCGGCATCGACGGTCGAGAGCCGCCCGCTGCCCGCGGATGACCCCGTCCAGCGCCGCCCGGACATCACGCTCGCCCGGGAGCGGCTCGGCTGGGAGCCGAAGGTCAAGCTCTCCGAAGGGCTGCGTCCCACGGTGGCGTACTTCCGTCGCCTGCTCGGCCTGAACTGAACGGCGGACCGCCGGCCATGCTGGATCCCTCGACGCGCATCCACGTCGCCGGCCACCGCGGCCTGGTGGGCTCGGCGCTGCTCGGTGCGCTGGAGCGGGCGGGCTGCCGTGACCTCCTGCTGCGGACCCGCGCCGAACTCGACCTTGCCGATGCCGCCGCGACCGACCGCTTCTACGCGGAGACGAAACCCGAAGTGGTGTTCCTCGCCGCCGCGCGGGTCGGTGGAATCCATGCCAACAGCACCTACCCGGCCGATTTCATCCGCGATAACCTGGCAATCCAGCTCAGCGTCATCGAGGCGGCCCATCGGCACGGTGCGAAGCGCCTGATCTTTCTCGGTTCGTCCTGCATCTACCCCCGCGAATGCCCGCAACCGATGGCCGAGACGAGCCTGCTGACCGGGCCCCTGGAGTCGACCAACCGGCCCTACGCGCTGGCCAAGATCGCCGGCATCGAGATGTGCTCGGCGTACAACCGCCAGTACGGCACCCGCTTCCTCGCGGTCATGCCGACCAACCTCTACGGTCCCGGGGACAACTACGACCTCGAGAACTCCCACGTCCTGCCGGCGCTGATCCGCAAGATGCACGAGGCCAGGGTGCGCGGCGACCGCGAAGTGGTGATCTGGGGCAGCGGCACGCCCCGCCGCGAGTTTCTCTACAGCGACGACCTGGCCGAGGCGTGCCTGCATCTCGCCGGGCTCGAGGATGCAACGTTCGACGAACTCCTGGCCGAGGGCGACTTCCCGCTGGTCAACGTCGGGGTCGGCGAGGACCTGACCGTACGCGAGCTGGCCGAACTGACGGCGGAAGTGGTGGGGTTCCACGGCGACCTGGTGCAAGACACCACGCGGCCGGACGGAACGCCGCGCAAGCTCCTCGATGTATCGAAGATGCGCCGATTCGGCTGGCGGCCGAGGGTGGGACTCCGCGAGGGCATCGTCCTGGCCTACGAGGATTTCCTCGATCGCTACGATCAATCGCCGG
>JAWVZO010000203.1:0-4594 GCA_033722135.1 Gammaproteobacteria bacterium | reverse complement strand
TAATAGACCGGTCGTCTAATTAAATCAAGAGAGCACGGACACGCTGGAAAGGGGGCAGGGGATGGGGCCGTGGACGGGGACGACGGTCGTGCAACGGCCCGGGCTCTCGCGCCCGTGGCAGGGGCCATGGTGCCGTGCCGGGAGACCCGTCCGGACGTCAGCTCTCGCGGTAGAACCCGATCCGCGCCAGGCGGAGGTCGGCCCGGAAGGGACGCCCGATCGCCACCAGGCCGAGCCTGCGCAGCCGGGTCGGGTCGAGCGGCGCGTCGAGACGGTGGGGCGTGAAGTCGCGGAAGGGCAGCCGCACCTCCGTCCAGTCGGGTCCGGCCACGAACCCGGCGCGGTACGACTGCCACGGTCGGGTGACATCGGCAGTGCGCAGGTGGACGCCGTAGCGCTCGCCGTTGCCCTGGACGACGAGCGCCACGCCGGACCGCGCGGAGGCGTCGAGTTCGCCGCCCTCCGGGTCGAGGTCGAGCGCCATCTGCACGAACCCGCCGTCGTTGTCGAGCCGCACCCGGCCGGTGAGGCGCAGGGAGGCCCGGCCGTCGTGGGCCTCGCGCGCGAGGACCGCCTCCGACAGGCCGCCCATCACCCGGTCGGTGATCGCCTCCCAGCGGGTGCCGAGCGTCGAGAGGCCGTCCGGCCGCTGCATGTCGTCGATCAGCATGGGGAGTGTTCCCCAGCCGTCCCGCGCGGGGCGGGGCGGGGAAACCGGGATCGTCGCGGTCGGTGACGTGCCCGCGGGTGGCGCAGGACGATCAGACCTCTTCCCAGTACTCCGGCGGCATGTCCTTGGCCAGCTCGAGGGCGCCGTCGGCCCCGGCGTAGACCGGGTCGGAGACGGTGGTCACCTTGGCCGGGCCGAATTCGGACATCGCCCGCTCGAGGTACTCGGCGAGACCGCGGATCTGGCTGCCGCCGCCGGCCAGGATGATGTTCTGGCGGATGGCGTCCTGGAACTGCGGGTCGAACTTGGCGATCAGCTCGGCGGTATGCTCGAGCAGCGGCGGCAGGATGCTGTCACAGGCGCGGGAGAGCTCCTCGGTGATGTCGTGGGTGATCATCCGGCCGTTGACCGGGAAGTCGACCTCGACGCGGCGCTCGGCCTTGCCGACGAACGCCCAGTGCTCCTTGAACTCGCGTGCCATGTTGAGGTTGATGCTCGCCTCGGGGTAGCGCTCGGTCAGGGCGTCGAGCAGTTCCTCGTCGATGTGATCGCCCGCCTTGAGGCTGGTTCGCTGGTCCTCGTCGTTCGGCACCGCGCCGTGCATGATGCAGAAGTCGACCGTGCCGGCGCCGATGTCGATGACCATCGCGTTGTCGAGGAAGCCCTGGCCGTAGGCGACGGCGAACGGTTCGGAGACGACCATCAGCGCGTCGACCGACTCGCCGACCGCGTTGCGGATCGCCAGCTTGCTCTGGGTCAGCGCCTGGGCCGGCACGCCGACCACGGCGCGCAGCGACTTGTTGTGGTCCGGATTGACCTGCTCGAGCAGGTGGCCGATCAGCGCGTCGACCGCCTCCTGCTCGCGCTCGGTGGTCTCCTTGATGACGCCGTGCTCGAGCGGCCGGTAGAGATCCAGGGAGAGACGGTGCTCGAGGGCGTCGGCGCCGAACAGCACCGACTTGCCGAGCACCTTGGCGGATACGAAGTCGCGCGGCCAGCCGACGTAGCTATCGACGAGGTGGCGCTTGCCCTTGCTCGGCGAGATGGCGCTGCGCGAGGTGCCGAGATCGATCCCGACGTGGAGGGTCTCACCCTCCTTGCTGCCCCCCGACTTGCTAGCTCTTTTTGGCTTGCCTTTGACGGTCATTCGATTCGTCTCCCTTGCGTGTGTTGGCTTCCAGGTAATCGACGATGCCCTCGGCGATGTAGCGGGCGACCTCTTCGCGGTGGGCGGGGGTCCTGAGCCGTCGCTCCGCCTCCGGGTTGCACATGCAAGAGATCTCCGCCAGCACCGCCGGCGCCTTCACGCCGAGCAGGACCACGAACGGCGCGGTCTTGATGCCGACGTCGAACAGCTCGCGCTTGGTGCGCTGCATGTTGCCGGTCAGGCTGCTCTGGATCGCCGCCGCGAGCCGTTTCGATTCCTGTAGCTTAATGGTATCGCGCATGTTTCGCACGAGGCTCTCGAAATCGCTCATGCCGTAGTCGGAGCCGCGGTTCTCATGCTCGGCGAGGCGCAGCGCGTCCGCGTCGGAATGGGCGCCGAAGTAGTAGGTCTCGATCACGTTCAGCGTCGTGTTGGGCAGGTAGTTGACGTGGATCGAGACGAACAGGTCGACGGCGGCGTCGTTGGCCAGCGCCACGCGCTCGCTGAGCGAGGTGGTGACGTCGGTCTCGCGGGTGAGCAGCACGCGGTAGCTGCGGTCGTGCTCGAGCAGCGCCTTGAGGCGCTGGGCGACGGCCAGGGTGACGTCCTTCTCGCGGGTGCCGAGCTTGCCGCTGGTGCCGGGATCGATGCCGCCGTGCCCCGGGTCGATGACGATGGTGCGCACGCCGAGGCCGAACAGGCTGCGCAGGGAGACGTCGTCGAACCCGTCGCCGGAGTAGACCGCCAGCGCGTCGGACGGCGCCGCGTCGCGCGGAACGGCGCCGTGCGCCGGCCGCGGAGCGGTGGCGGCGGCGAGCAGCGCCTGCGGTACCCGCAGGTCGTTCGGCAGCGGGGGGAGGAAACCGCCGGGCGGCCCGGCCGTCTTCGTCTCGTCGGCGAACGGCGGCCGTGTGGCGGACGGCGCGGGCGTCTCGGTTGTTTCGGTTTTCGTGGCGACGGGTTCGGGTGTGCTGTCGGCGGGCGCCACGCGGGCCGTGGCGACGGGCAGCTCGGCGCGGGGCGGGCCGGGCGCGTTCCAGGCAGCGAGGGCGACGGCGGCGGCGACCAGCGGCAGGGCGAGCAGCCAGCGCAGTCGTCCGGGGCGGTGCGGGGTCGCCCGCGCGACGGGCGAAGCGGTGCCCGTGACGCCGTCGTTCAGGCGCCGGTTCGACTCGTAGACCTCGCGCAGGATCGCCTGCTTCGGTCGGGGAGCCGTGTTGGCCGGATCGCTGGACATCGCCAGGTGCTGTCTCCTGACCGTGATAACTCTTACATATCAGGAGCTAAGATTAGCATCTTGCGACCGATCTGTACCCTCCCCGGACCCCGGGCGACGGGGGACGCGTGCGGGGACTCCGGGGGCATGCCCGCCGGCAAGGCGCGGGGCCGCAAAGCGGCCCTCTCGACGGCGCGTCAGCCGCTCCCCTCGGCGAGCACCCCTGAGGCCTGCAGGTCGGCGTGGTAGGAGGAGCGCACCAGCGGCCCGCTGGCCACGTGGCGGAAGCCGAGCCGCTTGCCGGTGAGCTCGTACTGCCGGAACTCGTCCGGGTGGACGTAGCGCTCGACCGGCAGGTGCGCCGGCGTCGGCTGCAGGTACTGGCCGATGGTCAGCATCTCGACGTCGTGCGCGCGCAGGTCGCGCATCACGTGGCCGATCTCGCCGGGCGCCTCGCCGAGCCCGACCATCAGCCCCGACTTGGTCGGCACGTCCGGGTTGAGCTCGCCGAAGCGGCGCAGCAGTTCGAGCGAACCCTCGTAGCGGGCACCGGGCCGCGCGTGGGTGTAGAGCCGTGGCACCGTCTCGAGGTTGTGGTTGAAGACGTCCGGCGGGCACTCGGAGAGGATCGCCAGCGCCCGCTCCTCGCAGCCGCGGAAGTCGGGGGTCAGGATCTCCACCTTGACCCCGGGGCAGGCCTCGCGCACCGCGCGCACGGTGTCGCGGATATGGCCCGCGCCGCCGTCGTCGAGGTCGTCGCGGTCGACCGAGGTGATCACCACGTAGCTCAGGCCGAGCGCCTCGACCGCCTCGGCGACGTGGCGCGGCTCCTCGGGATCGAGCGGCAGCGGCCGGCCGCTGGCGACGTCGCAGAACGGGCAGCGCCGGGTGCAGATCTCGCCCATGATCATGAACGTCGCCGTGCCCTTGCCGAAGCACTCCGGCAGGTTCGGGCACGACGCCTCCTCGCAGACGGTGTGCAGCTGGCTCCGGCGCAGCATCGCCTTGAGCGACGCGGTGCGCTCGGAGTTCGGCACGCGGATGCGGATCCACTCCGGCTTCCTCAACCGCTCCGGGCGCGGCTCGGTCTCGACGCGCAGCCGGTGGGCCAGCTTGTCGGACCCCTTCAGGGGCACGCCGGGCGTGACCCGCCGGCGGGGCGGGGGATTGGTCTCGTTCATGTCACCTGTCTCGGTCGCGATTCACTTCTTCCGCTTGGGCGGCATCAGGTCGGTAATGGTTCCCTCGTACATCTCGGCCGCGAAGCATACCGTCTCCGACAGCGTCGGGTGCGGGTGCACGGTCAGGCCGATGTCCTCGGGGTCGGCACCCATCTCGATCGCCAGCGCCACCTCGCCGATCAGCTCGCCGGCGTTGGTGCCGACGATGCCGCCGCCGACGACGCGGTGGGTCGTCTCGTCGACGATCAGCTTGGTCAGCCCCTCGTTGCGGCCGATGCTGAGCGAGCGGCCGCTGGCCGCCCATGGGAAGCTCCCCTTGCCGACCTTGCGGCCCTCGGCCTTCGCCTCGCTCTCGGTCACGCCGACCCAGGCCACCTCCG
>JAWVZO010000202.1:0-4638 GCA_033722135.1 Gammaproteobacteria bacterium | reverse complement strand
GGTTTCCACTGAAAAGCACGTTGATGTCCTGGGCCGCCGCGCGTTCGCCGGGACGAAAGACACCCGTATCGATACCGTTTCTGATCAGGGCGATCTCGCCCTTGTAGCCCAGATCGGTCCTGATCAGCTCTTCCGTGGCCCTGCTGACCGTCGTCACGATGTCGGCACGATTCACCGCTTTTCTCGTGAAGTACTTCAGGTCGGTCTGGTAATGCAACCACTGGGCAGGAGAGGAGTATGCCTTCATGAACCCGTCGAGGACGTAGTTCTGGAACGTGATAACGAGCTTGGATGTTCTTCGTCGATGGAACACCGCGTAATCGGCCGTGGTGTGGATGATGTCCGCCGGCATGGTCCTGCCCAGCGGGTAGAGGCTCGGTGGGAACAGTGTCCGCCACGGGCTATAGCTGACTAGGGTGTAGCCCGCGATCGATGCGGCCAGGTTCTGATGAATGACGTGTGCGCCATTGCCGGATGCGACGGGGCTCACGAGTCTCATTGTGGAGTTGTCCGCGCTACCCGTCGTGATCTTCGGCATTCGCATGAGACTGGTAGAGCAGCATCGTGATCTGTTCCGACACCAGCCCGATCAGGAACACCACGACGCTGGCGCTGTAGAGCAGCGCGCTCATGTTGGTGAAACGCCCCTGGTCGACCAGGGTCACCACGTACCAGAACGTGGCGAGCAGGAAGAAGATGCCACTGATCGGCATGAAGATTTTCAGAGGCGAATAGAGAGTGCCCACGCGCGAGATGATCAGCAGGAACCGAAACCCGTCACGCAGCAGCTTGATGTGGCTGGAACCGGCGCGCTGGCGGGCCGCGATCTCGATGTAATCCACCGCGTATCCCGCACGGAAGAAGGCCATGGTGATGGTGGTCGGATAGGAGAAGCCGTTCGGGAGCAGGTGCAGGAATTCGCGAAACCGACGTGCCCGCATCGCGCGAAACCCCGAGGTCAGGTCTGGGATCTCCTGGTTGACCATGTAGCTCGCGAGCCCGTTGTACAGCTGGTTCGCGTAGCGTCGATACCAGGTCGCCTGCGTGTCGGGCCGGCGCGCGCCAACGACCATGTCGTACCCGGCATCGAGGCGCTTCAGCAGCCGGGGTATGTCCTGCGGTGCATGCTGCCCGTCCGCATCCATGAACACGAGGATCTCACCGCTGGCATGGCGTGCCCCGGACTTGACCGCGGCCCCGTTACCGAGCGGCCGCGGATGGCGCACGACACGCGCTCCATGACCTTTCGCCATCTCACCTGACCCGTCCGACGACCCGTCGTCCACGACCAGGATCTCCGCCTCGGGAAGGAGCTCGCGGATTCTCGGCAGGAGCTTTTCCAGGGCCTCGACCTCGTTGAGACAGGGGAGGACGACACTGACACGGACGGCCTCGGATGGTGCGTCGTCTGTCGTCTGGTCAGAAGCCATGTCGCGAGTCCTCGTATCCGGCCATGGATGCCATTATCGAATTCTGTCGGGCTGAAGCCCGACCTACAAGGGAACGTCGCAGCCTTGTGAGGTTAGCGGGTGCTTACTCGTCCTGAACTCAGAGCAGGAACAGCGTCGCGAGCCCCAGGAACGCCATGAACCCGACCACGTCGGTCACCGTCGTCAGCACCACGTTGCCCGCCAGGGCGGGGTCGATGTCGAGCCTGCGCATGACCAGCGGGATCGTGATCCCTGCAGCGGCACCGCAGACCAGGTTGATGACGATCGCGGCGGCGATGACGTAGCCGATCTGCAGGTCGCCGAACCAGTAGACCGCGACCCCCGCCACGACCAGGGCCCAGATCAGGCCGTTCAGTCCGCCCACGGCGAGTTCCTTGGTCATCAGCCAGCGGCTGTTGGAGCCGGTGACCTGGCCGAGCGCCAGCCCGCGGATGGTCAGGGTCAGCGTCTGCCCGCCGGCGATGCCGCCCATGCTGGCGACGATGGGCATCAGCACGGCGAGGGCGACGATCTGCTCGATGGTGCGCTCGAACAGGCCGATCACGTAGGCGGCCATGAACGCCGTGACCAGGTTGATGCCCAGCCAGACCGCGCGGCGGCGCGTGCTGGTCACCACCGGGGCGAAGATGTCGTCCTCGGGGTCGAGGCCGGCCCGGGCGAGCTGTGCCTCGTCGGCCTCCTCGCGGATGTAGTCGACCACGTCGTCGATGGTGATGCGTCCGAGCAGGCGGCCGTGGTCGTCGATCACCGGCGCCGAGACCAGGTCGCGTTTCTCGAACAGCAGCGCGACCTCGCTGGCCTCCATCTCGGGCGAGATGCCATCCGTGTCGAGCGACATGACGTCGGCGACGGTCTCGCCGGGGTCGTGGGTCAGCAGGTCGGAGAGCGCGAGCAGCCCGAGGTAGGTGTCGAAGCGGTTGACCACGAACAGGCTGTCGGTGAGGTCCGGGATCTCGCCGCGCATGCGCAGGTAGCGCAGGACCACGTCGAGGGTGACGTCCGCGCGGACGGTCACGGTCTCGGTGCTCATCAGGCCGCCGGCGCTGTCCTCGTCGAAGCGCAGGGCGGCCTCGATCCGGTGCCGGTTCTGCTTGTCCAGCGAGGCGAGCGCCTCGCGGACGACGCGGTCCGGAAGGTCCTGGAGGATGTCGACGAGGTCGTCGGTGTCGAGCTCTTCGGTGATGGAGACCAGTTCGTGGGTCTCCATCTGGCGCAGCAGTTTCGCGCGGACCTCGTCGTTGAGCTCGGCGAGGACGTCGCCGCGGTTCTCGCTGTAGACCAGTTCCCAGGTGAGCTCGCGCTGCGCCTCCGGCAGCGATTCGAGCAGCAGCGCGATCTCCGCGGGATGCAGGTCGTTGAGCATCTTGCGCAGGTGCGGGTGACGGCCGTGCTCGAGTGCCTGGGTGAAGGCCTCGAGACGGTCCGGGGTCTTGTCCTGCTCGATGATCTCGGCCATGGCGGCTGCCCTGCGGCGCCGTGGCGGCGCGCGCGGGGAGTTTAGCAGAGGGGGGAAGCGGGCCGTCGGGTGGACCGGACGCGCGGGCCCCCGCGGGTTGCGGATCCGGCCCTGTCCGCCGCAGCCGACGCGCCAGCCGGACCCGGTTCGTCTACGGTCTACGGCTCATTCCGTGTCGAGGTTGAGCTTGTCGACGCGTTCCGCCATCTGTTCGTGGGTGTCCGCCCGGAGTACCGCGAGCGCCCGGCGGTGGAGCGCGCCGACGTCGGTGTCGAGGACGATGCGCTTGACCTCCAGCAGCGACGCGGGCTGCATGCTGAACTGGGTCAGGCCGAGGCCGAGCAGCAACCGGGTCAGGCGCGGGTCGCCGGCCATCTCGCCGCACATCGCTACGGGGATGCCGGCCTTGTGCCCTGCCTTGAGGGTCATGTGGATCAGCCGCAGCACGGCGGGGTGGAGGGGGTCGTAGAGGTAGTTGACCTCGTCGTCGACGCGGTCGATGGCCAGCGTGTACTGGATCAGGTCGTTGGTGCCGATCGACAGGAAATCGAGGTTCCTGGCGAAGGTCGGCGCGACGACGGCCACCGCGGGGACCTCGACGATGGCGCCGAGCGGCACCAGCGGATCGTAGGCCAATCCCTCGTCCGCCAGCTCCTGCTTCACCTCCTCGACCAGGCCGAGGACCTGGAACAGCTCCTGGGCGTTGGAGAGCATCGGGAACATGATGCGCAGCGGGCCGTGCGCCGAGGCGCGCAGTAGTGCGCGCAGCTGCGGGCGGAACAGCTCGGGCTCCTTGAGACAGAGACGGATCGCGCGCAGGCCGAGCGCGGGGTTCACGGCGCCCGACGCGACCCCGCCGTCGACCTGCTTGTCGGCGCCCAGGTCGAGGGTGCGGATGAAGACCGGTAGCCCCTGCATGGTACGGAGGATGCGCCGGTAGTCGACGAACTGCTCCTCCTCCGAGGGCGGTTCGTCCCGGTTCATGTACAGGAACTCGGTACGGTAGAGCCCGATGCCGTCGGCGCCCATCTTGCGCACGGCGCGGAGGTCTTCCGGCAACTCGATATTGGCCTGCAGGCAGATCGCGCGCCCGTCACGGGTGACCGCGGGGGTGTCGCTGATCTTGGCGAGCTCGCTGCGCCGCCGGCGTTCGCCGCTCCGTCGCTGGCGGTAGTGGCGCAACGTCGCGCGATCCGGGTCGGCGACGATCACGCCCTGCTCGCCGTCGACGATCAGGGCCTCGCCCTGGCGCAGCGTGCGGCGCGCGTGGTGGGTGCCCACTACCGCCGGGATCTGCAGGCTGCGGGCGAGGATGGTGGTGTGCGACATCGGCCCGCCGTACTCGGTGACGAACGCGGCCACGCCGTGGTTCTTCATCAGGACCGTGTCGGCCGGGGTGAGGTCGTCGGCGACGATGACCTGGCCCTTGAGCGACGGCGTGACCGGTTCCGTGCCGGGGTCGTCTCCGGCGAGCAGGATGCGCAGGATCCGGTTGACCACGTGGTCGATGTCGTCGATGCGGGTCCGCAGGTAGGCGTCGTCCATGGTGTCGAACACCCGGGCGACGGCGTCGCGCTGCTGGCGCAGGGCCCACTCGGCGTTGCACCGCGTCTCGCGGATCAGCTGCACCGGCGTGGTGGTCAGCATGGAGTCCTCGAGCATCAGCAGGTGGGTGTCGATGAACGATGCGATGTCCCGTGCCGTCTCCTCGGGGATCTCCTCGCGGATCGC
>JAWVZO010000201.1:0-4724 GCA_033722135.1 Gammaproteobacteria bacterium | reverse complement strand
GGCCTGGTCGCCGGGCCGGGCGACCCCCGTTGACGGGTTCGTATTGGTCGGGCGGACCTACACCCAGCCCAGCTGGCGCAGGCTGGCGACGTCGTTCCAGATCTTGGTCACGTGCCGGATGCGGTCGCCGTCGAACTGCATGGCGTAGACGTACTCGGCCGCCACGCTCTTCCCCGTCGGCTCGCCCGGACCGCCGGGTCCCGTCTGGGTGCCGTGGAAGACCGCGAACGCGGTGACGCAGTGGCGCGCCTCGTCGGCCGCGAGGCTCTTCAGCTCGTAGTGGCCGTCGGGAATCGGGACGAGGATGTCCTTCGTCCACCCGCAGTACCCTTCGAGCGTGGCGATGTCGGCGAGCGCGTCGGCCTGGCACGAGAACGTCGCGCCCTCGTGGCAGTAGGCCTTGCAGACGTCCCAGCCCTTGCCGGTCTCGCAGGCGTCGTAGAACGCCATCGCCCGTTGCTGCATGGTGCTCATGGCTTTTCCCCTCGCTGGTGGTGGCCTGCCCCGCCGGGAAACAAACCCTACCGTAGACCAGGATCCCGCCAGCGGCCGGCCCCGGCACGCCGGGGTTGCTAGAATCCCCCGATGCCCTCCCCCGACCCCATCGACGCCGCGCTCGAGCGCGTCTTCGGCTTCACGTCGTTCCAGCCCCACCAGCGGCCGATCGTCGCGGACCTGGTCGCCGGCCACGACGCCTTCGTGCTGCTGCCGACCGGCGGCGGCAAGTCGCTCTGCTACCAGCTCCCGGCGCTGCTCAGGCCCGGCACGGCGATCGTCGTCTCGCCGCTGATCGCGCTGATGAAGGACCAGGTCGACGCGCTGGTGGAGAACGGCGTCGCGGCGGCCTGCTACAACTCGGCGCTCGACGCCGACACGGCGCGGCGCACGCTGGCCCGGCTGCACGCCGGCGACCTCGACCTGCTCTACGTCGCGCCCGAGCGGCTGCTCGCCGACGGCTTCCTCGACCGCCTCGACGGCCTGGAGATCGCGCTGTTCGCGATCGACGAGGCGCACTGCGTCTCCCAGTGGGGCCACGACTTCCGCCCCGAGTACGCCCAGCTCGGCCTCCTCGCGCAGCGCTTCCCGGGGGTGCCGCGCGTCGCGCTGACCGCCACCGCCGACCCGCAGACCCGCGAGGACATCGTCCGCGTGCTGGGGCTGGAGGCAGCCGCGCGCCACGTCGGCGGGTTCGACCGCCCGAACATCCGCTACACCGTCGCGCCGAAGAGCGACCCGGCGCGCCAGCTCGAGCGCTTCCTCGCCGAGCGGCCCGACGAGCCGGGCATCGTCTACGCGCTCTCCCGCAAGCGGGTCGAGGCGGTCGCCGACCGTCTCGCCAACCGCGGGCTACGCGCCGCCGCCTACCACGCCGGCCTGCCCAAGGAGATCCGCCACGACGTGCAGGAGCGGTTCCTGCGGGACGAGCTGCAGGTGGTGGTCGCCACGGTCGCGTTCGGCATGGGCATCGACAAGCCGAACGTCCGCTTCGTGGTCCACTACGACCTGCCGCGCCACCTCGAGGGCTACTACCAGGAGACCGGCCGTGCCGGGCGCGACGGGGTGCCGTCCGAGGCGCTGCTGCTGTTCGGCATGCAGGATGTGGTCACCGCGCGGCGCCTGATCGAGCAGGGCGAGAACCCCGCGCGGCAGCGGATCGAGGGGCTCAAGCTCAACGCCATGCTCGGCTACGCCGAGAGCCTCACCTGCCGGCGCCGCGTGCTGCTGCGCTACTTCGGCGAGTCGCTGGATCGCGACTGCGGCAACTGCGACGTCTGCCTCGACCCGCCGGCCACCTACGATGCCACCGAGGACGCGCGCAAGGCGCTCTCCTGCGTCTACCGGGTCGGCCAGCGGTTCGGGATGCGCCACGTGGTCGACGTGCTGCGCGGCGCCGACAGCGCGCGCATCCGCGAGCTCGGCCACGACACCCTCTCCACCTACGGCCTCGGCGCGGAGCGCACGGCCGACCACTGGAGCGCGGTGTTACGCCAGCTGATCCACCTCGGCTACCTCGACCAGGACGTGGCCAACTACGCGGTGCTGCGCCTCACCGGGCGGGCGCGCCCGCTGCTGCGCGGCGAGGAGACGCTGGAGCTGGCGCTGCCGCGGCCCAAGGCACCGCGGAAGGCGCGCCGCGGCGCGGCCGAGAAGGCGGGGCTGGCCCCGGCCGACCGGCCGCTGTTCGAGGCGCTGCGCACGCTGCGCAAGGAGCTCGCCGACGCGCAGGGCAAGCCGCCCTACGTGATCTTCGGCGACGCGGCGCTGCTCGACATGTGCCGGCTCAAGCCGACCGACGAGGCGGCCTTCCTGGCGGTCAACGGCGTCGGCCAGGCGAAGCTGGAGCGCTACGGGGAACGGTTCATGGCGGCGATCGCCGCGCACCGCGACGCCGCGACGGCCTGAACGGTCAGAACAGCGCCAGGGCCAGGGCGCCGAGCGCCGCGATCAGGGCGACGGCGCCGAGCACCGTCGGCAGCAGCGGCACGCTCCTGTGGCCGGCCTCGATCTGCGCCTGGACCAGCTCGTCGCGCAGCGCGGCGACGTGCTTCTGGCTGAGCTGCTCGGCGAGCGTGGCGGCGTCCTTGCGCACGTAGGTCGCGACCGCCTTGGCGTAGCGCTTCGACGAGCGCTCCACGTAGCTCTCGACGAGCTTGTCGGTCCGCTCGGCCAGGTCGGCCTCGCGGGTCTCGATCGCCTCGACGCGGGAGGTCAGGCCGGCGAGCCCGTCGACCTTCTCTTCCAGCGCGGCCAGCTTCCGGTCACTGGCCTCGCCGCGTCGCCCGGCCTCGGCGAGCGCCTCGCGGTGACGCTCGACCTCGGCGCGGAGGGTGTCGAGCCGGGTGCCCGCCTCCTCGACCCGCCGGCCGAGTTCCGCACCCGCGTCGTCGCGCGTCCCGTCGCGCTCGCGGAGTGCGTCGAGCCGCGCGGCGAGGTCGTCGAGGCGCGCGCGATCTTCCGCGTGCCGCGTCTCGGACGCTTCCCGGAAGGCGTCGAGGCGGGCGTCGACCAGCTCGGCCAGGCGGCCCTCGAGGCGGGAGCCGAAGGCGTCGTCGACCGCCCGCCGCGCGATCCGCTCCACGTCGCTCTCGTCGAGCGCCGGGCGGGCGGCCTCGGCCGGCGCGGGCTGGTCCTCGACCGCGGGGGGCGCCTCGACCTCCCGGCCGAGGACGTCGAGCAGGCCCTGCACGTACTCGTCGGTCGGCGGCTTGGTCAGCACGCTGTGGGCGCCGTAGGCCTTCGCCTGGGCGATGTAGTCGTCGCCGCTCTTGGCGGTGAAGATCACGATCGGCACGCGGGCGAAGCGGGGGTCGGCCTTGATCTTCTGCGTGGCGTGCAGGCCGTCGATGCCCGGCATGACGTGGTCGATGAAGATCGCGTCGGGGACGTGCCCGGCCAGGTACTCGAGCGCCTCCTCGGCCGAGTTCGCGGTCGCGGTGACCACCCCGAGCCGCTGCAGGATCTTGCCGAGCATGAACCGCGCGGTGCGCGAATCGTCGACGACCAGGGCGGTGTGGATCATGGAGAAACCTCGTGCCGGGAGCGCATGACGGTTAGGCCGCGATACGGGGGAGGAGTTCGCCTCCGCGCACCGTTCGCGCCGCCGTCACAGGCCGATTATACGGCCTGCCCGTCGGGGCCTTCGATGTCGCGGGCGGTGCGGTTGCGGCCCCGCTCCTCGGCCTGGCAGAGCAGCTCGGGGTAGGTGTGGCTGTCTTCGACGATGAGGATGAGCGGCTTGTCTGTGTTCATGAAACCCTCCGGTCGATGTGTTAGGACCCCGCACCAGGGCGGCGGCCGGCGGGTCGACGGAGGGGCATATGGGTGGCGAGGCGGGCCCGCGCATCCCAGGGCGTGATCACGGGGTGGGCGGGATCCACGGCGGGTGGCGCAGCACGCGCTCGAATTCCGTCACCGGCAGCGGCCGGCTGTAGTGGTAGCCCTGGATCAGGTTGCAGCGGTAGTTGGCCAGGAAACCGACGTGTCCCTCCGTCTCGGCTCCCTCGGCGACGACCTCGAGACCGAGGTTGTGGGCCATGCCGATGATCATCGAGACGATGATCTCGTCGTGCGGATCCTTGTCGATTCCCTGCACGAACGCCCGGTCGACCTTGAGCTGGCGGATCGGGAGGTTGGTGAGGTAACTCAGGGAGGAGTAGCCGGTGCCGAAATCGTCGATGGCGAGCCGCACGCCCAGCGCGCTGATCCGCTCCATCGCGGCCGTGACCTCGTCGGGGTTGTGCAGGAGCAGGGACTCGGTCAGCTCGAGGACCAGGAGTTCCGGCGGCAGGCCGCTCGAGTCGAGTGCCGCGTGCACCACGTCGGTGAAACCCGGCTCGTGGAACTGGCGGACGGAGACGTTGACCGAGACCGGCACGGCGAGACCGGCCTCGCGGTTCCAGGTGGCGAACTGCCGGCACGCCGTCTCGAGCACCCAGGTGCCGATCGGGACGATCATGCCGCTCGATTCGGCCAGCGGGATGAACTTCATCGGCGACACCATGCTGCCGTCGGGACGTATCCAGCGCAGGAGGGCCTCAGCGCCGCCGATGGCGCCGCTCTCCGGATCGACCTGCGGCTGGTAGTGGAGCTCGAACTGGACCGGGTCGAGCGCCCGGCGCAGCGCAGAGAGCAACACGTAGCGCTCGCGCAGCTCGTCCTCCATCTCCTGGCCGAACAGCGAGTAGCCCCCGGGACCGACATTCCGCTGGCGGGCCAGCGCCATG
>JAWVZO010000200.1:0-4775 GCA_033722135.1 Gammaproteobacteria bacterium | reverse complement strand
GCCGCGCGCTCGGACAGTTTCCGCTGGGCCATGAAGCGGACCGTGAAGCGATGCCGGCCGCCGCTGATCTCGGCGTAGCAATCCGCATCGCCGTCCACCCCGACGCGGATCATCTGGCAGGGCAGGTTGGGGTCGAGGTTGCGCTGGAAGAACCCGTCGGTCGCCTCCTCCTGGGTCGGCGTAGCGCTGTGTCGCGTCAGGCGGAGCACCAGTTCGACCGCCTGCTGGATGGGGCTGAAGACCGCCAGCCAGCTTTTGAGTTCCGCGGTCCGCTCCTCCGCGGGGCGTTGCAGCCAGAGGTGGAAAGCGGGCAGGTCGAATGCGCAGGTGCCGCCGGGGATGGTGCTGCGCTGGCGGATGCTGCCGAGCAGCTCGTGGTTCTTGAGCGTCGCGCCGGGCTGGCCCGACAGGCCGTAGAGCCGGTCGGTCAGGACCTCCAGTTCGTCGAGGATCTCCCCGAGCCGTTCGCGGTCGACGCCGGGGCTGCGCTCCATCCGGGCGAGCGTGGCGGTCTGCCGCTCGAGTTCCTTGAGCACCTCGGTCTTGAGGTCGGAGCGTCCGAAGACGTTGCAGATGTCGTCGAGCGCGTTCAGCGCGGCGCGGCTATCCCAGAGGCTATCTCCGTGAAGGTGGTGCCAGGCCTGCTGGAAGAGCATCTCCAGACGCAGGAAGGTCCGGATGCGCTCGTTCAGGGGCTGTTCGTAGTAGACGCGGTTGTGCAATTCGGATGTCCGGGGGTCTGGCTTCCGCGAACGCCTGACGTCAGCCAGGGGATGGCCAGCGCGGCGCGTGACGCGGGTGACGCGCGTACATTCCCCTCCGGGAGCTCCCCAGAACGCGCGTCGGGCTTGCATTTCACTATAACACCCGTCACGGGCCGTTGCGTGGACCACGCCGCCAGGTGCCGTCGAACGGCGAGGGCCATTCCCGGGATGAGGCCAGGTCGAGATAGTGTCGGTGCAGGCGCTCGACCTGGGCCTCGAGTTCGGAGGGCGTTCCGCGGTTGTCGATGACGTCGTCGGCGGACGCGAGCCGATCGGCGCGCGAGGCCTGCGAGGCGAGGATCGCGTCGACCTGCGCCGGGTCGACGCCGTCCCGGGCCGCGGTGCGCTGCCGCTGGTCCGCCTCGTCGACGTCGACGACCAGCACGCGGTGGACCCGCGCGTCGCCGCCGGTCTCGATCAGCAGCGGGATCACCAGCAGGCAGTACGGCGCTTCGAGTTCCGCGACGCGGTCGCGCATTGCGGCGTAGACCGCCGGGTGCATCAGCGCCTCGAGCCGGGACCGGGCCGCGGGATCGGCGAACACCCGCGCGCGCAGGCCGCGCCGGTCGAGGCGGCCGTGCGGATCGAGCACGGCCTCGCCGAAAGTGCCGACGATCTCGGCGAGGAGCGGCGAGCCCGGTTCGACCAGTTCGCGGGTGAGCAGGTCCGCATCGATCCAGGGGACCCCGCGTTCCGCGAAACGGGCGGCCACGGTCGACTTGCCGCTGCCTATGCCACCGGTGAGGCCGACGATCAGCATCGATCTGTGATGGCCGTGCGGGATGGGTGGCCGCTCATGGCACCGCCCAGTCGAGGTAGGCGCGCACCAGTGAATCGCCCCATAGCAGGGCGGTCCAACCGGCCGCCGCGAGGAACGGACCGAACGGGATCGGCGTACCCCGTCGGTGTCCCGCCAGGAGCATCATCCCGAGGCCGGTGACCGCGCCGACCAGCGAGGAGAGCAGCACCACGACGGGAAGCAGCTGCCAGCCGAGCCACGCGCCGAACGCGGCGAGCAGCTTGAAATCCCCGTAGCCCATGCCCCGTTTCCCGGTCAGCAGGCGGAACAGGTGGTAGACCAGCCAGAGGCTCAGGTAGCCGGCCACGGCGCCGACGACCGCCGACGGGAGATCGGTGTACAGCCCGCCGAGGTTGACCACCAGCCCCGCCCAGATCAACGGCAGGGTGATGAGGTCCGGGAGGAGCTTGTGATCGAGATCGATGAACGACAGCGCGATGAGCGCCCAGGTCAGCGGGATGGCGGCTGCGGCCTGCCAGGTGACGCCGAAGCGCCAGGCCACCACGACCGTCAGCACGGCGGTCAGCAGCTCGATCGCGGGATAGCGCAGGGAGATCGGTGCCCGGCAGTGGCGGCATCGCCCGCCGAGCCAGACGTAGCTCAGCAGCGGGATGTTGTCGTGTGCGGCGATCCCGTGGCCGCATCGCGGGCAGTGCGAGGCCGGCTGGACGAGGTCGAATCGCGCTTCGTCTCCCCCGTCTGCAGGAGCGGTCTCGCCGGCGAGTTCACGGCATTCGCGTCGCCAGTCGCGCTCCATCATGCGCGGCAGGCGGTGGATCACGACGTTGAGGAAGCTGCCGGTGACCAGCCCGAACAGGGCGGCCACCGACAGCCACGCGAACAGTGACTGTTCGAGGGGCTCGAACAGCGGCACGGAGCAGGGCGGTCCGGCGCGCGACCGTCAGATGACCGTGCCGAGCTTGAAGATCGGCAGGTACATCGCCACGACGAGGCCGCCGACGACGACGCCCAGGAAGGCCATGATCAGCGGTTCCATGAGGCTGCTCAGGTTGTCGACCGCGTCGTCGACCTCGGCCTCGTAGAAGTCGGCCACCTTGCCGAGCATGGCATCCAGCGAGCCGGACTCCTCGCCGATGGCGACCATCTGCACGACCATGTTCGGGAACAGGCCGGAATTGCGCATCGCCAGCTGCAGCTGCTGGCCGGTCGCGACGTCGTCGCGCATCTCCATGGTGGCGTTGTAGAACACGACGTTGCCGCAGGCGCCCGCCACCGAGACCATCGCCTCGACGAGCGGCACGCCGGCCGCGAACATGGTCGACAGCGTGCGCGCGAAGCGGGCGATGGCGGCCTTCACGAGGATCGGCCCGAAGATCGGGAACTTGAGGGCGATGATGTCGAGGGCGTCGCGGTACTTCTTGGAGCGCCGCTTGGCCTGGGTGTGCGCGAAGCTGATAGCGACCAGCACGCCGAGTACCGCCCACCACCAGGTCTGCATGAAGCGTGACAAGTCGATGACCATCTGCGTGAACGCCGGCAGGTCGGCCCCGAAGCTCGAGAAGAGCTCCTCGAACACCGGCACGACGAAGATCAGCAGGATGGCGGTCACGATGCACGCCACCACGATGACCGCGATCGGGTAGGTCAGCGCTTTCTTGATCTTGGCCTTGATCGCCTCGGTCTTCTCCTTGTAGGTGGCGATCTTGTCGAGCAGCGCCTCGAGGATACCGGCGTGCTCGCCGGCCTCGATCAGGTTGCAGGTCAGGTCATCAAAGTAGATCGGGTGCTTTTTCAGCGAATCCGAGAGGGTGTTGCCGCCCTCGATATCGGCTTTGATGGTAAGGATCAGGTCCTGCATCTTCGGGTTCTCGTGACCGCGGCCGACGATGTCGAACGCCTGCACTAGCGGCACGCCCGCGGCCATCATCGTGGCCAGCTGACGCATGAAGATGGCGATGTCCTTCGGGGTGATTTTCTTGCCGGCGCCACCGAACAGCGGTTTGGCTTTCTTTTTGACTTTCAGCGGGTTGACGCCCATCCGTCGGAGTTCGGCCTTCACCGCCGCCTCGTTGGCCGCGGTGATGTTGCCCTTCATCCGTTTGCCCTTGGCGTCGGTACCCTCCCAAGCCCATACGGCCTCTTCCGGCTTGTTTTGTTTCTTCGGTGCCTTCGCCATGGATCAGTCCTTGGTCACGCGGTTGATTTCCTCGAGGCTGGTCACCCCCTGCAGGACCTTCTTCAGGCCCGACCTGCGCAGGTCGGGGATGCCCTCTTCCTCGGCCTGGTCGGCGAGCTGCATGGAGTTGCAGCCCTCCATGATCATGCGGCCCATGTCCTCCGACACCGGCATGACCTGGTAGATACCGACCCGGCCCTTGTAGCCGTTGGTGCAGTTGTCGCAGCCGACCGGGCCGTAGATGACCGGGTTCTCCGCCAGGTCCTCCTCGGTGAAGCCTTCGTCGATCAGGGTCTCGTGCGGTATGTCCTCGGGCGCCTTGCAATTGCTGCACAGCCGCCGGCCCAGGCGCTGGGCGATGATCAGGTGCACCGACGAGGCGATGTTGAACGGCGGCACGCCCATGTTGGCCAGGCGCGTCAGCGTCTGCGGCGCGTCGTTGGTGTGCAGCGTCGACAGGACGAGGTGACCGGTCTGGGCCGCCTTGACGGCGATGCTCGCCGTCTCGAGGTCGCGGATCTCGCCGACCAGGATGATGTCCGGGTCCTGGCGGAGGAAGGCCTTGAGCGCCTTCGGGAAGTCCATGCCGGTCTTCTCGTCGACGTTGACCTGGTTGACGCCGGGCAGGTTGATCTCGACCGGGTCCTCGGCCGTGGAGATGTTCACCTCGGGCTGGTTGAGGATGTTGACCGCGGTGTAGAGCGAGACCGTCTTACCCGAACCGGTCGGCCCGGTCACCAGCACCATCCCGTAGGGCCGGCGGATCGCCTCGAGGAACAGCTCCTTCTGCTCGGGCTCGTAGCCGAGCGCGTCGATGCCCATCTTGGCGCTCGACGGGTCGAGGAGACGCATCACGACCTTCTCGCCGAACTGCGTCGGGCTGGTGCTGACGCGGAAGTCGATGGCGCGCTTCGCGGTGATCTTCAGCTTGATGCGGCCGTCCTGCGGCACGCGGCGTTCGGAGACGTCGAGGCGCGACATGACCTTGATGCGCGCCGCCAGGCGCATGCCGAGCTGAACCGGCGGTGACGCCACCTCGTAGAGCACGCCGTCCTGGCGGAAGCGTACCCGGTAG
>JAWVZO010000199.1:0-4786 GCA_033722135.1 Gammaproteobacteria bacterium | reverse complement strand
TAGTCGAGGCCGATGGCGTCGCAGAAGCCGATCGACGCGGGGTGGCCGCCCTGCTCCCCGCAGATCCCGACCTTGAGACCGGGACGCGCCTCGCGCCCGTAGCCGACCGCGAGCTTCATCAGCTGGCCGACCCCGTTCACGTCCAGCACCTCGAACGGGTTGTCCATCAGGATGTTCTGCTGGTTGTAGAACGGCAGGAACTTGTTCTCGGCATCCTCGCGCGAGAACGAGAAGGTCGCCTGGGTCAGATCGTTGGTGCCGAACGAGAAGAACTCGGCGACCCCGGCGAGGTCACCGGCGCGCATGCAGGCGCGCACCACCTCGATCATCGAGCCGAACCTGAACGCGACCGGGACCCCGCGCGACTTCTCGACCTCGTCGCGCAGCGCGTCAGCCAGGGCGCGGATACGTTCGAGCTCCCGGCCGGTGCAGACCTGCGGCACCATGATCTCCGGCGCCACCTCGACGCCGTCGGCCGCGCAATCGGCGGCCGCCTCGAGGACGGCGCGGATCTGCATGGCGTAGATCTCCGGGTAGGTCATGCCGAGCCGCACCCCGCGGTGCCCGAGCATCGGGTTGACCTCGTAGAGGTCGCGCACCTTGAGCAGCATCCGCTCGCGCACGGCGATCGCCTGGCCGAGCTGGGCGAGTTCGTCCTCGATCGCGGCCAACTCGCCCTCCGCCACCGGCCTGCCGTCGGCGAGGTAGGGTCGGGTAAGCAGCAGGGCGCGGCGTCCCTGGACCTGGTCGCGGTAGCCGCGCAGCCGACCGATCTCCCCGCTCAGCTCGGCCTCGGTGGGCAGGAATTCGTGGATCGGCGGGTCGAGCAGGCGGATGGTCACCGGCCGCGGCGCCATCGCGCGGAAGATCCCGTCGAAGTCGGCGCGCTGGATCGGCAGCAGCCGGTCGAGCGCCGCCTGCCGTGCCTCGCGGTTCTCGGCCAGGATCATGTCGACGACGATCGGCAGCCGGTCGCTGGCGTTGAACCTGCGCTCGGTGCGGCACAGGCCGATGCCCTGCGCGCCGTAGCGCACCGCCTGCGCCGCGCCGTCCGGGGTGTCGGCGTTGGCGCGCACGCCGAGGCGCGCGATCGCGTCCGCCCAGCCGAGCAGGGTCTCGAGCTCGGCCGAGAACTCCGGATCGACGGTCGGGATGGCCCCCGCGTAGACCCGGCCCGTGCCGCCGTCGATGGTGACCACGTCGCCCTCCTCGAGAACCCGATCCCCGACCACCGCGCGCCGCTTGCCGACGTCGACCTCGATGCCCTCGGCGCCGGCGACGCACGGCTTGCCCATGCCGCGCGCGACCACCGCGGCGTGCGAGGTCTTGCCGCCGCGGCTGGTCAGGATCCCCCGGGAGGCGAAGAAGCCGTGGATGTCCTCCGGCTTGGTCTCCTCGCGGACCAGGATCACCGGCTCCCCGGCGCGGCCGAGCAGCTCGGCGCGGTCGGCGTCGAACACGCACTTGCCGGACGCTGCGCCCGGCGAGGCCGGCAGCCCGGTCGCCAGCGGTGCGCTGTCGACGTGCGCCGGATCGAGATGGGGATGCAGCAGCTGCTCCAGGGTCTCGGGGTCGACGCGCAGCAGCGCACGTTCCCGGTCGATCAGCCCCTCGCCCTCCATCTCCACCGACGTGCGCACCGTCGCCGCCGCGTTCATCTTGCCGTTGCGGGTCTGCAGGCAGTAGAGCCGTCCGCGTTCGATGGTGTACTCGAAGTCCTGGACTTCCCTGTAGTGCGCCTCGAGGCGGTCGCGCAGCGCGACCAGCTCGGCATGCATGGCCGGCATCTCGTCGGCCAGCTCGTCGACCGGCTTCGGCGTGCGGATGCCGGCGACGACGTCCTCGCCCTGGGCGTTGACCAGGTACTCGCCGAACATGCGGTTCTCGCCGGTGCCGGGGTCGCGCGTGAAGCCGACGCCGGTCGCGCAGTCGTCGCCGAGGTTGCCGAACACCATGGTCACGACGTTGACCGCGGTTCCGTTGGCCATCTCGGGCGTGATGTGGAACTCGCGCCGGTAGTCGATTGCGCGCTTGCCCATCCACGAATCGAACACCGCCTTGACCGCCAGCTCGAGCTGTTCGTAGACGTCTTCGGGGAACGGCCGCCCGGTCTGCTCGCGGACGATCTGCAGGAAGCGGCGAGCGACAGTCTCGAGCGCCGACGCCGACAAGTCGACGTCCAGGCGCGCCCCGGCGCGGCGCTTGGCCTTGGCGAACTCGGCGTCGAACAGCGCGTCGTCGACGCCCAGCGCGATCTTGCCGTAGAGCTGGATGAAGCGGCGGTAGGCGTCCCAGCCGAAACGGGCGTTTTCCGTGTGGCGGATCAGACCGTCAAGGGTCGCCGTGTTGAGGCCGAGGTTGAGGATGGTGTCCATCATGCCCGGCATCGACAGTGCCGATCCGGACCGGACCGACACAAGCAACGGGTCGGCCGGATCGCCGAAGCCCTTGCCGGTCGCCTTCTCGAGCCGCGCGACGTGGTCGCGCACCTGGTCCATCAGTCCATCCGGCAGATTGCGATCGCCGTCGGCGAGGTAGGCCAGGCACGCCTCGGTGGTGATGACGAAGCCGGGCGGGACGTTGAGCCCGATGCGGGTCATCTCGCAGAGGTTGGCGCCCTTGCCGCCGAGGCGTCGCTTGTCCTTCCCGTCGCCCTCCTCGAAGGCGTAGACGTATTTGGTGGTCATGGGGTCCCTCCGGCTGCGATCCTGTCCCGATGATGAGATGGCGCGCGATCAGTCCGCTAGGATAGCCAAAACGCTCGACTATCGGCAGACTTGGCCGCTTCACGGTCGACGAAATCCAGTCCCGGCGATGATGATCAGCCTCGCCTGATGGCAGGATCACGGCCCTGGCGAGCGGAGGGGTTAGACTTCACCCGATCCTGAACCCCGCAAACGGGCGCCTCGTGTTTACCCGCGAACGATGACGGTCCTTTACGAAGGCATCTGCAGTATGGCCGAGAAAAAAAGACGCAAGTGCCTCTTCTGCACTCTCGACGAGGTGCCGCTGGCGAAGAATCGCTACGCCTACGTGGTACGCGACAAGCATCCCGTGACCGAGTTGCACACGCTGATCGTGCCTTACCGCCACGTCGAGACCTACTTCGAACTGACGCGACACGAGCTGGTGGCCGTGCAGTTGCTGCTGAAAGCACAGCGCGATGCGATCCTCGCCGAGGATCCCTCGGTCACGGCGTTCAACATCGGCGTCAACAACGGCATCGACTCGGGGCAGACCATCTTTCACTGCCACATCCACCTCATCCCGCGACGCAAGGGCGACATCGACAACCCGCGCGGCGGCGTCCGTCACGTCATCCCGGGCGCCGGCTACTACTGAGCGGGACGTGCGGCGATGAAGCTCAAGAAGCTACGCAGAACGGTGCTCGAGACCGCGCGCGCCATGAACGCGAGCGGCCTGAACCGGGGTACCTCGGGCAACGTCAGCGCGCGCTGCCGGGACGGCTTCCTGGTCACGCCATCCGGGGTGCCCTACGACCTCTGCACGCCCGATCGGATGGTGGTCGTGACGCTGGGCGGCGAGGTGTGCGGCGAGGGCAGGCCGTCGAGCGAGTGGCGCTTCCACCGCGACATCTACGCCGCGCGTCCGGAAATCGGCGCGATCGTGCACACGCACTCGCCGCACGCGACCGCCCTCGCCTGCCTCGGCCGGCCGATCCCAGCGTTCCACTACATGGTCGCCGCGGCCGGCGGCGAGGACATCCGGGTCGCGGACTACGCGACCTTCGGCAGCCAGGCGCTCTCGGACCACGCGCTCGCGGCCCTCGAGGGCCGCGCGGCCTGCCTGCTCGACCGGCACGGCGTAATCGCGACCGGGCGCGACTGCCGACGCGCGCTGGCGCTGGCCGTCGAGGTCGAGAACCTCGCGGAGATGTACTGCACGCTGCTCGCGGTGGGCGAACCGCGCCTGCTCGGCGCCGGTGAGATGGAACGGGTGCTGGAGCGCTTCCGGGACTACGGCGGGGCAGCGGACGAGGCGTAGCCGGTTACTTCCTCGCGCCGCTCAGAAGACGCCGCAACCATGCCGCCGAGGTCGCCGCAAGCGCCTCGGTCTGCACGAACGGGCTCATGTGGTCCATCTCGGGCAGAACCTGCGACTCGAAACGGTGGGTCAGGCGGCCCAGGACCGTCTTGGTGTAGCTGGGACGCACCACCTCGTCGTGCTCGCCGGTCAGCACCGCCGCGCGGAACGGCAGCTGCTCCTTGAACACACGGTGGCGGTAGCCGAAGACGCTGGCCAGCGTCTTGACCGGGTACTCCCAGACCAGCAGTCCGTCGTCGGCGATCCACGAGGTGTAGTCGTTGTCGAAGATCAGCCGGTCGACGTCGAGCAGGCTGCGCAGGTTCACGCGCCAGTGCGGCAGCGTGATGCTGGTCCATCCGAGGGCCTGCCAGCCGAGGAAGTGGAACCAGTCCGGCGGATGGCTGCCGAGCATCAGGGTATGGCAGAGCAGCGCCCGGACCCGATCGTCGGCCTCGGCCGCGGCCAGGGCCAGCGGCGAGCCGAACGAGTAGCCGAGCAGCGCGACAGGCCCGGGGAACCGCGTGCCGTAGTGATCGATGATCGCCGAGATGTCCTCGATCACCTCGTCGACCGTGAACAGGCCGCGGTCGCCGTTCGAGCGCCCGTGACCGCGCAGGTCCACGCCGACGACGTTGAACCCCTGCCGGGCGATGCTGTCGAGGAACTGCCGGTAGAGCGCGGTGTGCGTGGCGATGCCCGGGATGAACAGGACCAGCGGGTCCCCGGGCGCCGACTCGTG
>JAWVZO010000198.1:0-4826 GCA_033722135.1 Gammaproteobacteria bacterium | reverse complement strand
TGCAGCTGCGACATCTGGGCCCAGAGCGCCAGCGAGAGCAGCAGGCCGAGCAGCCAGAACGTAGCGAAGCTCTCCACCGTGAACAGTTCGCCCCGGACGGCCGCGCTGGCGAGCACGATGATGAACACCGGGGCCGCGAGCACGAGCCCCTCGAGCAGGGTCAGGGCGAAGATCGCCAGCTGCGCGACCATGACGTAGGGATAGAAGCCGTACCCGAGCGCCACCCAGGCCGAGACACCCTGGACCATGATCAGCTGGCTCAGGAAGTAGAAGACGCAGGGAATGACCACCAGCAGGCCGAGCCGGAACCGTGCCAGCGGCAGGTGATGGGGGTTGTATCGGATCAGCGCCACGGCGAGGAAGGTGATGCAGGCGAGCACCCGCATGATCATCAGCGAAGTGACCATCCTTTCTGGGAGCAGCAGGTAGTCGACCGGTATCCAGAGAACGACGAGCAGGGCGTAGACCAGGCCCAGGAGCTGGACGCGGTTCTGGATGTAATCGGCGCGGGAGCCGCAGAAGTCGGGCGAGTGGCCGTCGGCACGGACTAGGTCCATCAGGTTGGCGACGAGGGGGGAGCGCGCTGCTAGTGGCTCTTCGGCAACCGGCACAGGGTGGCCGGCGCGGCGTTCGACGATCTCGTTCATGAAGGCGTGTTTCCTGGTCAGCGTGGCGTGATGAGCGGCCGTTCCTCGACCTCGACAGTCCATTCGGTCGAGGCGCGATCGTGCCAGCCCTGGAGCACGACCGGCTCGCCGGGAGGCAGCAGCACGATCGCATCGAGCGCGGCGTTGGCATCCCCGATCGGTTGCCCGGCAACGCGGGTCACGACGTCACCCGGGACGATCCCGGCCCGGTCGGCAGGCCCGCCGGGCATCACGCCCGCGATCAGCACCCCCGACGGCTCGGGCAGGCCGAACGACTCGGCGAATTCCGGCGTGAGGTCCTGGATCTCGATGCCGATCCAGCCACGCACGACGCGTCCATGTTCGACAATCTGCTCGAGGATGCGGTTCGCGAGGCTGACCGGGATCGCGAAGCCGATGCCCTGCGAGCCTCCCGTACGCGAGAAGATCGCCGTGTTGATCCCGACCAGTTCCCCCGCCGCGTTGACCAGCGCGCCCCCCGAATTGCCCGGGTTGATCGCCGCATCGGTCTGGATGAAGTCCTCGAAGGTGCTGATGCCCAGCCGGGTGCGTCCGGTGGCGCTGACGATGCCCATGGTCACCGTCTGGCCGACCCCGTAGGGATTGCCGATCGCCAGCACGACGTCGCCGACCCGCAGCGTGTCGGAGGAGCCGACCGCGATCGGCGGCGGGTAGGCCAGGTCGGCCTCCAGCACCGCAAGATCGGACTCGGGATCGGCGCCGACCAGGCGCGCCTCGCCGACCTGGCCGTCGGCGAGCTGGACGAGGATCTGGTCGGCCCCGGCAATGACGTGGTTGTTGGTCAGCACGTGTCCGTCCGGGCTGACGATGACTCCCGAGCCGAGGCTGGTCTCCAGGCGCTGGCGCGGTCGGGCCTGGGGCCGGTCGCCGAAGAAGCGGCGGAAGAGCGGGTCGTCGAACAGCGGGTTGGCGCGCTCGGTCACCAACTTGGCGGTGCTGATGTTGACGACCGCCGGCGCTGAGCGCGCCACGGCGTCGGCGTAGGAAACGGGACCGGATGTCGGCTCCGGCGCGACGGTCGGGCCCTGGGTCGCGGCAGGTGCGGAGGGGGTGGGTTCGGGGCCGAACACCGAGAGCAGCTCCGGCCTGAGGATCACGACGACGAAGGCGAGCGCGAGTCCGGCGGTCACCGCCTGGAAGGCGAAAACCAGCGATTTGCGAAGCTGCATAATCCACCCTTGGACCCGTGACACCGCGCCCGGTGCGTCGTTCCGTTGACACTTCAGTGTACCCTAACGCAACGGGCCCAGGCGGGGCGGAGCGATGGGAGATCGAAGATGCGAGCTGGCACGGAGGAGGGGGTCGACGCGGGCGAACTGGCGGCCTACCTCGACCGGGAACTCGCCGTCGACCGCTTCCGCGACTACTGTCCCAACGGCCTCCAGGTCGCCGGTGATCGCCCGGTGCGCCGGCTGCTCGCCGGGGTCACGGCCAGCCGCGCCTTGATCGAGCAGGCGATCGCGCGGGACGCCGACACCCTGCTGGTCCACCATGGCTACTTCTGGAAGGGCGAGGACCCGCGCGTGGTCGGCATCAAGCGCGATCGCCTCGCCCTGCTGCTAGGTCACGGCCTGAGCCTGCTGGCCTATCATCTGCCGCTCGACGCGCACCCCCGCTGGGGGAACAACGTCGGCCTGGCCGAAGCGCTGGGGTGGGCGGTGGAGGGTGGCTTTGCGGGCGACCCGCCGATCGCGCTGCGGGGGCGCGTCCCGGAGCCGGTTTCCGCCGAGGCGTTGGCCGACCGGATCGAGTCGGTCCTCGGGCGCAGGCCGCTGTTGATCCCGGGTGGCGGGCACCTGGTCGGTACCCTGGGCTGGTGCACCGGCGCCGCCCAGGACGGGATCGAGGAGGCGGCGGCGCTCGGCCTCGACGCCTTCATCAGCGGGGAGATCTCGGAGCGTACGGTCCACTTCGCGCGGGAGGCGGGCATCCACTACTTCGCCGCCGGGCACCACGCCACCGAGACCTTCGGGGTCAAGGCGCTGGCCGCCCATCTCGCCGAGCGGTTCGGCCTCGACTGGTCCTACGCCGAGCTCGACAACCCGGTGTGATGCCATCCGAGGTTCCCGGCTCGCGAGTCCGGCTGGTATGCTTCCTGCCCTTCGCGTGAATCGGGACCCTGCCGCATGCCGACGCCGACCGAACAGCTGGCCGAGATTCGCCGCGGGAGCCACGAGATCCTGCCTGAGGAGGACCTGCTAGAGCGCCTCGGCGGGCAGCGGCCGCTCCGCATCAAGGCCGGTTTCGACCCCACCGCGCCGGACCTGCACATCGGCCACACCGTGCTGCTGAACAAGATGCGCCAGTTCCAGCAGTTCGGCCACCACGTGATGTTCCTGATCGGGGACTTCACCGGCCTGATCGGCGATCCGACCGGTAAGAATGCCACCCGCCCGCCGATGACCCCCGAGGAGGTGGCCGAGAACGCCCGCACCTACGAGGCGCAGGTGTTCAAGATCCTCGACCGCGACCGCACCGAGATCTGCTTCAACTCGACATGGCTGACCGAGCTCGGCGCCGCGGGTCTGGTCCAGCTCGCCGCGAAGCACACCGTGGCGCGCATGCTCGAGCGCGACGATTTCAGCAAGCGCTTCAAGGCCAACCAGCCGATCGCGATCCACGAGTTCCTCTACCCGCTGGCCCAGGGCTACGACTCGGTGGCGATGCGCAGCGACGTGGAGCTCGGCGGGACCGACCAGAAGTTCAACCTGCTGGTCGGGCGACAGATCCAGGAAGCCTACGGCCAGCCGCCCCAGGTGATCCTCACGGTGCCGATCCTCGAGGGCCTCGACGGCGTGCAGAAGATGTCGAAGTCGCTCGGCAACTACGTCGGCATCGACGAGCCACCGGGCGAGATGTTCGGCAAGCTGATGTCGATCTCGGACGAGTTGATGTGGCGCTATTTCGAGTTGCTCTCGTTCGACAAGTCGCTCGACGACCTCGCCCGGATGCGGAGCGACGCCGGTGCCGGGCGGGTCAACCCGCGCGACTGCAAGGTGGAGCTCGCGCTGGAGGTCGTCGCCCGTTTCCACGGCCAGGCGGCGGCGCGGGACGCGCTCGACGCCTTCGAGCGGCGCTTCCGCCAGGGCCAGATGCCCGACGAGATCGAGGAGGTCTCCGTGGCCGCTCCGGACGGCGGTCTGCCGATCGCCAACCTGCTCAAGGAGGCGGGTCTCGTGCAGAGCACCTCCGAGGCGCTGCGCCTGATCGGCCAGGGCGGCGTGCGCATCGACGGCGAGAAGGTCGCCGACAAGGCGCTGCGCGTCGGGGCCGGGACGCAGGCCGTCTACCAGGTCGGCAAGCGCCGGTTCGCGCGGGTTACGCTGACCGGCTGAATTCTCCCGTCCGAGGTTGTTGACGGGCCTCGGGCCGCATGTATAATGCGCCGCTTCGTCGCCTGCTGCGGGCCGCCCAACGGACCCTCCGGCGACGGACACATCCGGGCTTCCGGGTGTTGACTGGGGCGAAAATCAGGGCGTATGATTCTCGTTCTCGGTCGGCCAAACACCGACCTGCTCTTTTACAATTCGGATCAAGTAATTTGTGTGGGCGCTCGCGTGCGACTTGAGGTTGCTCCAGAGATCGCGAAGCCCCGGCCCTCGGGCCTGGGTGGAGCAAAGAGATAGGCTGCTTCGGCAGCCGACTGTCTTGAACTGAAGAGTTTGATCCTGGCTCAGATTGAACGCTGGCGGCATGCTTAACACATGCAAGTCGAACGGCAGCACGAGAGAGCTTGCTCTCTTGGTGGCGAGTGGCGGACGGGTGAGTAACGCGTAGGAATCTACCCTGGAGCGGGGGACAACCTGGGGAAACCCAGGCTAATACCGCATACGCCCTACGGGGGAAAGCAGGGGACCTCTTCGGAGGCCTTGCACTCTAGGATGAGCCTGCGTCCGATTAGCTTGTTGGTGGGGTAATGGCCTACCAAGGCGACGATCGGTAGCTGGTCTGAGAGGACGATCAGCCACACTGGGACTGAGACACGGCCCAGACTCCTACGGGAGGCAGCAGTGGGGAATATTGGACAATGGGGGCAACGCTGATCCAGCAATGCCGCGTGTGTGAAGAAGGCCTGCGGGTTGTAAAGCACTTTCGGTGGGGAGGAAAAGCTTAGTGCTAATACCACTAAGTCTTGACGTTACCCATAGAAGAAGCACC
>JAWVZO010000197.1:0-4848 GCA_033722135.1 Gammaproteobacteria bacterium | reverse complement strand
GCTCGGGGCCGAGGGGGCGGGCTCCGACCGCGCGTGCGATCGAGTGTTGCGGAGGGTGCGTTTTCAATCCAGCCGTCCCGGCGGTACGCCTTGCGCCGCCGCCGGGACGACCGCCTGACGGTCTGTGGGGACCCGCTTTGTTGAATGCCCTGACGAGCCCCTTGCGCGTCCTCGGACCGGGCATCCTGCTGTGCGTCACCATCGCCGCGGCCGCGAGCTTCCTCGCGGAGCACTACGGTGCGCCCGCCATGCTCTTCGCCCTGCTCCTGGGCATTGCCTTCCACTTCCTCGCCGAAGAGGGGCGATCCATCCACGGCGTGGATTTCACCGCCAAGAAAATCCTGCGGTTCGGCGTGGCCCTGCTCGGACTGCGCGTCACCTTCACCGAGATGGCGTCGCTGGGCTGGTCGACGGTCGCGCTGGTGTGCAGCGGTGTGCTGCTGACCATCCTCTTCGGCATCGCGTGCGCCCGTCTCCTCGGTCGGCGCATCCGTTTCGGTACGCTGACCGGTGGCTCCGTCGCCATCTGCGGCGCTTCGGCAGCGCTCGCCATTGCCGCGATCCTGCCCAAGAACGAGTTCAGCGAGCGCAATCTCATCTTCACGGTCATCGCCGTGACCGGCTTCAGCACGATCGCGATGGTCCTCTACCCGCTGGTGGCGGGCTACGCCGGCCTGGACGACCGGGCCGCCGGGATCTTCCTGGGCGGGACCATCCACGACGTGGCGCAGGTGGTCGGCGCGGGGTATGCGATCTCGCCGGAGGCTGGTGACACGGCAACCATCACCAAGCTCCTCCGGGTGGCGCTCCTGGTGCCGGTGGTGCTGGGGCTTTCGCTCTATTTCCGTAGCCAGGGGGGCTCGCAAGCGAAATCGCTGACCCTGCCTCTGTTCGTCGTGGGGTTCTGCCTCTGCGTGGCGCTGAACAGCGCCGGCCTTGTCCCGGAGGCCGTACTGGAGGGGCTCGATGCGCTCTCGCGTTGGTGCCTGCTCGCGGCGATCGCCGGCCTGGGCATCAAGACGTCCCTGGAGTCCCTGTTCACGATCGGTTACCAGCCGGTGGTGATGGTGCTCTCCGAAACCGTGTTCATCGCCCTGTGGGTGCTGATCGGCGTGCAGTTGATCGGCTAGCGACGGCAGCGCGGGGGTCTCGTCGCCCCGGACCTTGACGTGGACGACGCCGGTCTCAGCCGCCGAGGAACAGCCGGCCGACGTCGGGGTTGTCGAGAAGCTCGTCGGCGGGGCCGGCGAGGGCGAGCTGCCCCGAGACCAGCACGTAGCCGAGGTCGGCGAACTCGAGGCCCTTCTTGGCGTTCTGTTCGACGAGGATGATGGTCTTGCGATCCTCGTGCTGAAGCCCGTGGAGGATCTCGAACACCATGTCGATGAAGCGCGGCTCGAGGCCGATCGACGGCTCGTCGACCAGCAGCACCTCGGGTTGCATCACCAGCGCGCGGGAGATCTCGAGCAGGCGCCGTTCTCCGCCGGAGAGCACGCCGGCGCGCTGCCGCCGTCGCGCTGCGAGGCGCGGGTACTTCTCGAAGACGCGCTCGGCCGACTCTTGTGCCTGCGCCTTCTCCTCGAGCAGGTAGCCGCCCATGAACAGGTTCTCCTCGACGGTCATGTCGGGGAAGACCGAGTTGTCCTGCAGGATGTAGGCGATGCCGGCGCGCCGCAGCTTGTCCTTCGGGCTGAGCGCCGTGACCTCCTCCCCGCCGACCGTCACGCGGCCGCCGGTGATGTTCGTGAAGCCGAAGATCGAGTGCAGCACGGTCGACTTGCCGGCCCCGTTCGGGCCAATCAGGCAGAGCGACTGGGCGGCCCCGGCGTAGAGGTCGAGGCCATGGAGGATCTGCATGCGTCCGTAGCCGGCGACCAGGCCCTCGATCGCGACGACGGGCTCGCCGGGGACCAGCGCGCGGAGCGTATCCCTTGACGGTCCCTCGGCCGCGATGCGATCCGCCTCTCGAGCGACCTCGTCGACCGAGAGCACGGTGTCGACCGTGCCCAGGCCGTAGCCCCGCAGCCGGTCCCGGCGCGCCTCGGCATCGCCGCCCACGTCAGTGCGCCCCCAGGTAGGCGTCGATGACGCGCCGGTCGTTCTGGATCGCCTCGGGCGGGCCCTCGGCGAGCATCTGCCCGTGGGCCATGCAGTGGATGTGACGGGCGAGGTTCATGATCACGCGCATGTTGTGCTCGATCACCAGCAGGGTGATGCCGAGCTGCTCGTTGGCGCGCTGCAGGCGCTCCACCAGGCCGTTGATCAGCGTCGGGTTGATGCCCGCGGTCGGCTCGTCGAGGAGCAGCAGGCGGGGTTCGTTCATCAGCGCCATGGCGAACTCGAGCAGTTTCTGCTGGCCGAACGATAGGTCGCCGGCGAGCAGCCGGCGCTTGGCGTACAGCCCTACGAACTCGAGCAATGCCTCGGCCTTCTCCTCGTCTTCCCGGGGGAAGCGGGCCAACATGCTGCGCAGGCCCTCGCGCCGGTGGGGCACGCTGATCAGCATGTTCTTCATGCAGTCCATCAGGCCGTAGATGCGGGTCTGCTGGAAAGTGCGCAGCAGGCCCCGACGGGCGATCTGGGCGACCCGCAGGCGGGTGATCTCCTCGCCGTCGTAGCGGATCGACCCGGCGTCCACGGGGTGGTAGCCGACGATCGAGTTGAACAGCGTGGTCTTGCCCGAGCCGTTGGGGCCGATCAGGCCGATGATCGCGCCCTCGGGCACCTCGAGGTTGATATCGCGGTTGGCGGCCACCCCGCCGAAGCTCTTCGCCACGCCGCGCAGTTCGAGGAGGGCGCTCACGGCGACGGTTCCCCGGAGCGCTCGCCGGGCGCACGCTCGACGCGCTGGCCGAATCGCTCCGGCCACCGCTCGCGCACCCAGCCGAGGATGCCCTGCGGGAAGAACACCACGATCAGCACGATCAACGCGCCGAGCGCGACGCGCTGCCAGCCGAGCAGGTACTTCCAGAAGATCTCCTGGGTGACATGGAAGATCACCGCGCCGAGCACCGGCCCCCACAGCGTGCCCTTGCCGCCGAGGATCGCCATCAGCACCATCCAGACCCCGAAGGTGGCCCCGGCGAAGGCGACGTCGCGCGGGTCGATGAAGCCGATCAGGTTGCCCACGCCGCCCCCGGTGAGGCCGAGGAAGAAGGCCGCCACCGACCAGGCCACGATCTTGTAGCGCGTCGTGTGCAGGCCCATCGATTCGGCCTTGTCCTCGTCGTCGCGGATGGCGTTGATCGCCAGCCCGAAGCGGCCGCTGTAGAGCCGGCGCAGGACCAGGAAGGTGACCGCCGCGATGGCCAGGAACAGGTTGCCGTAGAAGCGGTTGCGGGCGTCGATCTCGCCGGGGTAGACCGGCGTGACCATGCCCGACCCGGCACCGACGTAGTCCCAGCCGCTGGCGATCTCGCCGGCGGCGACCCCCAGGCCGAGCGTGCAGATCGCGAAGTAGTGCCCGCGCATGCCGAGCACCCCGGTGCCGAGCAGGGCGGCGAGGCCGGTCGCGAGCACCGCGCCGACGGCCAGACCGAGGGCCAGCGCGGCGTAGTAGTCCAGGCCGCTGTCGCGCTGGATCACCGCGCAGGCGTACATGCCCACGCCGAAGAAGACGATGTTGCCGAACGAGTTGTATCCCATCTGCCCGCCGAGCAGGTCCCAGGTGAGGGCGAAGATGATCATCACCCAGAGAAACGCGATCTGGGTGGTGTAGGCGGGCAGGAGCCACGGACCGGCGAGACCGATCAGGGCGAGGCCGGTGAACAGCAGCAGGTCGCGGAGCCCGGCGTTCATCACTTCAGGTAGCGCCGGCTCCGGGCCAGCAGCAGGTTGCGTCCGACCAGGATCACCACCAGCAGGCTGAAGGTGAACGCCGCCTGGAACTCGATTCCGAGCAGGAACCCGGCGAAGCTCTCGGCCGCGCCCAGCCCGAGGCCGGAGACGACGACGCCGAGCAGGTTGCCGAGCCCGGCGACGATGACGATCAGGAACGAGCGCAGCGTGAAGGCGAGGCCCAGGTACGGGTGGATGATCCAGATCATCGCGACCAGCGCGCCCGCGGCGCCGCAGATCGCCGCGTTGAGCGCGTAGGTCGTCGCGTAGACGTGGTCGGTGTCGATCCCGAGGATGCGGGCCGCGCGCGCGTTCTGCGCCGTCGCCCGGATCGCCTGGCCGAGACGCGAGTGCTTGAGGAACAGCCACAGCGCACCGCCGGTGACCAGGGCGACGACGAAGGCGAGCACCTTGATCCAGCCGACCGTGACCATGCCGTCGAACAGGAACAGCGTGCCCAGGCCGCCCTCGGCGGTGCGCACGTCGGCGCCGAACACCTCGTTGGCGAGCTGCTGGAGCAGGATGCTGATGCCGAAGGTGGCGAGGATGGAGATGAACAGGTCGCGGTCGACGATGCGGAAGATGATCCCGCGGTAGAGCCCCCAGCCGAGCGCGTAGAGCACCAGCGCGGCGAGCGGCACGCCGTACAGGGGGTGGATGCCCGCCTCCGCGAGCAGCACCGCGACGAAGCCGCCGAGCATCACGAACTCGCCCTGGCAGACGTTGATGATGTTCATCACGCCCCAGACCAGCGCCATGCCGTAGGCGGCGAGCGCGAACACCGCGCCGATCAGCAGCCCGTCCAGGAGGAGCTGGACGTTGAGGATCGGGGCGTCGATCAGGATCTGCAGGTTGTCCATCAGGTCTCCCCGGCGGAGCGGTGGTTGCCGTGATCCGGCCCGCCCCGGGCCGGGAATCCGGCACGCACGTGAGCCCCAGGGACCCTGTTCATCGTCGCCCCCTCGTCGGGCCGGGGGCGGCCGGGCACGGGGGGCCGGCCGCGCGACCGGC
>JAWVZO010000196.1:0-4899 GCA_033722135.1 Gammaproteobacteria bacterium | reverse complement strand
GAGACTCGCACGCACCAGCGTGTGCGTAGGCACGGCCTGCGCAGCGTACAGAGCCGCCCGGCGTCGTGCCGCGCTTCCAGACGTGGCATCAGCAGCCCGAGCATCGGCGGGACGATCAGCAGCGTCAGCACCGCCGACAGCGACAGGCCGCCGATCACCACCGTCCCCAGGCCGCGGTAGAGTTCGGACCCGGCGCCGGGGAAGAGCACCAGCGGCAGCATGCCGAAGACGCTGGTCAGCGTCGACATGAAGATCGGCCGCAGCCGGTTGCGGGTCGCGGTGGCGATCGCCTCGCGCGGCGCGAGGCCGCGCTCGCGGCGCAGGTGCAGTGACTGGTGGACGACGAGGATCGCGTTGTTGACCACGATGCCGATCAGGATCACGAAACCGAGCAGCGTCAGCATGTCGAGCGGCTGGTAGACGAAGAGGTTGAGCAGGGCCAGCCCCGCGATCCCGCCGACCGCGGCGACTGGCACCGAGAGCAGGATCACCAGCGGGTAGATGAAGGTCTCGAACAGCACCGCCATCACCAGGTAGACGATGACCAGCGCCAGGGCCAGCTGGACGACCATCGCGTCCCAGGTCTGCGCCAGCTGGTCCGCGGTGCCGGAGAGGCCCAGCTTGACCCCGGCCGGCAGCCCCTCCGCCTCGAGCGGCTCCATGACCTCCTCGCGCAGACGGTCGAGCGCCGCCTCGAGGGGGATGCCTTGGGCGGGACGGATCTCCAGCGTGATGGTGCGCTCCCGTTCGCGGTGGCGCAGTTCGGTCGGCCCGGCGGTCATGACGACGTCGGCGAGCTGGCTGACCGGCACCACCGTGCCCGACGGGGTGACCACCGGGAGGTTACCGATGCCCTGGGTGGCGTCGACCCCGTTGCGCGGTCCCATCAGGGTCAGGTCGATGCGGCTGCTGCCGTCCGAGACCTCGGTCACGCGTAGGCCGTCGTTCGCGGCGTCGACCGCCTGGGCGAGCTCGCTGGCGGTGATCGCGTTGTCCGCCAGGCGCAGCCGGTCGGGCTCCACACGAATCTCGGGCGCGCCGAGTTCCAGCCCCGGATTGGGGCGCAGCTGGTGACCGGCCTCGCGCGGCATCACCGTGGCGATGCGCCGGACCGCGTCGCCGGCCACTTCGAGCAGGGCCTCGAGGTCGGGTCCCGAGATGTCGAGGTCGATGCGCCGGCCGGAGCCGATGCCGCGGCCGAAGATCGACGGCTGGCTGACGAAGCCGAACGTGCCGGGCTCGCTGAACAGCGGCTCGCGCAGCACGGGGATCAGCTCCGCGGCGCGGCTGCCATCGACCGCTGCGGCGCCGACGAACGCCCGCGCCCGCAGCACCACGAAGAAGACCCGGTCGATGCGCACCGGCTCGCCGGGTCCCGACTCGGGCCCGTGCAGGTCGGCCCAGTGGGGCCGTGTCGCGTCCTCGAAACGCCGTGCGATCCCGCTCATGGTGTCGAGGTTGTAGCCCGGGGGCGGGATGATCACGCCGAACACCAGGTTGCGGTTGCCCTCCGGCAGGTACTCGAGCTTGGGCATCAGGGCCCAGGCGCCGCCCAGCGCGACGGTGGTCACGGCGGCGACGACGCCGGCCGCGAGCGACCTGCGCGCGAGCACCTGCGCGGTGAAGCGATGGAACAGGCCGGCGAGGCCGCCGGCGACGGCGTCGATGCCCGGCAGGTGGTGGCGGGCGAGGGCGGTGCCCTCGTCGTCGGCGGCGCCGAAGTGGAAGAACCGCCGCGCCAGAGCCGGGATCACGGTCACCGAGACGATCAGCGACAGGATCACCGAGACCGAGATCGCCACCGCGATGTCGCGGAACAGCTGGCCGACCTCCAGGTCGAGGGTCAGGATCGGGATGAACACCATCACCGTGGTCAGCACCGACACCAGCACCGCGCCCCACACCTGGCGTGCGCCCTCGTAGGCCGCCTCGCGCGCGGAGCGTCCCTCCTCGCGCAGCCGGTAGATGTTCTCGAGGACCACGATCGCCGCGTCGACCACCATGCCGACCGCGAACGCGAGTCCCGCCAGGGAGATGACGTTGATCGAGCGGCCGAGCGCGGCCATCGCGACGAACGCGCCGATCACCGAGACCGGGATCGCGATCGAAACGACCACCGTCGCGCGCAGCGAGCGCAGGAACAGCAGCAGCACGATCGCGGCGAGCGTGCCGCCGACCCAGATGTTCTGGCGCACCAGGTCGATCGCCGAGTTGATGTAGACGGTCTCGTCGTAGACCTGGCGCAGCTTCAGGCCGGCGGCCGGGAGCTGGTAGGCGTTGAGCTCCTCGACGGCGGCGCGCAGCCCGCGCATGGTCTCGATCACGTTGGCGCCGGTCTCGCGCACGGCGTTGAACGCGAGGCCGGGGACCCCGAGCATGCGGATCCGGGCGCTCGGTTCCTTGTAGCCGGTAACGACGGTGGCGACGTCGCCGACCGTCACGCGGGCGATGCGCTCGGCGCCGGGGCCGGTGATCGAGCGCAGCACCACGGAGCGGATGGCGTCGGCCGCGTTCAACTCCCCCTCGGTGCGTACCGTGTAGCGGCGTTTGCCCTCGTCGACGTAGCCGGACGAGATGGCGATGTTCGCGGCACGGAGCGTGGCGACCACCTCGCTGACCGTCAGGCGGTAGCGCGCGAGCAGCTCCGGGTCGAAGCGGACCTGCAGCTCGCGCTCGCTGCCGCCGTAGATGTTGACCCGGCTGACGCCGGGAACGCGCTCGATGCGGTCCTTGACCACGTCCTCGAGGAAGTCGCCGTACTCGTGCACCGGCCGGTCGTTGCCCTCCACGCGCGACAGGTAGAACCAGGCGATCGGGTTGTCGTCGGAACCGGCCGTGTCCAGCGTCGGCTGGTCGGCCTCGTCGGGATAGCCGCTGACACGGTCGAGCCGGTTGGCGACCAGCAGCAGCGACTTGTCCATGTTGGTGCCGACCTCGAACTCGAGGGTCATCCGCGCCCGGCCCTGCTCCGCGCTGCCGGTGATTTCGGCGAGACCCTCGAGCCCCGCCATCTGCTCCTCCTGGCGATTCAGGATCTCCCGCTCGACCTCGACGGGGGCCGCGCCGCCCCAGTTGGTCGTGACCGTGATGACCGGGCGGTTGACGTCCGGCGCCAGCTGGATCGGGATGGTCTCCAGCGCGACCAGGCCGAACAGCACGGTCATCAGGACCGCGGCGATGACCGCGATCGGCCGGTCGATGGCGGTGCGGATCAGGTTCACGAGCCGGGGTTGATGCGCACGGTGTCGCCGGGACGCAGCCGCTCGTTGCCGCGGGTGACCACCTGCTCGCCTTCCTGCAGGCCCTCGAGGACCTCGAAACGGGCGCCCACCGCCTCGCCCAGGCGCACCGTGCGCGGCTCCGCCTTGCCGTCGACCACGACGTAGACCAGGTCCTGCTCGCCGCGCTTGACCACCGCGTCCTTGTGCACCGACAGCGCCTCGCGCCGGAGGCCGGCGGGCACCTCCACCGTGACCGTCTGCCCTGCGGCGAGCGGGTTGACCGTGGTGCCGAACTCGGGAACGAAGCGGACCAACCGGGTCCGCGTCAGCAGGCTCTCCTCGGGCAGCACGGCGCGGACCGTGGCCGCGTGCCGGGTCCCGTCGTCGAGAACGACCTCGACCCGGGTGCCGGGCGCGAGGCCGCGCAGCCGTCGGAACGGGACCGCCGCCTCCACCTCGAGGGCCACGTCGGACTGCAGGCGGGCGACCGCCTGGCCCTCCTGGACGTACGAGCCCACCTCGGTCAGGCGTTCGAGCACGACGCCGGGGTAGGGGGCGCGGATGTCGGCGTAGCCGAGGCGCAGCTCGGCCAGTTCCAGCTCGGCGCGGGCGGTGCCCAGGGCCGCTTCGCCCTCCGCGACGCGCGACCGGGCGACCGCCTCGCGCCGCTTGGCGTCCTCGTAGAGCGCCTCGCTGGTCGCCGCCGACGGCCGGAGCCGTTCGAGGCGCTCGGTCTCCTGGCGTGCGAGCGCGACCTGCTCGCGCAGCGTCGCGAGGACGGCGCGGGCCTGGGCCACCCGACTCTCGGCGAGGTCGCGATGCACCTCCAGCGACGCCTTGTCGAGCACCGCGAGGACCTGGCCCGCCTCGACGTGCTCCCCGACCCCGACGCGGAATGCGGCGACCGGTCCGCCGACCCGGGCGGCCAGCGTGCCGGCGCGCAGTGCGACCAGCTGGCCGACGACGGACACGGTGTCGGCCATTTCGCGCTGGGACACGGTGTCGACGCGGACCGCCGCCGCCGGGCGCTCTTGGGCACTGGATGAATACGAGGCGAGTGCACAGCCCATCCAGAGTGTGGCAAGTATGTTACTGAAACGCATGTGCTCCTGGAGGACTCATGTGTGGGGCAATGCGGAGAGTTTCGCAAACTCGTAGCCGAGATGGACCACATGGTCAAGCCGGGTGTCAACATCGTCATCGGTGATGAAAGCCTGGCGCCCTGGCTGGAGAATACAGAACTGGGGCGCATGCTGCTCAACAACGCCCTCTATGCTTGCTCAGCATCCTCTGGATGCGTTGCCTAAGACGGCGCATGTCGTGATGTTAAGTTGGAAGCTGTGCGACTGTTTTTATGTAATCGAATTCCGGATTGGTACTAAACCATTGCCAATTAACATCGATATAGGCAAGTGTCGCGGTATCATTTGCATTCGATGCCACGGTTGTTTAAGCACCGGATGCTTGGCTGACTGCACGCCGGCGAATGTTATATAGAACAGGTTCCTTAAGTATCACCAAGAATATAAGAAACGTGCCAGCAAGAAGGGCCCAGACGGCGATTACAGGTAGACCGAGCCCGCTCTGGGCGAACGCAAATGCGCCCAAACAGACTCCAGCAGTCGCAGTGGCGGCCTTCACGCCTGTACGCAGCATTGTAATTGGATTCAGCTGGAGT
>JAWVZO010000195.1:0-4905 GCA_033722135.1 Gammaproteobacteria bacterium | reverse complement strand
GGCGTGTAACCCGCCGCCGGCGACGCGCCCGCCTCCCCCTCGAGCAGCACGGCGGCGACCCGGCCCACCTGGGCCTCCAGGTGGGTCCGCCGCAGCCGGTCGCCCAGCGCCTGCATCTCGGCCGCCCGGCGCCGGCGAACCGCGGTCGGCACCGGGTCGGACAGCGTCGCCGCGCGGGTCCCGTCCCGGGGCGAGAACGGGAAGACGTGCAGGTCGCCGAAGGCGATCTCCTCGACCAGCGCCAGGCTCTCGCGCCAGTCGGCCTCGCGCTCGCCCGGGAAGCCGGCGATGACGTCGGTGGTCAGGTGGATGCCCGGCACGGCGTCACGCACCCGGGCGACCAGGGCGCGGAAGGCGTCCCGCCGGCAGCGGCGCGCCATGCGCCGCAACACCCGGTCGGAGCCGCTCTGCAGCGGGAGGTGCAGGTGCGGGAGCAGGCGCGTGTCGGCGTAGCAGGCGAGCAGGGCGTCGTCGATCGCCCACGGCTCCAGCGAGGCGAGGCGCAGCCGCGGCAAATCGGTGTCGGCGAGCAGCGCGGCGACCAGCCCGGCGAGACTGCCGCCGGTGTCGCTGCCGTAGCCGCCGACGTGGACGCCCGTCAGCACCACCTCGTTGACCCCCGAGGCGTGCAGCGCCGCGACCTCCCCGACCAGCTCGGCGACGGGCCGGCTGCGCTCCTCGCCGCGCGCCAGGGTCACGACGCAGTAGCTGCAGCGGTGGCGGCAGCCGTCCTGGACCTTGACGAAGGCGCGGTCCCGGCCGCGGCCGAGGCGCGGCGGCGCCACCGCGACCGCCCCCCGCTCGCCGGGCGCTGCCGCGGGAGCGACCCGGGTGAGCAGGTCGTGCTTGTCGCGGTTGTCGACGACCCGGTCGACGCCGAGCAGCGCCCCGGCCTCATCCCGCTCCAGCGTGCCGTAGCACCCGGTCACCACCAGCCGGGCCGCCGGGTTGGCGCGCCGCGCGCGGCGGATCATGCGCCGCGACTTGCGCACCGCCTCCGCGGTCACCGCGCAGGTGTTGAAGACGACGAGATCGGCCTCGGCGGACGCGTCCACCACCTCGTGGCCGGCCGCGGTGAAATCCCGCACCCAGCCCTGGAGTTCGGCCTCGTTGAGGCGGCAGCCGAGCATCTGGAAGTGAACGCGCATCGGGACGGCCCTGGGCTTCCGGGCGCACGATGATAGCCAACGACGCGGGGCGGGGCGACCGTGATGTCACAGCGCGCGAGTAGGTTATAATGACCCCCGTGAACTTCCGCGCGGCATGGCGGTCATTCGTGGGTGTACCCAGCGACGCCCTGACGCGCCCGCCTGACTTGCCCATGAACCCGACCCTCGCTCGCACCGCCTCTCTCCTCGCCCTGCTGCTCCTCGGCGCTTCCGCCTGGGCGCGCGTCGAGCCCGGCGACTACGTCCGCCCGCTGGCCCCGGAGGAGGTCCACGCCGAGACGGCGCACGACGTCATCACCCGCCTGAGCCGCGGGCACTACCGCAGGATCCCCCTCGACGACACCCTGTCGAGCCACGCCTTCGACCGCTACCTCGAGATGCTCGACCCGTCCCGGATCTACTTCCGAGCCGACGATATCGCCGAGTTCGAGTCGCAGCGCACGCAACTCGACGACCAGCTCCGCGACGGCGAACTGGGGCCCGCGTTCACCATCTACAACCGTTACCAGGAGCGCCTCGCCGAACAGCTCGCGTTCATGGTCAACCAGCTCGAGGACGGCCTCGACGGGATGGCGTTCGACGGCCACGAGACCGTCCAGGTCGACCGCAGCGAGGCGGCGTGGCCGCCCGGTCCGGAGGCGCAGCGGGCGCTCTGGCTGGCGCGCCTGAAGAACGCCGTGCTCAGCCTGCGCCTGGCCGAGAAGGCCGACGACGAGATCGTCTCGTTGTTGACCCGTCGCTACGAGAGCCAGCTCAAGCGGCTCCGCCAGAGCCGCAACGAGGACGCCTTCCAGGCCTTCGTCAACGCGGCGGCCTACATCTTCGACCCCCACACGTCCTACATGTCGCCGCGCCGGTCGGAGGACTTCTCGATCGACATGAACCTGTCCCTCGAGGGCATCGGCGCCGCGCTGCAGCTCGACAACGAGTACACCAAGGTGGTGCGGGTGATCCCCGGCGGTCCCGCCTACCTCTCCAAGCAGCTCAAGCCCGCCGACCGCATCGTCTCGGTCGGCCAGGGCGGGGAGGGCGACCTGGTCGACATCGTCGGCTGGCGTCTCGACGAGGTGGTGCGCCTGATCCGCGGCCCGAAGGACACCCTCGTCCGTCTCGAGATCATCCCCGCCGGGGTCGCCGACGACAGCCGCACCCGGATCGTCATGCTGCGCCGCGACACCGTGCGGCTCGAGGACCAGGCGGCGAGCTCGCGGCTGATGGAGTTCGACCACGAGGGCGCGCGCTTCCGCATCGGGGTGATCCGCCTGCCGACCTTCTACGTCAACACCACCCGCGACGTGACCCGCATCCTGCACGAGTTCGACGAACAGCGGGTCGACGGCATCCTGCTCGACCTGCGCAACAACGGCGGCGGCTCGCTCGAGGAGGCCAACTCGCTGACCGGGCTGTTCATCCGCGGCGGTCCGACGGTGCAGATCCGCAACGCCCACGGCCGCGTCGCGGTGATGCGCGACCCCGACTCGGCCTTCGCCTACGACGGACCGCTCGCCGTGCTCGTCAACCGGCACAGCGCCTCGGCGTCGGAGATCTTCGCCGGCGCCATCAAGGACTACAACCGCGGGCTGATCCTCGGCAGCCGGACCTTCGGCAAGGGCACGGTGCAGACCCTGAAGTCGCTCGACCACGGCCGGCTGAAGCTGACCATGGCCAAGTTCTACCGGATCTCGGGCGGCAGCACCCAGCACCAGGGCGTGCTCCCGCACATCCCCTTCCCCGAGCTGATCGACGTCTCGGAGACCGGCGAGAGCGCGCTCGACGGGGCGCTGCCGTGGGATACCATCGCGCCCGCCGACTACGAGCCGTACACCAACCTCGCCCCGCTCGTCGAGCGGCTGCAGCGCAAGCACCTCCTGCGCAGCGCCGAGAGCGTCGAGTTCAACATCCTCAACGAGCGGATTGCCCACCAGCGCGACCTGAACCAGCGCGTGGCGCTGTCGCTCAACGAGGGGCGGCGCCGCTCGGAACAGGACGCGGCGCGCCGCTTCGAGCTCGCGCTCGAGAACCGGCGGCGCCAGGCCCTCGGGGAACCGCCGCTCGAGGCCCTGCCCGAGACCCCCGAGGAAGACGAGACCCCCGTCGCGCCGAACGAGCAGGCCACCCCCGAGGAGAACCTGCTGGTCGAGGAGGGCGGCCGCGTCCTCGCCGACCTGATCCTTCTCTCCCAGCCGATCAGCGCGATGCGCTGACCGGCCGCGGCGCCTACCTGATCACGAACGTCCCGTCGGCATCGAGCTCGATGACCAGGCCCGGGCGCTCCAGGGTGACGGCGAACGTCTCGTCTTCCCGGCTCGCGTCGTAGAACGCGTAGACCTCGGGCAGTACCGCGAGGTCCGGGTCGAGTTCCGCCACCGCCCGCACCTCCCCGGCGCGCCCCTCGCGGAATAGCCGGGTGAGCAGTTCCGGCAGCGCATCGTTGCGCCACTCGGGTTTCACCGCGACGGCCCGGTGCAGCATCTCCAGCGCCTCCTCCCCGCGCCCGGCGCGGTCGAGCTCGCGCGCGGTGAGCCGGTAGAGGTCGATCAGGTCCTGCTTGGTGTAGGCCTCGTCGGCCTGGCGGTGCGCCTCCTCGAGCAGCGCCAGCGACTCCTCGGGCGACAGCGGCACCCCGGCGTCGAGCGAGTAGCGGATGAAGGCCGTCATGCCGCGCAGCCCGTAGCGGGCGCGGTCGATCGCCTCGTGGAGCCGGGGGCGCGACTCCGGGTCGGAGCGGAACGATTCCACGATCAGGACGTGGACCATCTGGCCGTCCAGGGAGTCCGCCGCCATCATCGTCCAGTTGTCGGCATCGCGCGCGTTCTGCAGCGCGATGTAGCGCTCGATCGCCGCGTCGCTCACCCGGCTGTAGACGTCGTCGCGCTCGGTGTCGTAGCACGAGGTCAGGCCGTTCCAGCGCAGGCCCAGGTCCCCGCCGAGCCGGCCGCGGATGCCGTTGAAGCAGACCGGGCGTCCGCTCTCCTCGACGAGCCGCCGCAGCGCGGCCTGCTTCCCGGCATCGTCGCGCACCTCCCATGGGTCGAACGGGCGGTTGCGGAACAGCAGGCCTTTCGCGCCGTAGATCGCGACGTCCTCGCGGTGGCCGAGCACCAGGCGCACGTAGCCGATCGGCAGCGCGTCGACGTCCCCCTGCAGGAGCAGGATGCCACCCGGGGGCACCTCGTCGAGCACGGCCCGGGCGTAGCGCTCGGCCCAGTCGTAGTCGGCGCGGTAGTTGGCCGGGAAATGAGCCATCAACGGCAGGGCGATCACCGCCAGCACCGCCGCCGCGCGGACCGCGCCCGCGCCGCCCGGGGTCGGCAGCCGGTCGAACCACGTCCAGGCACGCTGCAGGCCGAGCGCCAGGAACAGCGCGAGGACCGCGTACGCGGGGATCGGGTAGACGCGGTAGACGAAGACGCCCAGCCGGGTGAAGTCGCGGTCGAGCAGCAGGACCAGCAGCAGCGAAACACACAGCGCGCCGGCCAGCAGCGCCAGCGTCACGCGGCGGTGCCGTCCCGGCATGAGGAGGCCGAGCGCGGCGAGCAGCGCCCCCAGCGGCGTGAACTGGTCGAGCACCGCCCACCCCTGGTAGCGCAGGTAGCCCAGCTTGTCGGCCAGCCCGGCGCCCGCCTCGTGGTCCGCGCCGCTGTAGGTGCTGCGGCTGACGAACTGCAGGAACTCCGACAGCCCCTCGATCGGCCCGAAGAAGCTGATCTCCGGGTCCATCTGCGAGCGGAGGTAG
>JAWVZO010000194.1:0-4908 GCA_033722135.1 Gammaproteobacteria bacterium | reverse complement strand
GCCTGCTGGTCATGCCGTGCCGGTCGATGACGCCCGACGACGCCCCGTTCGCGGTCGCCTGCGCGGTGCCGATCGACGCCGAGGGGATCACCATCACCGCGCGGCCCGCCGGCAGCCCAGGGCGCGACGGCGCGCCCTTCTCGCGGCGCTACGGCCAGACCACCGGCGTGGTCCGTTTCGACCGCGTCTTCGTGCCCCACGAACGGGTCTTCCTGAACGGCGAGACCGCGCACTCCGGTTACCTGACCCAAGCTTACGCGACCCACCACCGCCACTCGTGCATCGCCGCGCGGGCCGGGTTCGGCGACCTGCTGATCGGCGCCGGTGCGCTGGCGATCGAGGCCAACGGGCTCGACACCGGCCGCCACGCGCACCTGCGCGACGACATGGTCGAGCTGATCAAGATCGTCGAGGGGTTCTACGCGACCGGGGTCGCCGCGTCGACCTACGCGGTGCGCGACGGCTCGGGCAACGTCATGCCCGACCCGGTGTTCAGCAACATCGGCAAGCTGCTGCTCGCCACCCAGATCTACGACATGCACCGCCTCGCCCACACCGTCTCCGGCGGGCTGGTGGTGGCGCTGCCGGGGCCCGACGAGGACCACAACCCGGTCACGCGCGGCACGCTGGAGACGTTGCTGCAGGCCAACCCGGACGTGCCCGCCGACCACCGCCGCCAGGTGACCCGGCTGATCGAGGACCTGACCGCGTCGCACCAGGGCGGCTGGTACTCGGTGATCTCGCTGCACGGCGGCGGCTCTCCGGAGGCGATGAAGCGCGAGATCTGGCGCAACTACCCGGTCGGCGAGAAGAAGGAGGTCGTCCAGCAGCTCCTCGAGCGCGACGTGCTCGAGCGGGAGGACGGCAAGGCCCCGACCCGCCAGCCGGGGCGCTGCTGCCCGGTCGGCTGCCGGCTGCCTGACTTCCTGCGCGACGCCCTGCACCGCGACGCCGCCAGGGACGACGACGCGGCGTAGGAACCGCCGTCAGGCGGTGGTGACGTAGCGCAGGATCTCGACCACCTGGTCGGGGTCGGTCGCCCAGGCCATCGCGGCGCCGTCGACCTCCTTGAGCGCGTGGACCAGCTCCCGGTCGTGCAGCGTCACGTAGGGCTTGCCCAGCGCGGCGCAGTAGCCGGCGTCGAACGCCGCGTTCCACTGCCTGTACTTGTCGCCGAAGCGGACCACGGCGAGGTCGCACTGCTCGATCAGCGTGCGCGTGCGGATGGCGTTGACCTTGGCCGACTTGTGGTCGCGCCAGAACGGGTCGCTCTCCTCGCCGAGGGGGTCGCCGGCAGCGTCGCTCGCGGCGTGGTCGGTGACTGCCGAGGTGAACTCGACGTCGAGCCCCTGGGCGCGGGCCCCGGTCGCGATGGCCTCGCGCCAGTCGGTGTGGATCTCGCCGGAGAGGTAGACGACGAAGGGCATGGGCAATCTCCTTGGTGACAGCGGTGTTCGTGCCGCGCCGGCCTCCCGGGCGCCGCGCGGGGGCGTAAGGATACCGATCCGGGCCGCGCGCGCCAGCCCCCGGCCGCCACTCGCGGGCGCGCGCGGGGGTGTGGGACAATCCCGGCGAAGCCATCGCCCGGGAGGCCCCGCGTGCTCTACCAGCTCGACGACCTGCGCGTGCAGCTGCGCGGCGAGGACCAGTTCGTCGCCGTCAACGCGACGGTGATCGGCAACGTGATCCTCGAGGCCCGGACCAGCGTCTGGTTCAACGCCGTGCTGCGCGGCGACAACGAGCCGATCACCATCGGCGCCGGCAGCAACGTGCAGGACGGCACCGTGATGCACACCGACCCCGGCTTTCCGCTGACCCTCGGCGCCAACGTAACCGTCGGCCACATGGCGATGCTGCACGGATGCACGGTGGGCGAGAACAGCCTGGTCGGCATCAAGGCCGTGGTGTTGAACGGCGCGAGGATCGGCCGGAACTGCCTGATCGGCGCCAACGCGCTGATCCCCGAGGGGCGCGAGATCCCCGACGGGTCGCTGGTGATCGGCAGCCCGGGGAAGGTCAAGCGCGCGCTGACCGACGAGGAGATCGCAGGACTCGCCGCCTCGGCAGCCGGCTACGTCGACAAGGCTCGGCGCTACCTCGCCGGGCTGCGCGAGAACCCGCGCTGACGCGCCACCGGAGCCACGATGCTGGACGCCTTCGTCGACGGACTGGTCACCTACCGTGTCAACCTGGTGCTGACGCTGGTTGTCGCGGTCGCCTACTACGCGGTACGCAAGGTCGCGCTGCCGCGCATCGAACGCTACGTGGTGGCCACGCGCCTGAAGAACGAGGCGTACCAGCAGGCGCGCATCGCGCTGACCCTGCTGACCGGCCTGTTCGCGCTGGCCCTGGTGATGTTCGTCTGGGGCTTCGACTTCCGCGGCCTGCTCGCCTTCTCGACCGGGCTGATTGCGCTGTCCGGCGCGGCGCTGTTCGCGAGCTGGTCGATCCTGAGCAACGTCACCTGCTTCTTCCTGCTCCTGCTCAACCCATCCTTCCAGCGCGGCAACGTCATCCGCGTGTTCGACGCCGACAACTTCATCGAGGGCACGATCACCGAGATCAACCTGTTCAACACCCGCCTGCTCACCGAGGACCGGCAGACGGTGATCTACCCGAACAACCTGCTGCTCGCACGCCCCACCATGATCAACCCGAGGACCCGCTTCGCGGCCGTCGGCAAGTCCCAGGACCTCCTCCCGCCCGGCGGCCCAACCGATCCCGGGCGGGGGCCGCCAGCGACCTGAGACACGCCCGCGGCCCGCTTCGACCGCGGGGCGGGCCTGGGGCATACTCTCGCCCACGCATGAGCCAGGGGAGGACGACGTGACCGTAACGGCTGACGAGGCGCTGCAGCGCCTGCGCGATGGGAACCGCCGCTTCGTCGACGGGCGGACCTGCCACGACACCCGCGCCAACCCGGACCTGCGCCAGAGCCTCAAGGGCGGCCAGGCGCCCTTCGCCGCGGTGCTGGGCTGCGCAGACTCGAGGGTGCCCGTCGAGGCCGTCTTCGACCAGGGGCTCGGCGACCTCTTCGTGGTTCGGGTCGCCGGCCACGTGCCGACGCCGGCGCCGGTCGGCTCGCTCGAGTTCGCCGCCCACAAGTTCGGGACCCGGCTGATCGTGGTGCTCGGACACGCCTGCTGCGGCGCCGTCGAGGCGGCCCTGGGCGACACGCCCGACGACCTTTCGCCGGAGCTGAAGGCAATCATCGGCGCGATACGCCACAGCCTCGCCGGGACGCCCGAAATCGCCGGGGACCCGCCCGAGGTGCGCCTGGAACAGGCCGTGCGGACCCACGTCCGGGTCACCGTCGACGCGCTGCGCCGGCACCCGGGCCTCGCCGGCCTGATCGCCGGGGACGGCCTGCGCATCGTCGGCGCCGAGTACGCGCTCGACTCCGGCGAGGTGACCTTCCTCGACGAGGCGTGAGGTCGTACGCGGGCGATGAGCGTCACCGTCCACCTGACCCGCGACAGCGTCGCCGCCGGCGACGATGCCGACGCGCCCCACGAACTGGCCCTGCTGGTGCCCGACGACGCGACCACCGAGGCGATGGTCGCGGCCATCCTCGATGCCGACTACCTGCCGCGCATCGCCAGCGGCCGGGCGACCTGGAGCGTGATCTCTGACCGGACGCTGGCGGTGATCGCCCAGCAATGGCCGGAACCGCGCATGGTTGCCGACGCGTCTCACCCGCCCGAGCGGCTGCTGAAGGACGGCAGCGGTTACAGCTTCCACGTCAAGTACCACGCCCAGCAGGACCCCGAGACGGTGCTCGCGGTGCTGCGCCGGGTGCGCGCCCCGTCAGTCTGACTACGGCACCGACGGCCCGAGCCAGGCGAGCAGCAGCGTCACGGTGATCACCGACAGCGCGGTCGAGAGCACCGTCGCCGACGAGGTGCGGTTGACCAGCACCTCGTAGCGTTGCGCCAGCACGAAGCAGGTCGCGCCCATCGGCAGCGCCGAGACCAGCACCGTGGTCACCGCCCAGATCGGCTCGAGCTCGAAGACGTAGGTGACCAGCAGCCAGGTGACGAACGGCTGGACGATCAGCTTGAAGAAGCTGATCAGCCCCGCCTCGCCGACCCCGGCGCGCAGCGACTGGGTGGCGACGAACATGCCCAGCGCGAACAGCGCGCACGGCCCCGCCGCGCTGCCGAGCAGGTCGCAGAACTTGGCCACCGGCGCCGGCAGCGTCCAGCCGGCGAGCGGGAAGACCGTCGCCAGCGCGACCGGGATGACGATCGGGTTCTTGACCATCGACAGGCCGACGTCGCGCAGGATGCGCGAGCCGCCCGCCTCGCGCGCGACGTCGAGCTCGATCAGCGCGATGGCGACGTTGAGCATGACCACGCTGACGAACACCGTGGCCATGATCGCCGGCAGCACCGCGGCGTCGCCGAACGCGGTCGAGGCGAGCGGGATGCCCATGTAGCCGGTGTTCGCGAACACCCCGTTGCTGGTGCGCATCGCCCGCGCCGCGAGACGCTCGGCGTAGAGCTTGCGGAACAGCAGCCAGGAGACGCCGAAGGTGATCGCGTAGCCGCCGCCGAACGCGGCGAGGAACGGCCAGTAGAAGATCCGGTCGACCGGCGCGCGGGCGACGAAGACGAACAGCAGCGCCGGCAGCGCGAAGTAATAGACGAAGCCGTTCAATGCCTGGGTGCTCTGCTGGCCGAGCACGCCGAGGCGCGCGGCGAGGTAGCCACAGAGGATCAGGCCGAAGACGGGGAAGGAGACGTTGAGGACCAGGTCCATCTTGCGCAGCCGGGCCGCCGCGGGTCGCGGCGGGTCTCAGTGTAGGCCGTGGCCCGGTGCCGTGCCGGTCGGGGTTCGTGGCCGCCGAGGGGCGTCGTCGGGCTGAAGCCCGACCTACAGGGGGCAGGCCTGAGGCCGGGGCTCATG
>JAWVZO010000193.1:0-4950 GCA_033722135.1 Gammaproteobacteria bacterium | reverse complement strand
TCCTCGGGGCGCGTCGGGTCGAAGGTGACGTTGAGCAGCTCCGACCCGTAACGGTAGCTGCCGAACATCCCGGGCGTGACGAAGGTGGTGCCGGCGTAGTTGCGCTCGTCGCCGAGGATGCGGTCGAGCTCAAGCGGGTGGCCGATGCTCTCGTGGATCTGCAGCACCATCTGCGTCGGCATCAGCAGCAGGTCGGTGACGCCGTTCGGGCAGGGCGGGGCGGCGAGCAGCGCCAGCGCCTCCTCGCCGACCGCGTCGGCGCGGTCGGGGAAGCCGAGCGAGGCGAGCTGCTCCAGCCCGCCCTGGCGCACCGCGTTCGCGCCGCCGACGGTGCGCGACTCGGTGAGCACGCCGTCCGACGCCACGGCGCGGAGGGTCGGCGCGATCCAGGCGAACCGCTGCTCGATGGCGTGGCCGTCGCCGTCGGCGAGCAGCACCTCCTGGGCGCGGTGGTACAGCGCGGCAACCCAGTCGACGATCCGCTCGCCCGCGCGCAGCCGGGGCGCGGTGGCGGCCAGCCAGGCCAGCTTGTCGGCGACGGGGACGTCGCTCCACGGGTCCTCGACCGGGCTCGCGTAGCGGCCGCTCGCCGCGAGGCGGGGCGGTGGCGCACCGTCGGGAAGCGGCAGGCGGGCGGCGAGCCGCGCCCAGTCGCGCGCCTCGCGCGCGGCGCGCCCGAGCCCCGCCGCCGAGAGGTCGCCGGTGGCCCCATAGCCGACCCCGCCACCGTCGACGACGGTGATCATCGCGCCGCGCTCGAGGCTGCGCGCGACCGGCTCGGGCACGTCCTGGCGCACGGCGAGGCGCTCCTCGCGGGTCGCGACGGCGCGCAACGTCCAGTAGTCGCAGGCGGGGGCGACGCCGCGGAAGCGGGCGAGGAGCGGTTCGAGGTCGGCGTCCATGGACCCCGAGCGTAGCGCCGCCGGGGCGCGGCTGCACCCTGCGGCGCGCAGGGGACCTACACTGGTGTGGGGTGCGCGGATCACCGCGGGAGGCACGGGCGATGAAGGAGCTGGTCTGGGACAGGAGCCTGAGCGTCGAGGTCGAGGAGATCGACGCGGACCACCGTCGGTTGGTGGAGCTGTTCAACCTGCTGGTTCGGGCCGTCGCCGAGGGCGAGGCGGACGACTACGTCGCCGCGCTGCTCGAGGAACTGGTCAGCTGCACCGCCTGGCATTTCCGCCACGAGGAGCGGCTGATGCTGAGACACGCCTACCCCGAGCGCGACGTCCACGCGCAGGAGCACGAGGCATTGATCGCCGCCGCCCGCGCGCTGCAGCAACGCTTCCGGGAGTCGGGCGAGCGGCTGACGGAGGAGGCGGTCGTCTACCTCGAGAGCTGGCTGGCCGAGCACATCCTGGTCGCCGACATGCGGCTCGGCGCCCACCTGGCGAACGTGATGTAGCCCCGCCGGATTCGGCCGGCCCCGGGAGGGTCGGCGGATGGCAGGCAGGTCGCCGCCTCGCGATCGTTTGCCAAACGGCGGTCGCCGGCCCGGCCTCGGCGGCGCTCAGCCGTAGCGCGGCAGGACGTAGGCCAGCACCAGCGGGATCGCCGCGATCGCCAGGAGGTTGCCGATGATCACGATCGACGCGACCTTCTCGGGCTCCTGACGGTACTTCTCGGCGAGCATGAAGTTGAGCACCGCCGGGGGCAGTGCGCCGAACAGCAGCAGCACGCCGGCGTAGAACCCCTCCAAACCGAGCAGCGCGACCAGCGGCAGCGCCAGCGCGACGCCGATCACCGGCGCGGCGACCGCCGCGACCGTGCCGATGCGCCACTCAGCGAGGTCGGCGGTGGACAGCCGCACGCCGAGCGAGAAGAGCATCAGCGGGATGGAGATCTGGCCGAGCATCTCGATCGGCAGCGCCAGCGTCGGGTGCAGCGTCGTGCCGGTGAAGCTGAAGACCAGGGCGAGCGCGGCGGCGAGCACGATCGGCTGGCGGAACACCGCGGTGAGCCTGGCGCGGTGGTCGAGCATCCAGATGCCGACGGTGAAGTGCAACACGTTCTCGACCAGGAACACGACCAGCGCGGCCGGCAGCGCCGCCTGGCCGAAGGCGAGCACGCTGAGAGGCAGGCCCATGTTGCCCGAGTTGCAGAACATCATCGGCGGTACGAACGTCTTGATCCGGTAGCCGGCCAGGCGCGCCACCGGCCACGCCACCAGGCCGGAGAGCAGCACCACCGCGGTCGCGGCCAGCGCCAGCGGCACGTAGGTACCGAGGTCGAAGGTCTGGTCGGAGAGCGCCGAGAAGATCAGCGCCGGGACGAAGATCTCGAGGTTGAGCCGGTTGGCGACGTCCATCTCCGGCTTGTGCCGCCGGCCGTAGAGGAAGCCGACCCCGCCGATGGCGAGCAGCGGGAAGATGATCTCGAGGATGCGTAGCGCGAGCATCGCGGTTACATCCGCTCCATCACCTCGATGCCGAGCAGGTCGAGCCCGGTGGCCAGCGTGCGCGCGACCCCGTCGCAGAGGCGCAGGCGGCTCGCGCGCAGCCCGTCGTCGTCGGCCTTGAGCACCGGGCACGCCTCGTAGAAGCCCATGTAGAGGCTGGCGAGTTCGTAGAGGTAGCCGCAGAGCTGGTGCGGGTAGGCGTCCCGGGCGACCTGGTCGAGCACCTCGCCGAAGCGCAGCAGGTGCAGGGCCAGCGCCTTCTCCTGCGGCGCGTCGACCGTGACCGGGCCGTCCAGGGAGGCCGGGTCGACGCCGGCCCGGCGCAGGATGCCGCGGATGCGCGTGTAGGCGTACTGCAGGTAGGGCGCGGTGTTGCCCTCGAAGCTGAGCATGGCGTCCCAGCTGAACACGTAGTCGTGGGTGCGGGTCTTGCTGAGATCGGCGTACTTGACCGCGCCGATGCCGACCTTGCGCGCGACGTCCTCGCGCGCGGCCGCGTCGAGGTCGGGGTCCTTCTCGGCGACCAGCCGCCCGGCGCGCGCCACGGCCTCGTCGAGCAGTTCGGCGAGCTTGACCGTCCCCCCGCTGCGCGTTTTGAACGGCTTGCCGTCCTCGCCCATCATGGTGCCGAACGGGTGGTGCTCGAGGCTCGTGTGATCGGCGCACAGGCCGGCCCGGCGCGCCACCGCGAAGACCTGCTGCATGTGCAGCGACTGGCGGGCGTCGATGAAGTAGAGGATGCGGTTGGCGCCGAGCTCGACGCAGCGGTAGCGCAGCGCGGCGAGGTCGGTGGTCGCGTAGAGGTAGCCGCCGCCCGACTTCTGCACGATCACCGGCTGCGGCTTGCCCTCGCGGTCGGCCAGCTCGTCGAGGAAGACCACCTGCGCGCCCTGGTCCTCGACGGCGAGCCCCTGGCGCCGGAGCTCGGCGACGATCTCCGGCAGGTCGTCGTTGTAGGCGCTCTCGGCGCGGATGTCGTCGCGCGTCAGCGTGACCCCGAGGCGGTCGTAGATTGCCTCGCTGTGGCGGATCGAGATGGCGATGAACTCCCGCCAGAGCGCCTTGCAGCGGTCGTCGCCGGACTGCAGGCGCACCACCACCTCCCGGGCGCGGTCGGCGAACCCCGGCTCGTCGTCGAAGCGCGCCTTCGCCTCGCGGTAGAAGTCCTCGAGGTCGGCGAGCGCGGTCTCGGCTGCGGTCTCCGCCTCGCGGTCCTCGAGGTGGGCGAGCAGCATGCCGAACTGGGTGCCCCAGTCACCCATGTGGTTCTGGCGGATCACCCGGTGGCCGAGGAAGTCGAGCAGGCGCGCCAGCGCGTCGCCGAGGATGGTCGAGCGCAGGTGGCCGACGTGCATCTCCTTGGCGAGGTTCGGCGAGGAGTAGTCGACGACCACGGTCTGCGCCGGTTCGGTGGGCGCGATGCCCAGGCGGGGGTCGTCGATCACCCCGGCCAGCCGCGCGCCGAGCCATGCCGGTGCGAGGTGGATGTTGATGAAGCCGGGGCCGGCGATCTCGACCTTCCCGGCCGCGTCGCCGAGGTCGAGCGCGGCGACCACCGACTCGGCCAGCGCGCGCGGGTTGGTGCGCATCCGCTTGGCGGCGCCCATCGCGCCGTTGGCCTGGTAGTCGCCGAACTGCGGCCGGGTGGAGGGCGTCACCAGCGGCGCGCAGTCGTCGGGGATGCCGGCGGCGGTCATCGCCCGGCGGAGGCGCTCGGTGAGGAAGTCGCGGATGTTCATGCTGCGGTTTCGGGTGCTGCGGGCCGGCTGTGCGAAACGCGGCATTCTACCGCAGCGTTCCCCGTGGTTGCGTCGTGGGGAAGGGTGCGGGGTGCCGGATCGGGGTCGATTCCACGCTTTCCGCGTGCGGGCGGCCCGGTACCCGGACCCCCTGGCGCCATGTAGGTCGGGCTTCAGCCCGACGGGGGTCGATGTCGGGCTGAAGCCCGACCTACAGACCAGGACCTTGGTCGCCCTTCGGGCCGGTCTTCGTTTCGCCTGGCCGCAGCGCCGCCCACGCCAGCGCCAGCCAGCCGAGCATGAACGCCATGCCGCCGAACGGCGTCAGCCAGCCGAGGCCGCGCGCCCCGGTCAGGACCAGCAGGTAGAGGCTGCCGCTGAACAGCAGCGTGCCGGCGAGCAGCAGCGCCCCGGCGAGGCGCACCGCGCGGGAGGACCAGCGCCCGGCGAGCAGGCCGACCAGCACCAGCCCCACGGCGTGCAGGCCCTGGTAGTCGACCGCCTTGGCCCAGGTCGCGGCGCCGGCGCCCGGGAGGGCGTGGGCCCCGTACGCGCCGAGGGCGACCGCAGCCAGGGCGCTGAGCGCGCCGGCGGCGACGAACAGCCGCTCCGCGGTCACCCGGCCCGCTCCGCGGCAGCGCGCAGGTCGTCCACGCCCAGCACGTGGGCGTTGGCGAACCCGCCGACGTAGCGCGCCCTGGCGAAGCGGAAGCGGAACAGCGTGAAGTCCGTGAAATCGAACCACTGTCCGGCGGCCGGGAAGCGGGCGAGGTAGCGCGCGCGGGCCTCGGGCCACCCGGGTTCGTCGCGCGC
>JAWVZO010000192.1:0-4960 GCA_033722135.1 Gammaproteobacteria bacterium | reverse complement strand
TGGCACTGCCGGGTAGCTATGTACGGACGGGATAACCGCTGAAAGCATCTAAGCGGGAAGCCTCCCCCAAGATGAGATCTCCCTGGACCCTTGAGGTCCCTGAAGGACCCTCGAAGACTACGAGGTTGATAGGCCAGGTGTGGAAGCGCGGCAACGCGTGAAGCTAACTGGTACTAATTGTCCGTGAGGCTTGACCATATAACACCCAAGCAGTCTGCATTGGGTGCTGGACGGAGTTCACCGTCCCCCCTTGACGACATACCGAACAAGGCGTCACGCAAATGCGGGACGCGAGCCGAATTGCCCGGCGGTAATAGCGAGTGGGAACCACCCGATCCCATCCCGAACTCGGAAGTGAAACTGCTCAGCGCCGATGGTAGTGTGGGGTCTCCCCATGTGAGAGTAGGTCACTGCCGGGCTTCTAATTCGAACCCCCGGAGGCATTAGCCTCCGGGGGTTTTCTTTTGCCCGCTGAATCGTTCTGCCCGCATAACGCGGGCGTGTTCCTTGGTTCCGAAGCGCGCCGGCTCGTGATGACTCATGCCGCCACCAAGGCGCAGCGGATGCCCTGTGGACGGGGGTGCCGGGCCCGGGTTATCGCCTGGGGTGCGATGGACTTGCATGTGCCTCACAGGATTGCCAGCCTGTCGCTAGGTCGACGGTGCCCGGTTCAGGCTGGGGCCCCGCTCATGATCGCCACGCCGCCAAGTGGTGCCGTGAACCATGGGACCATGTGCTGAACTGTGCGCCGCACCAGGCGGCCACTTTTGCGTGACGGGAGAACGCCACCGGCGAGTCGCACACGCCGCGAGACCGCTGAAGGAGCGGCACTGGATGAAGGCTTAACCGACGATGATTCTGGATGCCTGGCTGGTGTTCGCGGTCCTGCTCGGGGTCTTCATCGGCTTCGCGCGCGAGGTGGCCTCGCCGGACCTGCTTGCGATGGGCGGAGCTTCCGTGCTGCTCGTGCTGGGCGTGCTGGAGGTCGAGGAGATGCTCGGCGTCTTCTCCAATTCCGGTCCGCTGACCATCGGTGCAATGTTCGTGCTCGGTGCGGCGTTGTCGCAGACCGGCGTGATCGGCTGGCTCGGCAGCTACGTCAAGCGGCTCGCGGCGTTGCCGGTGCCGATCGCACTGCTGATGGTGATGTTATTCGTCATGGCGGCCTCGGCGTTCGTCAACAACACCGCGGTGGTCGTGGTTCTGACCCCCGTGGTGATCGCGCTCGCCCGCTCGCTGGACAGGACGCCCAGCCGGTTCCTGATCCCGCTCTCCTACGCGTCTATTTTCGGTGGTACATGCACGCTGGTCGGGACGTCGACCAACCTGCTGGTCAACGGTGTCGCGTCGGACCACGGCCTGGCCGAATTCACCATGTTCGAGTTGACCCTGCCGGCACTGGTGATGGCAACCGCCGGCATCGCCTACATGACGCTGATCGGCCGCCACCTGCTGCCCGACCGTGAGACGTTCAGCGAAGCCCGGGCGGCGGGCGAAGAGTTGGAACCGGAGGCGGAGGACCGATACCTCACGGAACTGCTCCTCACCGACGCCAGCCCACTGGTCGGCGAACGGCTCCGTGACCTGGGCAGCGACGAGAGCGAGATCCTGGCCCTGGTGCGCGACGGGGAGAGCACCGAGGACCCATCGGGCGAAATGCGGACCCGGGGCGGCGACCGGCTCGTGGTGGTGGCTCCCGCGGGCGAGGCGATCGACCTCCATCGCTCGGCGCACGTCAACGGGGAGGAGAGCGACGGGATCTCGGAACGCGATCTCGCCCGGGTCGGATTCGAGACACTGCGCAGCGAATCGACCGTCCTGCGTGAAGGCGTCGTCGGCCCCGGCTCGCGTTTCGCGCAGCGACGCGTCTCCACGCTCAACATGCGCAGCATCTACGACGTGCGCGTGATGGCCGTCCACCGGCGCCAGGAGGACCTCGACAGCGGCTTCGGTGAGATCGAACTGCGTGTCGGCGACACGCTGTTGCTGAACGGGACACGGCGCGGCTTCCGCCGGCTGTTCGACAGCGGCGATCTGATCGACCTCTCCGAACCGCGGGTACGCAGGGCCCGTCCGGCACATGCCGTGGCCGCGGTCGTCACGATGGCTGCGGTCATGCTGCTCGCCACAGCCGAGGTGTTGCCGATCGTAGCGCTGTCGCTGATCGGGGCGGTGTTCGTCGTCGCCGTGGGCTGCATCACGCCCCAGGAGGCGTATCGCTCGATCGACTGGAGGATTCTGTTCCTGATCTTCGGCATGCTCGGCATCGGCCGGGCGATGCAGTCGAGCGGTGCCACGCAGCTCGTGGTCGAAGGGGTCCGTGCCGTCGCCGCCGATTTCGGACCGTGGGCCTTGCTCGCGGTGATCTACCTGCTCGCCTCGGCGATGACCGAATCGGTCACCAACAACGCCGTGGCGATCATCATGACGCCGCTGGTGATCGGCCTCGCGGAGCAGCTCGGGCTCGATCCCCGGCCGTACGTCGTGGCGCTGATGTTCGCCGCGAGCGCGAGTTTCGCCACGCCGCTCGGTTACCAGACCAACACCTTCGTCTACGGTGCGGGCAATTACCGCTTCGTCGACTTCCTGCGGGTCGGTCTGCCCCTGAACCTGATCACCTGGGTCCTCGCGGTGCTCCTGATCCCGCATTTCTGGCCGTTCTGAACAGGCCGCTCAGGCCCTACATCACCGTTACTGGACAGCGTGCCTCTCCGCCCCCTAGGGTGAGCGGGCTTGCCTCTTGCCGGCCGGTAGCGCCGCGCAGCGCGCTTGACAACGCGCCAGGCTCCGAACTACGCGTAATCGTAGGGCACTTGCATGAGCGATCGAAAAAACATCTTCGTCTTCGGTCTCGACGCGTTCCATCGCGCCGACCTCGAGGCATTGCCGCGGGCCGACGAGTTCCGCTTCCACCCCCTGCTGACGTTCGACGAGGCGACCCGCGCCGACGAGTACCCGGTCGACGAGATGCTCGAAAAGGCGTGGCGCGTGCTCGAGGAGTTCGACGGCGAGGTCGACGCCGTGATCAGTCACTGGGATTTCCCCAGCAGCGTGATGACGCCGATCCTGCGCCGCAAGCTGGGCCATCCGGGACCGTCGGTCGAGGCCGCGTTGATGTGCGAGCACAAGTACTGGTCGCGCGTCGTCCAGGAGCGGGTCGAGCCGGAGGTCGTACCGGAGTACGCCGCGGTCGATCCGTTCGCCGACGACCCGCTTGACGGCGTCGCCCTCGACTACCCGTTCTGGCTCAAGCCGGTGACCGCCCACTCCTCGAACCTCGGGTTCCGGATCGAGAGCCGCGAGGACTTCGATCGTGCCATTCCCAGGATCCGAGACCGGATCCACCTCTTCGCCGAGGCCGTGAACCATCTCTGCGGGTATGCCGAGGTTCCCGATGCGGTGCAGGGTGTAGGCGGGTACCACTGCATCGCCGAGGCAATAATCTCGAAAGGGCGGCAGTGCACGCTCGAGGGTTACCGCTATCGGGGCGAACTCGAGGTCTACGGCGTCATCGACACCATCCGCGACAGCCACGTGCTCAGCGTCCTGTCCCGTTACCAGTACCCCTCGAGCATCCCGCAGCGGGTCCAGGAGCGGATGATCGAGGTCACTGACCGGATCCTCGACGCCATCGGCTTCGATAACGCCCCGTTCAACATCGAGTACTACTGGGATCAGGACAGCGACCGGTTCATGCTGCTCGAGATCAACGGCCGCATCTCGCAGTCCCACTGCCCGCTCTTCGCCCTGGTGGACGGTTCGTCCCACCAGCAGGTGCTGATCGACCTCGCGCTCGGCAAGCGTCCCAACCCGCCGCAGCGCGAGGGCCGCCACAAGATCGCCGCGAAGTTCATGATGCGCGTGTTCGAGGAGGGGGTCGTCGCGCATGCGCCGAGCGAGGGCGACGTGGAATTGCTCGAGAAACATTTCCCCGACATCCGCTTCGAATCGCACGTCGAGGACGGCCAGGCGCTCGCGGACATGCCGTTCCAGGACAGCTACAGTTTCAACATCGCCGACGTCTACCTGGGGGGCGAATCCCAGCACGAGCTGCTCGAGAAGTACGACGAGGTCAAGCAGATGCTGCCCTTCGAGATCCTCCGGAGACCGGAAATCGTGTGAAGATCGTCGACCGCTTCCCGCACCGGGTCGAGGTGCACGACGACGTGCGCATCACGATGCGCGACGGCACGGAGCTGGCGGCCCGCCTCTGGCTTCCGGAGTCGGCGAAGCACGAGCCGGCCCCGGCGATTCTCGAGTACATTCCCTACCGCCGTCGCGACGGCACCGCGGCGCGCGATGCCGCCAACCACGGCTGGTTCGCAGGGCACGGTTACGCGTGCCTGCGCGTGGACATGCGCGGCAGCGGCGATTCCGGCGGCATCCTCGAGGACGAGTACACCCAGCAGGAACTCGACGACGGGGTCGAGGTGCTGCGCTGGCTCGGCGAGCAGCCTTGGTGCACCGGTCGGGTCGGCATGATGGGCATCTCATGGGGCGGGTTCAACGCCCTGCAGATCGCCGCGATGGACCCGCCCGAGCTCTGCGCGGTGATCAGCGCGTCGTCCACCGACGACCGCTACGCCGACGACGTGCACCACATGGGCGGCTGCCTGCTCGGCGACAACCTCTCCTGGGCCTCGATCATGTTCGCCTTCAACAGCCTGCCGCCCGATCCGCAGTCGGTGGGCGACAGCTGGCGCGAGATCTGGCTGGAGCGCCTCGAGCACTGCAGCCCGTGGCTGGTGACATGGCTCGAGCACCAGCGTCGTGACCGGTTCTGGCGTCACGGCTCCTTCTGCGAGGACTTCTCAGCCATCACCTGCCCGGTGTTCGCCGTCAGCGGATGGGCCGATGGTTACTCGAACGCCGTGTTCCGGCTGCTCGAGAAGCTGGACGTGCCGCGGCGCGGGCTGGTCGGCCCTTGGGGGCATCTCTACCCGCACATGGGCCAGCCCGG
>JAWVZO010000191.1:0-5009 GCA_033722135.1 Gammaproteobacteria bacterium | reverse complement strand
GCCGCTCGCGATCAGGCCGCCGTAGAGCGACTCGGCGGCGGCCTCGGCGTCGAGGTGGAACGGCTGCGGGTCGTACTTCAGCGCGAAGTCGACGATGGCGCTCTCGGTGATGGTGACGCCGGGGCAGTCGAACCGTTCACCGACCGTGAAATCGTCCAGGTAGCGGTCGTGAGCCATGGAGAGGTTCCGGAACGGGGTCGGGGTGGTCGGGTACGCCGAGCGTAACGCATCGCCCGGCGCGGGGTCCCCCCTCGCCGCGGTCCGCGGATCGGTCGCGGCGTGGTGACCGGATCTAGCCCGGACCGAGCGAGGTCAGGAGCCCGGTCCAGGCGGCGAGTGCCGGCTCGCGGGCGAAGCGGCGCTCGTAGAGCGCCCGCGCGCGCCGGCCCATGTCGGCGCGCGATTCGGGTATGGCGTGCATCTGGGCGATCGCCGCCGCGAGCCCCTCCGCGTCGCCGCTCTGGATCGCCATGCCGCACCCCTCCCGGTCGATCATCGTCCCGATCTCGCCCTCCTTGTCGCCGATGAAGATCAACGGCTTGCCGGCGGCGAGGATGCCGGCGAGCTTGCCGGGGAACGCCAGCCCCTCCATCTCCGGAAGCTGGCAGACGAGGTGGACGTCGGGCACGGCCATGACCTCGGCGAGGCGGTGCAGGGGGAGGGCGTCCCGGAACTTCACCATGTCGATGGCGCGCATCGGTACCGACTCGCGCATCGCGTTGATGCCGGCGTCGCCGCCGACGAACAGCCAGGCGAGATCACGGTTCTTCGAGCCGGCGGTCTTCTCGATGCCGCTCAGCAGCGATTCGCTGTCGTGGGTCGGCCCGAGACTGCCCGCGTAGCCGACGACGAAGCGGCCCTCAAGGTCCCAGTCGGTGCGCAGGGCGGTGGCGGCCGTCGCCCCGGCGCGGTCGATGGTGGCGAGTCCCCAGGGGCCGATGACCTCGATCCTGGCGTCGGGCACCCCGGCCTCCCGGAGCCGCCGGGCCATGGTCTCCGAGACCGCGACGTTCGCATCGGCCTGCTGGAGCGAGCGGTCGCGGACCTTGCGCAACAGGGTCGCGACGGGACCGGGCACGCGCGCCCCGGCCTGCAGGGCCACCTCGGGCTGCAGCTCCAGGAGCCAGTGGACCAGTCGCGCCTCCTGCTTGCGCACCACCTTCTGGCAGACGGTCGACAGCAGCGGCGGGTCGGAGAGCACCACCAGCACGTCATCCTTCCGGAGGTGCTCGACCAGGTGCTGCCGGACGTTGCGGTAGAAGGGCGCCGAGTCGAACGAGCGCACCAGGAGCTGCTCGCGATCCATGCGCCCCCCGGCGAGGCGGGTGACCGCCACGTCGAGAACCTTCTCGCTCGGCGGCAGCGTCTCGTCCGGGGCGTCCCGCCGCACGTTCGACGTGACCACCCGGACGTCGTGGTCAGCTGCCCTGAGGTGGAACGCCAGGTCGGCGAGGAACTGGCTCGAGGCCGACGCGTCGGGGTGGAAGTAGCGGTTTACGAAGACGAAGCGCATGGGATGGGGCCGTTTCTCCGGTGCTGGCGTGACTCTCCCGGCCCACTTCTTTATAGGCGATATTCGCGGAACCGCACGGCGGGCATGACCCCCGCGCGGGTTCCCCGCGGCCGGGGCGAACCGTCCGCCCGCGTCTACTCAGGGAGCGGGATGAACTCCGTCTCGCCGGGCACCGGGTCGAAGCGTCCCGCCTTCCAGTCGGCCTTGGCCTGCTCGATGCGTTCGCGGCTGGAGTGGACGAAGTTCCACCAGATGTGCCGGGGGCCGTCCATCGTCGCCCCGCCGAGCAGCATCAGGCGGCACGCCGTCTCCGCGGTCACGCGCGCGGTGCGGCCGGGCGCGAGGACCAGCATCCGGCCGGCCTCGTAGGCCTGGCCGTCGACCGCCACGCGCCCGGAGGCGAGGTGCAGCGCCCGCTCCTCGTGCCCCGCATCGATCGGCAGGCTGCTGCCCGGGGTCATCGACACGTCGGCGTAGAGCGTCTCGGCGAGGGTCGCGACGGGCGACGACTCGCCGAAGGCGGAACCGGCGATCAGCCGGACGCGGACGCCGCCGTCGTCGATGACCGGCAGCGTCGCGTCGTCGTGGTGCACGAACGCCGGATCGGTCTCCTCGTTCGGTTTCGGCAGCGCGACCCACGCCTGCATCCCGGCGACGGTCCCGCCGTCGGCGCGCGCCGCCTCGGGGGTCCGTTCGGAGTGGACGATGCCGCGTCCCGCGGTCATCCAGTTCACCTCGCCCGGGCGGATCGGCTGAACGCAGCCCAGGCTGTCGCGGTGCAGGATCTCGCCCTCGTAGAGGTAGGTCATGGTGGCGAGCCCGATGTGCGGGTGGGGGCGCACGTCGAGGCCCTGTCCGGGCCGGAAGGTGTTCGGACCCATCTGGTCGAGGAAGATGAACGGCCCGACCATGCGCCGGTCGCGGAACGGCAGCACGCGGGCCACCTCGAAGCCGCCGAGGTCGCTGCTGCGCGGAACGATGATCATCTCGACGGGATCGGCGTCGCCCGGCGGGGGCTTCGCGTCCGCGGGCGGGCAGTCGTGCCAGCTCATCGGGTTGCTCCTTCCTGACGCCCGCCTCGGGCGCGGTCGTACCGCCAGTCATAGGACGAAGCGGCGACCCGCGCAACCGGGCCGCGGAGGACGCGCCCCGGGTGGCCCCCGGCCGGCTGACCGCGATCGGGCCCTGTGCTACGGTCGGCGCATCCCGCGTCGACGCGTCTTTTCGCGAACCCGTTCCGGAGTCGACCCGATCCGCCGTCCCGCCGCCTTTCCGCCGCTGCCACGACCGACCGCGACCCCGGCGCGGGCCCCGTGCCGTCCGGCACCTTCCGGGGCGTCAGGAGGGTGATCATCGTCGGCGGCAGCTTCGGCCGCTCGGGTCGGGCCGAGGTCGACGACGACGGGCGGCTGGTGCTGCGCGGCGACGTGCAGGCCGCCTACCCGATGCGCCGCGTCACCTGGATCGAGGCCTCCCGCAAGGAGCCTGGCGTTGTTGGTTGCCTCGGCTACGCGGTCGGCATCCCCGCCGTCGCGGTGCTGGGCTTCCTGGTATTCGGCGTGCTGGGCACCCTGGCCGGGTTCGGCGCCGCGGTGATCGGGGTCTACATTTCGGCCCGAGAGCGCTCCGTGCGGCTGGCCTTCGACGACGGCAGGCGCGTCGACCTCGTCTGCACACCGAAGGATGCGCGGCGCCTGGATGCCCTGTGGCGGGCCGGCCGCTGAGGCACGCGCACGAGGCCGTTCACGACCCGCCCGCGCGGTCGTGGGCGGCGAGCCACGCCGCGACCCTGCGCTCGAGCTCGGCGTGGAGCACCGCCGTGTCGGCCGCCGGGTCGAAGCGGTACGCGTAGTGCAGGCGCACGATCGCCTCGAGGTCGGGCGCGAGAGCCGGGCTTGAGAGCGCGGGGGCGATCCGCGCGGCCCAGCGGGTGGGCAGCTCGTGCGCGCCGCGCCCGTGGCCGCGTGTCGCCAGGTGGTGTTCGAGACGGTCGTAGGGCGAATCGGCCCGGCGGGTCGCGGTGCGCCGATCGCGCCCGGTCTCGCCGTCGGTACGCGCCGCGCGGAGCCGGCGGCGCAGCCACCAGGCGGCGAGGAGCAGCAGCCCGGCCGGCAGCGGCCACCACGTCCGTGGCAGGCCGGCGTCACCGTCCCGCTGGCGCCAGAGGCGGTAGCGGTGGGTCAGCCAGGCCCAGCCGTCGAGCAGCGGCTGGAGCTTCGACGCCTCGGCGCGCTCCTCGTCGATCCACGTCGAAGGCGTGGTGTCGACCGGGCGCCACGCCCCGTCGACGTACGCCCGGCCCCAGGCGTGGGCGTGCCGCCGCCGGACGACGTAGGCCTGTTCGAGCTCGCTCCACTCGACCACGGCGTAGCCGGTGACATAGCGCGCGGGGATCCCGGCCGCACGCAGCAGCAGCACGGTCGCGGTGGCGAAGTACTCGCAGTGGCCGGCGCGGCTGCGCTCGAGGAAGGACTCCAGGGCGTGCCCGTCGAGGGGTGCCTCGCGCTGGTAGAGCGCGTAGCCGAATGATTCCTCGAACCAGCTAGCCAGCCGGCGCACCGCCTCCGCGGGTGGCAGCCCGGCCAGGCCGAGGGCGTCCGAGTGGCGCGCCAGCAGGGGACGCAGGCGCTCCGGCACGGCGAGATCGGCAGGGGTGGGCGACGCCGACGGCGGATCGAATCCCGCGAGGGACGCCACCTCGTAGCGCACCGGCACGCGCTCGGGCCGGGCGACCTGCAGCACCCCGAAACGGTTGCGTTCCAGGCGCGGAACCGCCAGGCCGTCGAGGCGGACCGCGCCCGGCGGGACGGGCAGCACCGCGCGGTCCCCCGCGAAGTTGGCCGCGATGGTCACCCGCCGCTCCGGCGTGACGCCCGGCGCCAGCACCCAGCGTCCGCTTTCACCCGTCCCCTCGACCGGCGCCAGCGGCGCGTCGCGCGTGAACCAGGTCGTCCCCGCGAAGCGGTCGTAGGTGGCGCGGTGGAGCCGCTCCGGAGGGGGCTCGCCCGACGCCGGGCGGACGCGCAGCACGATGGCGTCGGAGCGCTTCAGCTCGCCGATCCGGCCGAGGGCCGTGCGACTCCGGTAGGGGTCGGTCGCGTCGCCGCCGCCGTCGGCGGCCGAGAACGCGGCCTCGAAGAGCAGGCCCTGCAGGCGGTGCAGGCCGGCCTGTCCCGCGTAGCCGAGTCCCGTGGCGGTGGCGACCAGCACGGCCCAGAGCGCCAGCGGGCGCGAGCGGTCACGGCAGGCGAACAGGGCCCAGGCGCCGAGCAGCACGAGCGCGGCGAAGAAGAGCGGTCCGCGCTGGTTGGCGGCGCTGGCCGCGACGAGGCAGATCGGTAGGTAGAGCCAGCGGAAGTCGGCCGGATAGGGGCGCGCCGGACGCGGTTCGTGCCGCTGCCGGTTGCTCCACAGGGCCTTGAGATCGATCGCACCCTCGACCCGCCACGCCTGGGCGACGGTGAACGGGGCGAGCAGGAGTGGCAGCCACCGCAGG
>JAWVZO010000190.1:0-5011 GCA_033722135.1 Gammaproteobacteria bacterium | reverse complement strand
TGGTTGATCAGGCTCACGACGCGGTCCTCAGCAGGTAGTAGAGGCCGGCGGAGGCGAGGGCGCCGAGGGCCAGGCCGACGCGCAGCGCCGGCACCCCGGTCGCCTGCGGTGTCGCCGCCTCGGTGTCCTCGATCGCCAGCGCGGCGTGGGCGCGGGCGACGCGAGGCGCCCCCTTGCCGTAGGCGGCCATCAGTGCCTTGTGGGCGAGGATGTTGAGCAGCCGGGGGATGCCGCGGCTCGCCCGGCACAGCGCGTCGACCGCGGCCCGCTCGAAGAGCATGTGCACGTGGCCTCCGGCGATGGCGATCCGGTGGCCGAGGTAGGCGCGCGCGTCCTCTGGCCCGAGTGGCCTGAGGGTGTGGGCGAAGGTGATGCGCTGGCGCAGCTGGCGCAGCTCGCGGGTCTGCAGGCGGTCGTCGAGTTCCGGCTGGGCGAACAGCACGATCTGCAGCAGCTTGGTCTTCGCGGTCTCGAGGTTCGACAGCAGGCGGACCGCCTCCAGGGTGTCGCGCGGCATCGCCTGCGCCTCGTCGACCAGCAGCACGACCTGCTTGCCGGCCGCGTGCAGCTCGGTGAGCCGCCGTGTGGTCGCGAGCAGCAGCTTGTGCATGCCGTGGCTCGGCGTGTACTCGACGCCGAGTTCGTCGGCGAACGCCGTGCGGAAGGTGTTCGGGCTCAGGCACGGGTTAGGCAGGTACGCGGTGACGACGTCGTCGCCGAGCTCGTTGAGCAACGTCCGGCACAGCAGCGTCTTGCCGGTGCCGACCTCGCCGATGATCTTGATGAACCCCTCGCCGCTGCGCAGCGAGACGAGCAGCACGTTGCGCGCCTCCTGGTGCCCCGGCGAGAGGTAGAGGAAGTCGGTGTCGGGCGTCAGCCGGAAGGGGGGTTCGCGTAGACCGAAGTGCTCGAGGTACATCGCTTCATTCGCTGGACGGGAGGCCCAGCCCGCTCCGGATCCGTCCGTCGGCCTCGTTCTCGAGAGAGAGGAAGCGGCCGCGCGCCTGGCGGACCTCGTCCGCCCAGCCGGCATCGTCGACGACGAGCGGACGCAGCAGGATGACCAGCTCGGTGCGCGTCGCGCTCTGCCGGTCGTGGCGGAACAGCGAGCCGAGCACCGGCACCTCGCCGAGCCCCGGGGTCGCGGCCTGCGTCGCGCGCGAGAGCTCCTGCATCAGCCCGCCGAGCACCACCACCTGGCCGCTGCGGGCGCGCACGATGCTGTCCGACTCGCGCACCTGGGTGAAGGCGAGCGGCAGCTGCTGGTCCTCGCCGTTGACGATGAAGCTCTTGGTCTGGTCGCTGACCTCGGTGATCGAGGGGTGGATGTGCAGCACCACGCCACCGCCCTCGTCGATGCTCGGCGTGACGTCGAGGGCGATGCCGGAGAAGAACGGGTTGACCTCGAAGGTCGTCGTGGTGCCGTTCTCGTCGCGGTCGACGTCGACGTCGGTGATGAAGTACTCGTCCGAGCCGACCTTGATCACCGCCTTCTGGTTGTTGACCGTCGACACCCGCGGGCTCGACAGCACGCGGACGTCGCCCTGGGTCTGCAACAGTTCGATGAACGCGGAGAAGTCGCCGACGTTGAGGGCCAGCGCGAAGGTGCCGCCGAAGGCCGAGGTGCTGAAGTCGACGCCGGGCACGCCGCCGTCGAGGCCGATCGACTGGCCGAGAAGGTCGGAGCGGATTCTCGCGCTGTCGGTATCGAACAGCGTGCTGCCGCCGACGTGGCCGGCCGACCCGTCGTTGCCGATCAGCGACCAGTTGATCCCGCTCTGGAAGCCGTCGTCGAGCACCACCTCGAGGATCTTCGCCTCGAGAATCACCTGGCGGTAGAGCGCGCTGCGCAGCTGCACGAGGTAGTCACCGACCTCGCGCAGCTCCTCGGGCATCGCCCGCACGACGACCAGTCCTGCTTGCCGGTTGAGGATCACCGAGCGTTCCGGGCCGTCGCCGACGATGGCGTTCAGGCCATTCTCGAGCTCGTCCCAGAAGGCCGACTTGCTGTTGGTCTCGACGTCGCTCCCGGAGCGCGTCGAACTGGTGTCGCGGTTGCGTACCCCGGGGCCGCTGTCCTGGTTCTGGCTGCGGCCGGAACTGACCCGGGTGCGCGACTGCCCGCTGCGCACGACGTCGAGGTAGCTGACGTAGAAGATGCGCGACTGCATCCGCGGCGGGAGGATCATGAAGCCGCTGCGGGTACGGCGGAAATCGTAGCCGTAGACGTCGCGCACCGTCTCGAGCACCTCGAGGAGCGTGACATCCTTGAGCGTCAGGTGGATGGTGCCGGTGACGTCCGGGTGTACCACCATGTTCTGCGGGGTGCCCTCCACCAGACCCATGAAGAAGGCCTCGGCGGGTGCGCCGGCGACGGCGACGTCGAACCGTTCGCCGTCGGCCGGGGCCGGTGCGGCCAGTGGCGGCAGCAGCGCGGCGGTCACCTCGGGAGGCGGCTCGACCGGCTGGGCGGTCTCGGGGCCGGGTGCTTCCCGTGGCGGGGCGGCGGCCTCGTCGATCGCCTCGACGGCGGAGATCTCCTGGTACGGCACGGAACTGCACCCGGCCGCCAGCCACGTCACGCCGGCGACCAGGACCAGCGTGCGCCGCCACAGTTTATGCTCCCCCCTGGAACCCGGCATCCTCATTGCCCCACCTTCCTCTTGACGCCGGATGGTAACAGGTCGAGGCGGAGCCGTTGCCCGTTTCGCTCGATCAGGACGCCGGTCGGCTCGATCGCGACCAGCGTGCCGCCCGCCACGGCGTCACCCGCCCGGTAGCGTCGGCCGTCGATGGTCGCGATGCGCCTGCCGGGGGCGATCAGCGTCGAGTCGAGCACCGGCAGCGCCGACTGGCGCGACGCCTCCGGCGTCTCGCGGACGATCTCGGGCGGGCGCATGGGGTCGACCAGCGGCGCGGCGGCGGCGCCTACGGCGAACAGGCCGAGCAGCAGGGCGAGGCACGCCCGCTCAGACACCGAGCCACTCCCGTCCGACGGTGACCGTGTAGATCTCGACGGTGATGCGGTTGACGGGGTACTCCCCGGCGACGATCTCGAGCCGCTCCCAGAAGAAGCCCCACGGCAGCGTCTCGAGGAGGGCGAGGTAGTCCACGGCATCCCGGAAACGGCCCTCGAGCTCGATGCGCAGGCCGTGGCGGAACGCGCCCGTGGCCGACGCCGCGTCCGCCTCCTCCTTGAGGGGCTCGGGCTCGAGGTTCTCGAGCGCGACGAGTTTCAGGCGGTCGACGCGCGACAGCATCGCCTCGAGCACCCGGCTCATCTCCCCGGGCTCGATCAGCTGGCTGGTGACCTCGGCGATCTGCCGGTCGAACGCGGCGATCTCGCGCTCGAGGCGGTCCAGGGTCCGGCGTGGCGCCGCGTTCGGGTCTTCGCCGAGCCGGGCCTGCAGGCGGGCCATCTCCTCCTGCTGCGTGCGCACCGCCGTCTGCAGCGCGTGCTGTTCGCCGAGCACGCGCTGATGGGACTCGGAGAGGGGCTGCCAGACCAGCTGGTCGCCGACCAGCAGCAGCACGGCGAGTGCGCTGCCGACGACCAGCCAGCGCTCCCGCGGCGAACGGCCCCGGAACCAGTGGCTGACCCGGCGCAACGCGATCACGGCCGACGCTCCGCGCGCAGGTGGAAATCGACGTGCCGCACCTGCCCGGCGGGCCGGGTGATCTCGAGCCGGTCCACGCGCCGGTCGGCCAGCGCCTCGACCTCGGCGAACCGCTGCAGGTAGACCGGGATGGCGGCGGGATCGAGCGCGCTGCCGCGCAGCTCGAGGCGCACGCCGCCGGCATCGAGGGCGATGTGGCGCAGCCAGACCGGTTCGGGCTTGCGTTCGGCGAGACCGGTCAGCAACGGTGAGAACCCGCTCGTGTTGCCGAGGCGGTGATCGACCAGCGCGTCGCGCAGCGCCCGGCGCGTGGCGAGTTCCGTCTCGCGCCGCTCGATCGCGGCCAGCAGTTCGGCGCTCGGCACGCGCGTGGCCACGTTCGCGCGCAGCTGCTCGAGGAGCTCGCGATTCGCCTCCTGGGTGCGCTCGAGGGCCCGGTTCGCGTCCTGGAGGGTGTGGACGCGGAAGGCGAGGTACCACCCGCCCACCGCGATGAGGACGACGAGCAGCACGCTGCCGGCGGCCAGGTAGTGCATCAGTGGCCGCCTCCGCGTCTTGCCGAGGTCCTGCGGGAGAAGGTTGACCTCCTGCCTCATGACGGCACCCCGGTGGGCGCGCGCAGCGCGGCGCCGACCGCGTCGATGGCGTGGGCCTGCAGCGCGTCGGGCAGCGGGTGCGGGACGTCGCAGAGGGCGTTGAGATCGATGGGGCGCGCGACGATGTCGACCATCTGGGTCAGGTGGTCGCAGAGGCCGGGCAGTTCCTCCTCGAACGGCGCGAGCAGCAGCCCGGTGGGCTGCCCACGGCGCGCGCGCGAGGCGTAGAAGTCGACCGTGCGCTGGATCTCGACGGTCAGGTTCTCCAGGGTGTTGACGTCGAGCGCGTTGCCCTCGGCGAGCTGGGCGAGCTCCTCAGCGACCTGGCTGCCGAGCACGGCGGTGCGCCGGGTCAGCAGCAGCTCGCCTTCGCGGAAGCCGTAGATCTGGGTGATCGAGTTGCGCAGCTGGATCACCAGCAGCCCCTGGGCGCTCTCGGGCAGCAGTTCGCTGAGGTTGCGCTGGCAGAGTTCGATGATGTCGAACGCGACCGGGACCAGGCCGGCGCCGGTGAGCTGGCCGTGCAGTTCCTCGACGACCGGGCGGTGCGCCGCGACCACGCCGATCATGCCGGCCTCCTGCTCGGCACTGCCCTCGGCGGGCTCGATGACGTCGATCACTGCCTCGGTGGGCGGGAGGTCGGTCACCTCCCTGATCCGCCAGCGCAGGGCGTCGATCAGCTCGTACGCCTCGACCTCCGGCCGGTCGACTATGGCGATCTCGTACTGGGTCGGATGCAGGCAGAGCACGCAACGGCTCCCCTGGAGCCCGTGCTTGCGCACGAGGCCACCGAGCAGG
>JAWVZO010000189.1:0-5020 GCA_033722135.1 Gammaproteobacteria bacterium | reverse complement strand
GCGCGCGCCGCCTACAGCATCACGCACTGGGGCAACGGCTACTTCGACGTCGGCGCCGACGGACACGTCCAGGTGATCCCCCGCCCCGGGCGCGATGCCACGCGCGTCGATCTGCGCCGGGTCACCGACCACCTCGAGGCCAACGGCCTCTCGCTCCCGGTGCTGGTCCGCTTCACCGACATCCTGCAGCACCGGGTGGAACGCCTGCGCGAGGCCTTCGAGAAGGCGATGGCGACGGCCGAGTTCGTTGGCGGCTACACGCCGGCCTACCCGATCAAGGTCAACCAGCAACGGCGCGTGGTCGAGGCGATCCTCGGCGCCGGGGGCGTCGGCCTCGAGGCCGGTAGCAAGCCGGAACTGATGGCCGTGCTCGGTCTCGTCGAGCGCGACGGCGTGGTCATCTGCAACGGCTACAAGGACCGCGAGTACGTGCGACTCGCCCTGGTCGGCGAGCAGCTCGGACCCCGCGTGCACATCGTCCTGGAGAAGCTCGGCGAGCTCGAGCTGGTGATCGAGGAGGCGCGCCGCCTCGGGGTCTCGCCCAGGCTCGGCGTGCGGGTCCAGCTCGCCTCCACCGGGCGCGGCAAGTGGGAGAACTCCGGAGGCGAGAAATCGAAGTTCGGTCTCAACGCCTCCGGCGTGCTGCGTGTGGTCGAGCGCCTGCGCGAGGAGGGCCTGGGCGACGCCCTGCAGCTGCTGCACGTCCACCTGGGATCGCAGGTCGGCAACATCCGCGACATCCACCAGGGTCTCCAGGAGGTGGCACGCTTCTACGCGGAACTGCACAAGCTCGGGGTAAAGATCAGCTGCGTCGATGTCGGCGGCGGGCTCGGCGTCGACTACGAGGGCACCCGCTCGCGCAGCGCCTGCTCGATCAACTACAGCCTCCAGGAATACGCCAACGGCGTGGTCAACGCCATCGCGGCGATCTGCGACGAGGAGTCGCTGCCCCACCCGCTGCTGGTCACCGAGTCGGGGCGGGCACTGACCGCCCACCATGCCGTGCTGGTGACCAACATCGTCGACGTCACCCGGGCCGTCGACTTCGCCCCGCCCCCGCCACCGGACGAGGACGACCCGGCGGTGCTGCACAACCTGTGGGAGAGCCTGCAGACGGTCGCGCGGGGTCCGCTGCTCGAGACCTACCACGACATCGGCCACTGGCTGGCCGAAGTCCATACCATGTTCAACCACGGCCTGCTCGACCTGGGCCAGCGCGCGCTGGCCGAACGCCTGGTCAATGCCGTGCGCAGCCGTCTGGTCGCCCGCCTGAACCCGTCGGTTCCGGCCCACCGCGAGGCCCTTGACGAGCTCGTCGACACCCTCGCCGACAAGTACTTCTGCAACCTCTCGATCTTCCAGTCGCTGCCCGACGTCTGGGCAATCGACCAGGTCTTCCCCGTCGTACCCCTGCAGCGGCTCGCCGAGCGACCGGGCCGTCGCGCGGTGCTGCACGACATCACCTGCGATTCCGACGGCCGGATCGAGCAGTACGTCAACGAGGAGGGCGTCGACAGCACGCTGCCGCTGCACGCGGTCCAGCCGGGCGAGCCGTACCGGCTGGGGATCTTCCTCGCCGGTGCCTACCAGGAGATCCTCGGCGACCTGCACAACCTGTTCGGCGACACCCACTCGGTGAACGTGGAACTGGACGGCAAGGGCGGGTACCGCCTGGCGCTGCCGATCGAGGGCGACGGGGTCGACGACGTGCTCGGCTACGTGCAGTTCGACGCCGCGCAGCTGCTCGGCGTCTACCGCGAGCGGCTCGACGCCGCGGACCTCGACGCAGCCCGGCGCGAGGATTACCTGGAGACCTTGACCGCGGGGCTCGAGGGGTACACCTACCTCGAGGACTGACCGGGGAGATCAGCCCTTGAGGCGCAGCAGCATGGTCGCCACGTCGTTCTCGTTGAGCCGGGCACGCGCCGCGTCGGCCCGCTCCCGGGTCGCGTAGGGACCGAGCCGCACCCGGTGATAGGTGTCCTGGTTGATGGTCACGGTCTGGATCGAGGCCTGGTAGCCGAGCAGCGCGAGCTGCGCCTTGAGACCGTCCGCGTCGGCCGCGCTGCGGAACGAGCCGGCCTGCAGGACGTATCCCCCTTCCCGGGCCGGTGGTGACGCGACGTCGGACCGCGCCTCGCGTGGCGCCACGGGGCGTTCGGGCGGAATCTCGGCGGCCGGCTCCTCGGGGATGACCACCTCCATCTCCGGCAGGATGGTGTAGAAATCGAAGCGCGGCCTGGCCGCGGGGTTCGCGCGCGGCTGCGGTGGATTCGACGCAGTGGGGGTCTCGCCGAACAGTTCGTCGAGGTGGACGTAGCCGTGATCGACGAGGAACACGCCGAGCGCGACGGTCAGGCCGAGCGTCAACCCGAGCAGGAAAGGCCCCTTCGCCGACCTGGGTGGCGTGCGGGCGCGGCCACGTGACGGGGAGGCGGACCGGGCGAAGTCCCTGGACATCGAAACCTCGGAGTTCTGGCTGACGCGGCCGGGAACCGACCGCGGGATCGTGCCGGCGATTATACCTTCGCCGGCGCTCAAAAAAGCTCGATCGGGTCGACGTCCAGCGACCAGCGCACGCGGCGGGCCTCCGGTAGCGCCTCGAGCCGCTCGAGCCAGACGCCGAGCAGGCCCTGCAACCGGTTCCTCCGGGAGGATTGCAGCAGCAGCTGGGCGCGTTGCCGCCCCCCGCGGCGGGCCATGGGCGCCGGCACCGGGCCCAGCACCTCGACGCCCTCGACGGGCGGCACCAGGCGCTTCGCGTCCTCCAGGAAGGCCAGGGGCGCGTCTGCGTCGTGGGCTTCGGCGCGCAGCAGGGCCAGGTGGGTCCAGGGGGGGAGGTCGGCCAGGCGTCGCTCCTCGAGCGTCGCCTCGGCGAACGCGTGGTACCCGTCGCGGACCAGGACCTGGAGCAGGGGGTGCTCCGGGTGGTGGGTCTGGACCAGCACCCGGCCGGGCCGGGCGGCGCGGCCGGCCCGGCCGACGACCTGGATCATCTGCTGGGCGATGCGCTCGGCCGCGCGAAAATCGCTACCGAACAGCCCCGCGTCGGCGTTGACCACGCCGACCAGGGTCACGCCGGGGAAGTGGTGGCCCTTGGCGAGCATCTGCGTCCCGACCAGCAGGCGTGCATCGCCCGAGTGCACCTCGGCCAGCTTGGCGTCCAGGCTTCCCTTCCTGCGCGTCGTGTCGCGGTCGATGCGCACCAGACCCGATTCGCCGAAGCGCTCCGCCAGCGCCGCCTCGAGACGCTCCGTTCCCTGGCCGAGCGGGCGGAGATCGTCCCCGCCGCAGTCGGGACAGCGGCGCTCCGGGGGCCGCTCGCTGCCGCAGTGATGGCAACAGAGCCGGCCGCGCGCGAGATGGAGGGTCATTCGCGCATCGCAGCGCCGACAGCCGGCGATCCAGCCGCAGTCATGGCAGATCAGCGTGGTCGCGTAGCCGCGCCGGTTCAGGAACACCATGGCCTGGCGACCCGAATCCAGCGCCTCGCCGAGTGCCTGGAGGAGCCGCGGCGAGAGGCCGGCAGTCAGCGTCCGCCCGCGCAGGTCGACCAGTTCGACCGCCGGCAGCTCCGCGCCGGCGGCGCGGGCGGGTAGGCGGGCGAGGCGGTACCGCTCGCGCCGGACGTTGTGCAGGCTCTCCAGGGACGGCGTCGCCGACCCGAGGAGGACGGGAATCTTCTCGCTTCGCGCCCGGACCACGGCCACGTCGCGCGCATGGTAGCGGAAGCCGTCCTGCTGCTTGTAGGAGGGGTCGTGTTCCTCGTCGACGACGATCAGGCCCGGCCGGGCCAGCGGGACGAAGACGGCCGACCGGGTTCCGACCACCACGTCGGCGCTCCCGTCGCGTGCGGCGAACCAGGCCGCGAGGCGCTCGCCGTCGGCGAGCCCGGAGTGGAGCACGGCGGGTCGGCGGCCGAAATGCCCCGCCACACGGTCGAGCAGCTGCGGTGTAAGGCCGATCTCCGGCACCAGCAGGAGCGCCTGGAGTCCACGCTCGACGACACGCTCGATGGCGTGCAGGTAGACCTCGGTCTTGCCGCTGCCGGTCACCCCGTCGAGCAGCCACGGCGTGAAGCCGTCGTCGCGGCCGATCGCCTCCACGGCCTCGTGCTGGGGGTCGTTCAGGTGATGCCGCGGCGCGCGTTGCACGATCGCCGACCCGACCGCGTCGACGGCCTGGAACGGTTCGGCCCAGCCGCGCCGCACCAGGCCCCTCAGAGCCCCCCGCCAGTCGCCTTCGAGCCGGCCGAGCTGCGCCGCGCTCGCGCCCGCCTCGCCCCGGGCTTCGAGAACGGCGCGTACCCTGGCCTGGCGCGGAGCTCGGGCGAGTCCCTCGGGCGGGGCGTTGCGACCCGGTGCGGTCAGCCGCCAGTGGACGCGTACTGCCGAACGTGCCGGCTGGCCCTTGCGCAGCGCGGCCGGCAGGGCGGCGAACAGGACCTCGCCGAGCGGGTGATGGTAGTAGCGGGCCGCCCAGCGCAGCAGATCGAGCTGTGCGGCGGTCCACAACGGCGCGTCGTCGAGCACCCGCTCGATGCGCCGGAGACGCACGCCCCGGTCCGCGCCTTCGCGGGCACCGACCACGATCCCCACCAGCCGGCGCCTCCCGAACGGCACCCGGACACGGCGCCCCGGCAGCAACCCCCGTGTGTCGTCGCCGACCGCCGGGAGGTAGTCGAAGAGACGTCGCAGCGGGACGGGAACGGCGACCTGGAGGACGTGGCGATCGGGCATGGCGCGACTCTAGCACTGCCCGGATGACGGACACGGACAAGCGTCCATGTTAGCGGCGACATTGAAACGCGAATCGACCAAGGTGCGCTAAGTCATTCACCGAACAGCAACCGCGCAACACCAGTTCAGCCCTGTGGATAACTTTGTGGACAAGCGTTGCACCCGTTCGCGAAACGGTTGACAGCCACTGGCCAGGCATGTTTCCGCGAGTCGGCTAAAATGGGAATAAACATCTAAATAACAATGATATAAAGCGATATCTTCCGCCCGACCACACGAAT
>JAWVZO010000188.1:0-5022 GCA_033722135.1 Gammaproteobacteria bacterium | reverse complement strand
CTGCGCGATGCCGCGGGGATCTGAACGGCGATCACCACATTAGGGAGTTAGCCGATGCCTGACCGCCACATACTCATCGTCCGTTCCGGACTGATTGCCACGATGCTCGGCTCACTCGTGCTTGTCGGTTGTCAAACGGCGCCGTCGACACCCGAGGACGAGCCGCAGGTCGCCCACGCACCGATGGCGATCCAGCGGCTGGCCCGCAAGAATGACTGCTTCAAATGCCACGCCGTCCAGCGCGAGAAGGAGGGGCCCTCGTGGCACTCGGTCGCCGAGAAATACCGCGATCGGGAGGATGCCAGGGCCAGGCTCTACAAACACCTGACTACGGCGCCTATCATCGACCTCCAGGGCGACCCGGAGAAACACAAGCAGCTCAAGGATCTGCAGCCGGGAGAGATCCGCGCCCTAGTGGATTGGATCCTGACGCTCTAATCTACCCACGGCATGAAATTCAGCGCGCATTCAGCTGTCTCAGCTAGAGTTGGAGACAACGCCGAACTTCAGACCATGCCGATCCCGAAATCATCAATGCGACCGCTTCAACTCCTGGCCGCGCTCTGCCTGTTGATGGGCAGCGCGCAGCTTTCCGCCGAACCGTTCAACGAGCACATGGCCATGCGCACGCTGAAGCAGAACAAGTGCTTCAACTGCCATTCGGTCACGCGCGAGAAGGACGGGCCGTCGTACCAGTCCGTGGCCGAGAAGTACAAGGATCACCCCGACGCGAAACACGTCCTCTTCGATCACCTGACCAAGAGCCCGACTATCAAGGTCAAGGGCAAGGAAGAGGCACACACCTCTTTCAAGACCGAGGACACCGAGGAGATCATCAACGTCGTCAACTGGATCCTGAGCAACTGAAGCGCACGCGGCGCGCAGGCTTGAAGCCAGGCACTTCAAGCCCGGCACACGCTTCGGGTATAATGCCGCCCCAGTCCGAGGAGCGCTGCAAGGCCGTCGCCGCGTCGACGCCCCAGGCTCGGACCTAAACGGCGCTCACCGAACCCGTGCCGGGCACGGGACGACGGTGAGCGGCGTCCCCCCCCCGGCCACATGTCAATGGAGCAATCCCATGACCGCCGTGGCTGAAACCAAGTCCCTTCCCGATCACATCGTCGCGGACCTCGCCCTCGCCGACTGGGGGCGCAAGGAGATCCGCATCGCCGAGACCGAGATGCCGGGCCTGATGGCCCTGCGCGAGGAGTACGCAGGCCGGAAGCCACTGGCCGGTGCTCGCATCGCCGGCTCGCTGCACATGACCATCCAGACCGCGGTGCTGATCGAGACGCTCGTCGAGCTCGGCGCCGAGGTGCGCTGGGCGTCGTGCAACATCTACTCGACCCAGGACCACGCCGCCGCCGCGATCGCCGCCGACGGCATCCCTGTCTTCGCGTTCAAGGGCGAGTCGCTCGACGAGTACTGGGAATACACCCACCGCATCTTCGACTGGGACGGCGAGCCGGCCAACATGATCCTGGACGACGGCGGCGACGCGACGCTGCTGCTCGACCTGGGCGCCCGGGCCGAGGAGGACCCGTCGGTCGTCGCCGAGCCGACGAACGAGGAGGAGCAGGCGCTGTTCGCGGCGATCCGCACACGTCTCGACACCGCCCCGGGCTGGTACGCCGAGCGCCTCGCGGCGATCCGCGGCGTGACCGAGGAGACCACGACCGGCGTGCATCGCCTTTACCAGATGGCGGCGGAGGACCGGCTGCCGTTCCCTGCGATCAACGTCAACGACTCGGTCACCAAGTCGAAGTTCGACAACCTCTACGGCTGCCGCGAGTCGCTGATGGACGGCATCAAGCGGGCCACGGACGTCATGATCGCCGGCAAGGTGTGCGTGGTGCTCGGCTACGGTGACGTCGGCAAGGGCTGCGCGCAGGCCTTCCGCGGGCTCGGCGCCACGGTCTGGGTGACCGAGATCGACCCGATCTGCGCGCTGCAGGCGGCGATGGAGGGCTTCCGTGTCGTGACCATGGACGAGGTCGCCGACCGGGGCGACATCTTCGTCACCGCGACCGGCAACGTCGACGTCATCAGCCACGATCACATGGCGCGCATGAAGGACCAGGCGATCGTCTGCAACATCGGCCACTTCGACTCCGAGATCGACATCGCCTCGCTGGAGCAGTACCCCTGGGAGAACATCAAGCCGCAGGTCGACCACGTCATCTTCCCTGACGGCAAGCGCATCATCGTCCTCGCGAAGGGGCGCCTGGTGAACCTGGGTTGCGCCACGGGCCACCCGAGCTTCGTCATGTCGGCCTCGTTCACCAACCAGGTGCTGGCGCAGATCGAGCTGTTCAACCACCCGGAGAACTACGGGAAGCGCGTCTACGTGCTGCCGAAATCGCTCGACGAGAAGGTGGCACGACTGCATCTCGCACGTATCGGCGCCCATGTGACGACGATGAGCCAGCGCCAGGCGGACTACATCGGAGTGCCTGTCAACGGCCCCTACAAGCCCGACCACTACCGCTATTGAGTGGCGCCCCAATGGAGTCGCAGCAAACCTACGACCGCAGCTTCAGCTTCGAGTTCTTCCCGCCGAAGACCGAGGACGGGATACGCAACCTGGCCACGGCCAGGGCGCGCCTGGCCGGACTCGGGCCCGACTTCGTCTCGGTCACCTTCGGCGCCGGAGGCTCGACCCGCGAGGGAACGCTGGAGACGGTGCGCGCCTGCCGCGCCGACGGCTTCTCCGTGGCCCCGCACCTCTCCTGCATCGGCTCGACCCGACAGAGCATCGACGAGCTGCTGGCGATCTACCGCGACGAGGGTGTTGCGCGCATCGTCGCACTGCGTGGCGACCTGCCGTCGGGCATGGGCCGGGCCGGCGAGTTCCGTTACGCGAACGAGCTGGTCACCTACATCCGCGAGACGACCGGCGACCTGTTCGCCATCGAGGTGGCCGCCTATCCCGAGTTCCATCCCCAGGCGCCCTCGGCCCAGGCCGACCTCGAGAACTTCAAGCGCAAGGTCGAGGCGGGCGCCAACGGGGCGATCACCCAGTATTTCTTCAACCCCGATGCCTACCTCCATTTCGTCGACAGCTGCGAGCGGCTCGGACTAACCCTGCCGATCGTGCCCGGCATCATGCCGATCACCAACCACACCCAGCTCGCCCGCTTCTCCGATATGTGCGGCGCCGAGATCCCGCGCTGGATCCGTAAACGCCTCGAGGGTTTCGGCGACGACCGCGCGGCGATCCGTGCCTTCGGCCACGACGTCACCGTCGAACTCTGCCAGCGGCTGCTCGACGCGGGTGCGCCGGGGCTGCACATCTACACCATGAACCGCGCCGAGCCGACGCTGGCCCTCTGGGAGGCGCTCGGCCTGTCGGGAACCCGGGGAGCAATGCATCGTGTGCCTGGCGCTGATTGCGCGTGACGCCCACCCGGAAGCCGCGCTGATCGTCGCCGCCAACCGCGACGAGTTCCACGCCCGCGCCAGCGAACCGGCCCGCTTCTGGGACGACCCGCCTGACCTGCTCGCCGGCCGCGACGCCGTCGCCGGCGGCACCTGGTTCGGCGTCACGCGCAACGGCCGCTTCGCACTGGTGACCAACTACCACGAGCCCGGCGCGACGCGTGACGACGCGCCTTCCCGCGGCGACCTGCCTATCGGGTACCTCGCCGGCGATCGCGATCCGGCGGCCCACGTGGCCTCGCTCCAACCTACCATCGGCCGCTACAACGGCTTCAACCTGCTGCTCGGCGACCCTGGACAGGCGTTCTGCCTGTCGAACCGTGACCCCGAGCCGGTGCGCACCATCGCGGCCGGTGGCGTCCACGGTCTCGGCAACCGGCTGCTCGACAGCGCCGAACCGAAGCTGGATGCCGCGCGCGCCGGCTTCGCCAACCTGCTCAACGCCCCGCTGGCCGGGCTCGACGAGGCGCTCTTCGTGCTGCTCGCGGACCGCTCGACCCACGGGCCCGACGAAAGGTCGCCCGATCATCCCTGGCGCGACGCGCTCTCGGCGATCTTCGTCGCGGCGCCCGGCTACGGCACGCGCTGCTCGACGCTGCTGTTCGTCGACCGTGCCGGCCGGGCCCGCTTCATCGAGCGCCGCTTCGACGCCGACGGCGGGATCACCGGCGAGACTCGCGAAACCTGGCGAATAGAGAAGGAGACGACGTGATGGACGCCCCCTGGGATCACCCCGCCAACAGGGCGATGATCGATCGCGACCTGGCCGTGCTGTGGCATCCGTGCACGCAGATGAAGGACCACGAGGCGCTGCCGCCGATCCCGATCCGGCGCGGCGAGGGGATCTGGCTGGAGGACTTCGCCGGCCAGCGCTACCTCGATGCGATCAGCTCGTGGTGGGTCAACATCTTCGGGCACGCCAACCCGCGCATCAACGCCGCGGTCCGCGACCAGCTCGACACCCTCGAGCACGTGATTCTCGCCGGCTTCGGCCACGAACCCGCGATCACGCTGGCCGAGCGGCTGGCCGCGCTGATGCCCCCCGGGCTGACCCGCTGCTTCTACGCCGACAACGGCTCGGCGGCGGTCGAGGTGGCCCTGAAGATGAGCTTCCACTACTGGCGCAACACCGGGCGTCCCGGGAAACGGCGCTTCGTGGCGCTGGAGAACAGCTACCACGGCGAAACCCTCGGCGCGCTGGCCGTGGGCGGCGTGCCGCTCTACCGCGAGACCTACGGCCCGCTGCTCCTCGACGTGCTCAGCGCACCGTCGCCCGACGCCTTCACCCGGGAGCCGGGTGAGAGCTGGGCCGAGTGCGCCGAGCGCCGCTTCGCGGCGATGGAGTCGCTGCTCGCGGCGCACCACGAGGAGATCTGCGCGGTGATCGTCGAGCCCCTGGTGCAGTGCGCCGGCGGCATGCGCATGCACCACCCGGTCTACCTCGAGCGGTTGCGCGAGGCGTGCGACCGCTACGAGGTCCACCTGATCGCCGACGAGATCGCCGTCGGCTTCGGCCGCACCGGTACGCTGTTCGCGTGCGAGCAGGCCGGTATCACCCCGGACTTCATGTGCCTGTCGAAGGGG
>JAWVZO010000187.1:0-5110 GCA_033722135.1 Gammaproteobacteria bacterium | reverse complement strand
GGAGGGCACCGGCGCGGTCAGGTCCCACCCCTCGTCGACCAGGCGCGCGAGCTCGGGTACGTTGGTCTCGCGCGCCTTGGCCACGGCGTCGAGGTCGCCGAGCTCGAGCTTCGGCATGCCGCAGCACTTCTCCTTGCGGGTAAGGGCCACGGGAATCCCGTTGTGCTGGAAGACCGCCACGAGATCCTCGTTGATCCCGGGCTCGTTGTAGTTGCAATAGCAGGTCGAGAAGAGCGCGATGCGCCCCTTGGTTCGTCCTGCCGGCGTCGCCTCGGGCGGGTTGCCGCCATCGTGGAATCCGCGTCGGAAGGTCTTGCTGCTGTACGGGGGCAGCGTGGCCTCCTCGTGCACGCCCAGCACCTTGTGCAGGGCCTTGCGCATGGTCTTGTTGCGGTTGACCGCATTGACCGTCGGCGCGATGACCGGCAGGGCGTTCATCTTGCCCATCGCGTCGGTCGAGGAGAGCAGACGATCGCGGAAGGAGGGGGCTTTCTCGCGGTTCTTGACCGCCTTCGCACGCAACATCAGGTGCGGGAAATCGACGTTCCACTCGTGGGGTGGGACGTAGGGGCACTTGGTCATGTAGCACAGGTCGCACAGGTAACAGTGCTCGACGACCTTCCAGTAATCGTCCTTGGCGACACCGTCGACCTCGAGGGTCTCGGACTCGTCGACCAGGTCGAACAGGGTTGGAAACGCGTTGCACAGGCTGACGCAGCGGCGGCAGCCGTGGCAGATGTCGAAGACCCGTTCGAGCTCCTCGAAAAGCGCCTCGTGGCTCCAGAACTTCGGGTTCTTCCAGTCGATGGGGTGGCGGGTGGGCGCCTCGAGGCTCCCTTCGCGCGACGCTTGCGTGGCCATGGGACTGCCGTCCTTGGTTGCGGTTGGTCGATAGCGCGGGGCCGGGCTGCAAACAGCCCGGCCCCGCGCCGGGATCAGCCGTCGAGGTTGTCCAGTGCCTTCTGGAAGCGGTTGGCGTGGGAACGCTCCGCCTTGGCAAGTGTCTCGAACCAGTCCGCGATCTCGTCGAAGCCCTCGTCGCGCGCGGCCTTGGCCATGCCGGGGTACATGTCGGTGTACTCGTGGGTCTCGCCCGCGATAGCCGCTTTCAGGTTCTCGGCGGTCGCCCCCATCGGCAGGCCGGTGGCCGGGTCGCCGACGGCCTCGAGGTACTCGAGGTGGCCGTGAGCGTGGCCGGTCTCGCCCTCCGCGGTGGAACGGAACACGGCCGAGACATCGTTGTAGCCCTCGACGTCGGCCTTGGCTGCGAAGTAGAGGTAGCGACGGTTAGCCTGCGACTCGCCGGCGAAGGCGTCCTTGAGGTTCTGCTCGGTTTTGCTGCCTTTCAGTGCCATGGATATCCCTCCTGGGTTGGTTGAAGCACTCGTCCCGCGGGCTCCGCCGCGGGGCGTCACCTGCCTGTTTAGAACGATTCCAAATTAGAATAATTCTAAAGCAAACCGGCGTCAAGCACCCATTAACTAGTCCGTGTGGCAAGAAATTTCCACACCGCACGTGGCATTTCTCAAGCGGGCGTGGTGTGCAATGCGGCGAGCGCGGCAACGATGTCGTCGACCACCTCGCCGGGGAGGTGGTCGGTGCAGGTGACGGTGAGGTCGGCGTACCGGCGGTAGAGCACGGTACGCTCCTCGAAGAGCGACGCGAAGCTCTGCCCGGGACGCCGCGCGATGCCGCGGTGTTCGTAGTTGTGGATGCGCCGGCGCAGCACGTCGAGCGGCACGTCGAGGAAGACCGTGGGTCCGCACGCCTTGAGGTGGGCCATCCCCGCCTCGCTGTAGACCGCGCTGCCGCCGGTGGCGATCACCTGCCCGTGGCAGTCGGTCTCGAGGAGCACTTCCTCTTCAATGCGCCTCAGGTCGAGGTAGTCGCTCCCGTCGAGGATCTCCTGCAGCGTCCGCCCCTCGCGGAGCTGGATCGCGAGGTCGGTGTCGAGGAAGCCGAGTCCCAGCTCCTTGGCGAGCAGCACGCCGATGGTGCTCTTGCCGGCACCGGGCATGCCGATCAGGATCACGCTCTGGTGGCGGCTCGGGGACACTCCGGGTCTCCGTCGGAAACGTGGCGTCGGGGAGTGGCCACTATACTCGACTCACTTCCGCCACGGGCGCTGCGACCATGACCGCGAGCGTGTTCGACCTGTTCCGGATCGGCATCGGGCCGTCGTCGTCGCACACCGTCGGGCCGATGCGTGCCGCGCGTCGCTTCGTCCTGGCCCTGGCCGACGACGGACGGCTCGCGGAGGTCGCGCGGCTGCACGTCGAGCTATTCGGCTCCCTCGCCGCGACGGGGCCCGGCCACGGCACGCCGAAGGCGGTCCTGCTCGGCCTCGAGGGGGAGTTGCCGGAAACGGTGGAGGTCGAGGCCATACCCGCGCGGGTCGCCGCGGTGGGCGAGCGGGCGCGCCTGAACCTGCTCGGCCGCCACGAGATCGCTTTCGACCGCGAACGTGACCTGCGCTTTCACGGCGACAGACAGCTGCCCGAGCACCCCAACGGCCTCCGCTTCTCGGCCTACGACGCCGCCGACACCCCGATCCGCGAGGCGGTCTTCTTCTCGGTCGGCGGGGGAGCAGTGGTCGAGCGCGGAGTGCCGGACACCGCGGAGGGAGCAGACGGAGCGTTGCCGTATCCGTTCGCCAGCGCCGCCGAGCTGCTCACCCATTGCGAGGCCACGGGCCTGCCGGTCAGCGGCGTGATGCGCGCCAACGAGGAGGCGCGTCGCGATGCGGCCTCGGTGGACGAGGGGCTCGAGGCCATCTGGGCCACCATGCGGGCCTGCGTGGAGCGCGGGTGCCGGAGCGAGGGCGTCCTGCCGGGAGGACTGCAGCTGCGCCGCCGCGCGCCGGCGCTCTACCGCCAGCTCTCCGGCGCGGCGACGGGGGGCGGTGCCGGCGATCCCCTCGACGCCCTCGACTGGGTCGGCCTGTACGCGCTCGCGGTCAACGAGGAGAACGCGTCGGGGGGACGGGTCGTCACGGCGCCGACCAACGGCGCCGCGGGCATCGTGCCGGCCGTGCTCCACTACTACGTGCGCTGGACCCCGGGGGCCGACGACGACGGCGTGGCGCGCTTCCTCCTCGTCGCGGCGGCCATCGGCAGCCTGTACAAGGAGAACGCCTCGCTGAGCGGCGCCGAGGTGGGTTGCCAGGGCGAGGTCGGCGTCGCCTGTTCGATGGCCGCAGGGGCGCTGGCCGAGGTGCTCGGCGGCACTCCCCGACAGGTCGAGAACGCGGCCGAGATCGGCATGGAGCACAACCTCGGGCTGACCTGCGACCCGGTGGGCGGCCTCGTCCAGGTGCCGTGCATCGAGCGCAACGCCATGGGGTCCGTCAAGGCGATCACCGCGGCGCGAATGGCGCTGCGCGGGGACGGGGAGCACCTGGTTTCGCTCGACCGGGTGATCGAGACCATGCGCGAGACCGGACGTGACATGGCCTCGAAGTACAAGGAGACGGCGAAAGGGGGGCTCGCGGTTACGGGCGTCGCTCTCCCGGTGAACATCATCGAATGCTGAGTGACCGGAGACGCGACGTTCCGGGCCCGGATCACCGCTTCTGGATGTGCTGTCGCGGGAACCGCCGAAGGCGGGCGTCACCACCAGGATGGCGTCGGGAAGGGGCCTGCTCCTCCTCGCCGACGGTCCGTCGGTAACCGGTTCAGTAGCGGTCCAGGCAGAGCCCGTCGAGCTCGATCGCCGGCGTCCTGCCCGCGATGATCTCCGCGAGCAGCCTCGCCGAACCCGCCGCCATGGTCCAACCGAGCGTGCCGTGGCCGGTGTTCAGGTAGAGGTTCGCGATCGGGGTTGCGCCGAGCACCGGCGGGCCGTCGGGCGTCATCGGCCGCAACCCGGTCCAGAACTCGGCCCGGTTCGCATCGCCGGCCCTCGGCAGCAGCGCCATCAGGCCGTCGAGCAGTGCCTGGGCGCGCGGACCGTCGATGCGGTTGTCGTGGCCGGTGATTTCGGCGGTGCCGGCGGCCCGCAGACGGTCGCCGAGCCGGCTGATGACGATCTTGCGGGCATCGTCGGTCAGGCTCACCTCGGGCGCGGCCGCAGGCTCGATGACGGGCAGCGTCACCGAGTAGCCCTTGACCGGGTAGACCGGCAGGTCGATACCGAGAGGCCGGACCAGCGCAGCACTGTGACTGCCGGCCGAGAGCACCACGGCCTCGCAGTCGAGCGGACCCTCGGCCGTGGCTATGGCCACGACGCGCCCCCCCTGCACCTCGAGGCGGTTGGCCGCCAGCCCGTAGCGGAACGTCACGCCATTCCGGGCGGCGTCGTCGGCGAGCCGCTTCGTGAACAGGTAGGCGTCGCCCGACTGGTCGTCCTGGGCGTAGACGCCGCCGACGAGGCCCGCGGCGTGTTCGAGCGCCGGCTCGACGCGCAGCAGCTCGTCGCCGTGCAGGATCTCCTGGCGAACGTCGAAGCCGGCGAGGAACGCGGCGACCTCGCGGCCTTGGGCGAAGGTCTCCTCGTCGCTGTAGACGCGCAGGATGCCGCGCTCGAGGTGCTCGTTGTCGATGCCGGTCTCCGCGCGGATGCGGTCCAGCTCCAGCCGGCTGAACAGCGCCAGGCGCAGGCTGTTCGCGGCGTTGCGCAGGTGCCGGGAGGGCAGGCACTCGCGGAGGAACCTGAGGCACCAACGGATCTGCTCGCGGTCGGCGCGCAGGCGCAGCTTGAGCGGCGCGTCGGGCCGCCCGAGCCACTGCACCAGCTGGCCGGGCACCTTGGGCGAGGACCACGGTACGGCGTGGCTCGACGAGATCTGCCCGCCGTTGGCGAGGCTGGCCTCGAGGCCGGGGCCCTCGCGACGGTCCAGGACGGTGACCTCGTGCCCGTCCCGGGCCAGGTGCCAGGCCGCGGTGACGCCTACCACGCCGGCGCCGATGACGACGACCCTCATGCCGGCGTGATCCCGTCGAGTCGACCGAGCGAGAAGAAGCAGCCGCAGCTCCAGACCCCGAAGTCGACGCCGTCGTCGGAGGCGCGGGCGGTGCCCAGCTCGGCGAGGTCGAAGTAGACCGCACGCGAGACGAGGGCGTCGAGGCGATCGCGCACCCGCACGTACGGCGCCGGTTCGCCATCGTCGGTG
>JAWVZO010000186.1:0-5152 GCA_033722135.1 Gammaproteobacteria bacterium | reverse complement strand
GCGGTCGCGACCGTGGGCAAGGTCAAGACCGTGCTGCAGATGGTGGCCATCGGCATGATGCTGTTCCGCCTCGACCTCGGCTGGCTGCCCGTCTATGACCTCGGCTACTGGCTGCTGATGGTCGCCGCGGTGCTCACCCTGTGGTCGATGGGCGTGTACCTGCGCGCCGCCTGGCCCTCGATCCGCCCCGGCGCGCCGGCGCACCGCGGCAGCGAGGGGGACTGAGCGCGGTGGCAGACGACCCTCGAAAACCACCCGCCTCACAACCACTTGCCGTCCTTGACAGGGTACGGCGGGCTCTTACAATACGGCGGCTCGGGCGGGAATAGCTCAGTTGGTAGAGCACAACCTTGCCAAGGTTGGGGTCGCGAGTTCGAGTCTCGTTTCCCGCTCCAAACGATCGATGTCCGTCAAGACCCCGCCCACGGGGTCTTGCCGTTTCTGAGGTCCGGGCATCGGCGCCGACCCCGAAGGCTGGGTGGCAGAGTGGTTATGCAGCGGCCTGCAAAGCCGTGTACGCCGGTTCGATTCCGACCCCAGCCTCCATTCCCCCGTCTCATCCCAAACCGAGCTTCGCCAGCGCCAGGCGCGGCGGTTCGTCCATGCACGCCCGGGTGGCGAAACGGGTAGACGCAGGGGACTTAAAATCCCCCGGCTTCGGCCGTGCCGGTTCGACTCCGGCCCCGGGCACCAACCGTCAATGCACCACGCACGCGGCCGGCGGCGACGCCGGCCACGCTCCCTAACCGTGATCCGACAAGTCGCGTAACGGCGCGGTTCGGCGCCCGGCTCACTTGACGGGCCGCACGCCCTCGACCTGGCGGAGTTCCCTGGGGAACGGCTGCAGCGAATCGGGTCGGATGGTGAACGAGGCCGGGGCGCTCCTCGCCAGGATGCGCCCTTCGGCGTCGACCACCTCGGCCTGCGCCCTGTGGGTGCCGCGCGCGGCCTTGACGGCGAGACCGTTCTCGCCGGCCGCGAAACGCTGCCCGTCGACGACGACGAAAAGCCTGTGACCCAGGGTGCTCTGCAGCGGCGGCGCGACACGCACGGCGATCTCGACCCGCCCGGTGTCGGTGCGGATCGTCTGCCCGTCGGGCGGGGAGGTGATCGCGAGCCCGGAATAGGCCGCACCGGCAGCGGCCCCGCTTTCCCCTTCGTCGGCCGCCGGCGCCGCCTTCGTCGCGGGCGTCCCCGGCATGATGCTGATCTCGGGCAACTCGACCGGTTCCGGCACGGCGTCGGCGGGCGGGTTGTCCCCGTAGCGGGTCGCTCCAGACTCGTCCTGCCACTTGTAGACGGCGGCCTGCGCGTCGGCGATCAGCAGGCCGGCGAGGAGGAGAGGCAACAGCATGGTCTTCATGCGAAGAAGAATAGCCGAAGCCGCGCGAGACGGCGTGCCCGAGGCCGGCTGGCAATATGGTCGGTGAACGGCTATTGATATACGACGCCATTCACGGGTGACCCGCGCTGCGCGGCCACCGGAACCACGAGCATCCCAGTCGCGCGACGGACCGCCGCCGAGGAGGGGGTCGCATCACGTGCTTGCCCGGCCCGGGCCGATCCAGGCACATCCATCGCCGCACGCGGCCCGCCGCAGTGGAACCGGGGCGTGGATCACCGGGGCCCGGGCGTGACGGGCCGACGCCGCGAGGCCGCGCTGCACGAGGCGGCCCACGCGGTGGTCGCCTGCCTGCACGGCCTCGAGGTGCAACTGGTCTCGATCGTCCCGGAAGACGGCAGCGACGGCATCGCGCTCCACCGCAACCCCTGGCACGACCTCCCCGGCACGCCGGCCGACACCCTCCATGCCGCGCTGGTCGCCGCCGAGGTCAGCTACGCCGGCGAACTCGCGGTCCAGGCATTCCTGGGCCGGCCCGGCTCCGGCAACGACGACGACCTGCTGCAGATCACCACCGAGCTGCAGCGGGTCTGCACCACCCGCGAACAGCTCCTGCTGATGGCGCGCTGGGTCGAGCAGCGGGTCCGGGACCGCCTGCGCGAGCCGGGAGTCCGCGCCGCCGTCGGCGCGGTCGCCGACGCGCTCGAAGAAGAGGGCACGCTCGACCGCGCGCGGTTCCACCGCCTGGTCGCAATGGAGCTGGCATTGGACACGAGAGGGAGGGGTGCCATACCGAAACGGAACTGAATAATAAGAAGGTCATACCAATGGTAAAAAATGGATTCAGGTCAGACCATTCACTTAACTCAAGTTCTAATAAAGCACATATAACAATATGTAAATACGAGTATTGTTAACATTATAAACACTATTTATTTGTGGTATAAGATATTTTATAATTGTTCCACCACAACAGGAGGCGGATAGACATGTTCCAGGTAAGAATCCACGGCCGTGGTGGCCAGGGCGTGGTCTCCGGCGCGGAGATGCTCTCGGTCGCGGCCTTCCTCGAGGAACGCCATGCCCAGGCCTTTCCGAGCTTCGGTTCCGAGCGCATGGGCGCCCCGGTGGTCGCGTTCTGTCGCATCGACGAGAAGGAGATCCGGCTGCGCGAGCCGATCCTCGAACCCGATGCACTGATCGTCCAGGACCCGACGTTGTTCCAGGCGATCGACGTCTTCGCCGGCCTGCGCGACGACGGCTACCTGCTGGTCAACACCGGACGCAGCCTGGAAGACCTGGGCGTCGGCGAGGCCGTCGGCACCCTCCAGGCGGAGCGGGTCTGCACCGTCCCGGCGACCGAGCTGGCGCTGAAGTACGTCAAGCGCCCGGTGCCGAACGCCGCGCTGCTCGGCGCGTTCGCCGCGATCACCGGGCGCATCACGCTCGATGCTGTGAAGGCGGCGATCACGGAGAAATTCCCGGGCAAGGTGGGCGAGGGCAACATCGCCGCCGCCACCGCCGCCTACGAAACCGTCAAGGCCAACTGAAGGGGACCCTCATGCTCAAGCAAACCGAAGGTTCGCACGCCGTCGCCGAGGCCGTGGCCCTGTGCCGCCCCGAGGTGATCTGCGCCTACCCGATCACGCCCCAGACCCACATCGTCGAAGGCCTCGGCGAACTGGTGAAGGGCGGGGAGCTCCAGAACTGCGAGTACATCAACGTCGAGTCCGAGTTCGCCGCGCTGTCGGTGGCGATCGGCTCGTCGGCAGCAGGCGCGCGCAGCTACACCGCCACCGCCAGCCAGGGCATCCTCTACATGGCCGAGGCGGTCTACAACGCGTCCGGCCTCGGCCTGCCGATCGTCATGACGGTCGGCAACCGCGCCATCGGCGCGCCGATCAACATCTGGAACGACCAGACCGACTCCATGTCGATGCGCGACGCCGGCTGGATCCAGCTCTACGTCGAGAACAACCAGCAGGCGGTCGACGTCCACATCCAGGCGTTCAGGATCGCCGAGGCGATCAGCCTGCCGGTCATGGTCTGCATGGACGGATTCATCCTGACCCACGCCTACGACCGGATCGACATTCCGAGCCAGGAGCAGGTCGATGCCTTCCTGCCTCCGTTCGAGCCGCGCCAGGCCCTCGACCCGGCCGATCCGGTCTCGATCGGCGCGATGGTCGGACCCGAGGCGTTCACCGAGGTGCGCTACCTCGCGCACCACAGGCAGATGGAGGCGCTCGAGCTGATCCCGAAGGTCGCCGAGGAGTTCCGGTCGATCTTCGGCCGCGATTCCGGCGGCCTGATCTCGGAGTACCGCACCGAGGACGCCGAGACCCTCGTCGTCACGCTCGGCTCGGTGATCGGCACCATGCAGGAGGTGATCGACGAGATGCGCGATGCGGGCGAGAAGATCGGCGCGGTGACGCTGCGCTCGTTCCGGCCGTTCCCGACCGCCGCGCTGCGCGCCGCGGTGAGCCGCGCCAGGCGGGTGATCATCTTCGAGAAGTGCCTGGCGGTCGGCATCGGCGGCATCGTCTCCAACAACGTGCGCATGGCGCTCAGCGACAGCGACATCCGCAGCTACTCGGTGATCGGCGGCCTCGGTGGCCGGCCCGTCACCCGCGAGTCGCTGCGCCGACTGTTCGCCGACGGCGTCGCCGACAGGCTCGACCCGACCCACTTCCTCGATCTTCATGAAGAGATCGTCAACCGCCAGATCGCGCGTTCGTCCACCGGCCACCGGCCGGGCCCGGACGCCGAGAACATCCTGCGCGACATCGGTCTCGTCGCCGCGGCCAAGATCTAAGGGGGACACGACATGGCACATCAACAGGTCCGGTTCTACCAGACCGGCACCCTCACCGTCGGCAACCGCCTGCTCGACCAGGCGCAGCGCACGGTGCAGGCGACGCTCGACCGTTCCAACTCGCTCGATTCCGGGCATCGTGCGTGCCAGGGCTGCGGCGAGGCACTCGGCGCCCGCTACGCGATCGACGCGGCGATGCGCGCGACCGACAACCAGCTGATCGCGGCCAACGCGACCGGCTGCCTGGAGGTGTTCACGACGCCGTACCCGGAGTCGGCCTGGCGCATCCCGTGGATGCACTCGCTGTTCGGCAACGCGCCGGCGATCGCCACCGGCATCGCCGCGGCGATGAAGGTCAAGGGTCGCGACGACGTCCGGGTCATCGCACAGGGCGGCGACGGCGGCACGACCGACATCGGCTTCGGCTGCCTGTCCGGTATGTTCGAGCGCAACGACGATGTGCTCTACATCTGCTACGACAACCAGGCGTACATGAACACCGGCGTGCAGCGCTCCAGCGCGACGCTGCCGGGCGCACGCACGGCGACCACCATGCCGCTCGGCGAGGCGCCCGGCGCGGAGTTCGGCAAGGGCAAGAACGTCCCGCTGATCGCCATGGCGCACGAGATCCCGTACGTCGCCACCGCCAGCGTCTCCAACCTGCACGACCTCGAGGCGAAGGTGGAGAAGGCGATGACGTTCCGCGGCGCGCGCTACATCCAGGTGTTCGTACCGTGCCCGCTGGGCTGGGGCTCGAAGCCGGCCGACACGGTCAAGCTCGCCCGTCTCGCGGTCGAGTGCGGTCTCTACCCGCTGTTCGAAGCCGAGCATGGCGAGATCACCGGCTCGACCAAGATCCGCCGGCCGATCCCCGTCGCGGAGTACCTGAAGCTCCAGCGCCGCTTCGCGCACGTGCTCAAGCGCGGCAACGAGTGGCAGCTCGAGGGCATCCAGGCGATCGCCGATCGCAACATCAAGAAGTTCGGTCTGCTCAG
>JAWVZO010000185.1:0-5165 GCA_033722135.1 Gammaproteobacteria bacterium | reverse complement strand
GGGTGCCCGACTCGACGTCATCCCGACCTGCGCCAGATGCGCGGTTTGGCGTTCGCCTTCCTCGCCATCCAGGGCAACGCGGTCTGCTTCGCGCACGTCGCGGCCCATCTCGGGCCGGTGGACGCCACCTTCGTGGCCGGGCTGGTGACGCTGCTGCCGGTGCGGGGTATCGAGTGGAAGGGCCTGGAGGGCGGCTCCGGGCGACCGCGGCGGCAGGGACGAGCCCCGTCCCGCCGGCCACGTGCTAGTCTCGGATGACCCCTTCTCCGCAGGATCCGATTCCTCCATGCACGCCGAGCAACTGGGCATCGCGGCCTTTCTGGCGGTCCATCCCCCGTTCGACACGCTCCCACCCGAGGCGCTCGATGCCCTCGCGCAACGGGTCGAGGTGACCTACCGCAAGGCCGGCGAGCGGATCCTCGAGCACGGCGAGGAAATCGAGGACCTCTACGTCGTGCGCAGCGGCGCCGTGGAGACCTACCGTCAGACCGGCGAACTCTACAATCGCCTCGCCGAGGGTGGACTCTTCGGCGAGATGGGCCTGCTGCTCAACGGGCGCGCGCGCTTCGAGGTCAGGGCCATCGAGGACACGTTGCTCTACTGCATACCCGCAGAGGTGTTCAGGGACTACTGCGCGCGGTTTCCGGATTTCTCGGAGTATTTCGCCACGGATCGCAGCACCATCCTGCGCCAAGCCGTCTCGAGCCAGGCCGGCAGCAACGATCTCGTCTCCGCCAGGGTCACCCAGCTCATCGGGCGCGAACCCGTCATGCTGCCAACGACCGCAAGCATCAGGGAGGCAGCCGTGCTGATGACCGAGCAGGGGGTTTCGTCGCTGCTCATCGTCGATGCACTGGACACCGGAACCAAACCTGACGAGGCATCGGGACGGCTGGTCGGCATCCTCACCGACAGGGATTTGCGCAAGCGCGTGCTGGCCGTGGACAAGCCGCTGGATACCCCGGTGACCGAGGTCATGTCCAGCGACCCGGTGGTGCTCGAGACCTCCGACTACGTGTTCGAGGCGATCATCACCATGCTGCGCTACAACCTCCACCACCTGCCCATCGTCGACAACCAGCGCCCCGTGGGGGTCGTGGCGCTCTCCGACGTGCTGCGCCACGAGGCCCAGAGCAGCCTGCTGCTCGTACGTGGCATCTTCTCGCGCAACTCGATCGAGGACCTGCAGCGACTGGCCGCGGAGGTGCCCGCGGTGTTCGTGCGCATGGTCGGTGACGACGCCAACTCGCACATGATCGGCAGCGCGATGTCCATGATCGGGCGGGCCTTCATGCAGCGCCTGCTGGAGCTGGCCGAGGCGGAATCCGGTCCACCCCCGGTCCCGTACTGCTTCCTTTCGCTGGGCTCGATGGCACGCAACGAGCAGCTGATCGTGACCGACCAGGACAACGCGATGATCCTCGACAACGCGTACGATCCGGCGGAGCACGGCGCGTACTTCGAGCGGCTCGCCGCGTTCGTCAGCGACGGGCTGGCCGCTTGCGGTTACCGTTACTGCGACGGCGACATCATGGCGACCAACCCCGAGTGGCGCATGACGTACGCGCAGTGGGAAGGATGTTTCGCCGACTGGATCGACAACCCGAACCCCAGGCGGCTGCTCAACGCCTCGATCTTCTTCGACCTCGAGGGTGTCTACGGGGAACTCAAATGGGCCGAGCAGTTGCAGTCCTTCATCGCGGGCCGCACGCGGGGCAACCTCAAGTTCCTTGCGCAGCTCGCCCGCAACGCCCTGAATCGCACGCCCCCGCTGGGCTTCTTCAAAGGCTTCGTGCTCGAGAAGGACGGACGCCACGGCCAGTCGATGAACCTGAAGCGACGCGGCACCGCGCCGTTGACCGATCTCGTGCGCGTGCATGCGCTCGGGGTCGGCTCGGAAGCGCAGAACTCGTTCAGCCGGATCGACGACGTCACCCGTTCGGGCCTGCTGCCCGACGGCAAGGCCAGGGATCTTGCCGACGCACTCGAGGTGATCTCGATGGTGCGTATCCGGCACCAGGCGGCCAACCTCGAGGCCGGCCAGACGCCCGACAACAACATCGATCCCGAGTCACTCTCCTCTTTCGAGCGGCGCAATCTCAAGCACGCGTTCCAGTCGGTCGACAACGCCCAGAAGTTCCTCAAGTACCGCTACAACGCGAGCATGCGACAGGGAGCGTAGCCGCCTGACCGAAGCCACCGAAACGTCCGATACCGAGACGCGCAGCTGGGAGGCCCGATTCGACGAACTGCGACGGGAGAGCGTCGATCCGCGTCTCGCCCGCTTTTACGCGGACGGCATCCCGGCAGGCGACACGCCGATCGGAGAGGTGCCCCTGGTCGCGCTGGATTTCGAGACCACCGGCCTCGACCCCACGCACGACGCGATCGTCAGCATCGGCCTGATCCCGTTCACGCTGCAGCGCATCTACTGCCGGCAAGGCCGCTACCGGGTGGTGAAGCCTGCGGTACCGCTGTCGAGCACGTCGGTGACCATCCACGGCATCACCCACAGCGAGATCGAGGCCGCACCGCCGCTCGATGACGTTCTCGGCGAGTTGTTAGCGGCGCTGGCGGGCCGGGTCGTCGTGGTGCACTACCGTGCCATCGAGCGACCGTTCCTCGACCATGCGCTGCGCCAGTCGCTCGGTGAGGGCATCGAATTTCCGGTGATCGACACCATGGAGCTCGAACGACCGGTGGTCGAGGCGCAAAGAGGGTTCCTGGATCGCCTGATGCGGCGTCCGAACTCGTCACGCCGCCTGCCCGACTGCCGCGATCGCTACGGACTGCCTGGCTACCCGCTGCATCATGCCCTGGTCGATGCGCTGGCCACGGCCGAGCTGCTGCAGGCGCAGGTGCACCACCATCACGCCCCCGATACACCGGTTGCCGAACTCTGGTGTTGACAGGCGGCGCCACGCCTTCAACCGGTGAGATGCTGGCCCTGGCGCATGCCTGGCGTGTTTTGCGCCGCGCCGGGCAGATGCGGGAATTGGCGGTTTGAACTCACGCCCGTGCCGGTGGCGCGAAGTCCAAAAAAAAACAGCCCGGCATGGTGCCGGGCTGTCGCGTGTCACCCTGTCGGGCGCATGCCTTCCGGTCAGCGCGGCTCGGTGCGCAGCCCCATCACCAGGCTGACGCACATGAGCAGCAGCACGATGGTGAAGGGCAGGCCGGTCGAGATCGCGCCCGCCTGCAGCGCCTGGATCGCCTCGGTGCCGCCGATCCACAGCAGGGCGGCAGCGATCATCCCCTCGATCGTCGCCCAGAAGACCCGCTGGGGCGTCGGCGCGTCGATCTTGCCGCCGGCGGTGATGCTGTCGATCACCAGCGAGCCGGAGTCGGACGAGGTGATGAAGAAGATCAGCACCAGCGCGATCGCGACGACCGAGAGCACCGTGCTCAGCGGCATCTCGTCGAACATCTGGAACATCGCCATCGGCACCTCGGTCAGGCCGTCGGCGCCTAGGGCACCGATGCCGGCCATGACCTGGTCGATGGCGATGCCGCCGTAGATCGACATCCAGAAGATCGTCACCACGGTCGGCACGATCAGCACGGCGATCAGGAACTCGCGGATGGTGCGACCGCGGGAGACTCGGGCGATGAACATGCCGACGAACGGCGACCAGGAGATCCACCACGCCCAGTAGAAGACCGTCCAGCCCTGGAACCAGGCCTCGTCCGCGCGGCCGTGCGGGTTGCTGAGCGGAATGATGTTCTCGACGTAGGCGCCGATCGTCCGGGGTATGTTACCGACCACGATAGCGATGCTGGTCAGGGCCACGAAGATCAGCAGCGCGAAGGCTATTCCCATGTTGATGTTGCTGAGCAGCTTGACGCCCCCCTCGATGCCGCGCACCACGGAGACGATCGCGAGCAGCGTGACGACGATGATCACCGTGATCTCCATGCCCACGCCGCCCTCGGTGCCGAAGACGTGGTTGATGCCCCCTGCGGCCTGCTGGGCGCCGAGCCCGAGCGAGGTGGCCAGGCCGAACAGGGTGGCGAGCACGGCGAGCGTGTCGATGATGTGCCCGGGCCAACCCCAGGTGCTCTCGCCGAGCAGCGGGTAGAACGCCGAGCGGATCGAGAGCGGCATCTTCTTGTTGTACGTGAAGAAGGCCAGCGAGAGCGCGACCACGCCGTAGATCGCCCACGGGTGCAGGCCCCAGTGGTACATCGTCGCGCCCATGGCCATCCGCGCCGCCTCGTCGGTGTTGGGCTCGACACCGAGCGGCGTCTCGTACCAGCCCGTGAAGTAGGCGACCGGCTCGGCGACGCCCCAGAACATCAGGCCGATACCCATGCCGGCGGCGAATAGCATCGCCAGCCAGGAGATCAGCGAGTGCTCGGGCACCTCCTCCGCGCCGCCGAGTCGGATCTTGCCGTAGGGCGAGACGATCATCGCCAGGCAGAAGACCACGAAGATATTGCCCGCCCAGATGAACAGCACGTCGAAGTTGCCGATGATGTCCCACTTCAGGCCGTCGAGCGTCTCCTTGGCGGCCGCCGGGTCGCTTATCAGGGTCACGACCAGGAACAGCAGGACCAGGCCGGCGCTGAGCGCGAAGACCGGGTTGTGGACGTCGAACCCCCACTTCTTGACGTTGTCCTGGCCGACCGTGTAGTCGGTGTTCTCGATGTGATACTTGTCGTGCTGTTCGGCCATTGAGCACCTCAGTTTTAGCGGGCGGTCTTGGTGGATTTATCGCGCAGCCGTGGCGAATTTTTCGATAGCATGCGCCCGCCTCCGGTGCGAACCACTGACGGTCCAGGTTAGGCGGGTGCGTGGATGTGTGCGTCGTGCTGAAAGCTCAGTATAGGCACTCGCGCACTCCATGCCACTTGAGCGCCTCCGCGATACGAACGCGTCGCCCGAAGCGCGGTTTGGGAAAAGCGATCGGCGGAGACGGGACGCCCGGATCGCCCGTGCGCCGTGCACGCGGGGTGCGGAGACGTATCAGGCGGGCGACGTGCGCCTTTTCCGCCGCCGGATGTTGAGCACCTCGACGCCGGTCGCGAAGGCCATCGCGAAGTAGAGGTAGCCCTTCGGCACGTGCTGGTCGAAGCCCTCGGCGACAAGCATTGCACCGACCAGCACCAGGAAACTCAGCGCGAGCATCTTGAGCGAGGGGTGCTTCTCGACGAGGTCGCCGAGC
>JAWVZO010000184.1:0-5170 GCA_033722135.1 Gammaproteobacteria bacterium | reverse complement strand
CGCCCCCCCCCCCCCCCGACGGCCTCAGTTCCCCTCGGCGTGGGCCATGCCCTCGCCGTGATGGCCGCCCTCCCGGGCCTGCCCATGGGACGTCCCGCTGTCGCCGTTCTCCGCCTCGTAGCGCAGGTCCTCGACGAAGCCCTGGTGGTAGACGTCGTGGACGTAGGCGAGCACGTCCCAGCGCTGCTGCTCGGTCAGGACGTTCTCGAACGCAGGCATCGCCGAGTCCCGCGACTTGAACGGCTCGACGGTGCCGCCCTTGGTCACGCGCCAGAACAGGTAGCCGTCGTTGTTGCCGTAGCGCGAGTGGAGGTGGCTGGTGAGATCCGCCGGCGGGTGCTCGAGGCTGTCGGCGGCCACGCCGGTGCCCTGGCCATCGCTGCCGTGGCAGACCTGGCAGTTCTCGGCGTAGAGCTCGCGACCGCGGGCGATCGCCTGGGGGTCGCCCCAGACGCGGCTGGACATCTCGCGGTAGCGTTCCGGAGGTTTCACCCAGGTGCCGTGGGCGTGGCCCTGGCCGTGGCCACCCTCATCGGTGTGGCCCATGGCCTCTTCTTCGTGATGTCCTTTCGGGGTGTCGTCGTGGTGCTCCTGCTTGGCCTCGCCATGCAGACCAGGTTCGTGGTCTCCAGCGGCGAACGCGAGGAGAGGGGCGAGGGCAGCCAGCAGCAGCGTCCGCCGTAGCCGCCGGAGTCGAATAGATCGATGTGATTTCATTGCGTGATGATCCCGTGTCGTTTACCTGAATGAGTCGTTCTCGCCCGCGTGCGGCGGGCGTGGGTCAGGCGAACGGAATCGGGGGTTCGAGCAGCGGCGGGCCGCGCCGTGTGGGAAGGGACGGCCGCGGGTCGGCCGGGACCGTGCCGGCACGTCCGCTCCAGGGTGGGTTGCCGACATCGGCGAGCGCCGCCGTGGCGTGGCACTGCCCGTGACCGCCGAGGTCGGGGAGACAGCAGCGCTCTCCGTGGTCGTCGTCGGGGACGGCGGCGGTGACGGGGTCGGCCGTGTCCGGATGCACGTCGTTCGCCACGGCCGAGCCCGGTAGGCCGGCAAACAGCAGCGCGCCGACCGCGAGGGCCGCGAGCAGGTGGCGAATCAGTGCGCGGACCGACATGCGATTACCATACCATACAACGGGTTACGATTCGATTTCCCGGTGCGGAGCCCGCGGTTCGTCAATGCCGCCAGGCGGCATCCGGCAGAACCCCTGCGGCGCGACATCGAGCGCCGCGTTGAATTTGCTCGACATGTTTTGGAACGCGATCATCGCCGTGAGTTCGATGATCGCGTCGTCGTCGAAGTGCTCGCGCAGCGACGCGAACAGCGCGTCGTCGACCTGGCAGTCGCTGAGCGTCACCGCTTCGGCGTAGGCGAGGGCCGCCCGCTCCGCCGCGTCGTAGCGTGAGCTGGTGCGGAACCCGGGAAGGTCGGCGAGCTTGGCCTCGTCGACCCCGAAGCCCAGCACCCGGGCTCCGTTGATGTCCACGCAGAAGGCGCACCAGTTGAGCTGCGAGACGCGCACGGTAACCAGCGCCCGAAGCGCCCGCGACAGCGGCGAGCTGCGCCGGTCGAGGGCGCCGAACAGCAGCGCGACCGCGGCGAAGACGCGCGGGCTGCGGCCCCAGAGCCGCGCTGGCTCGAGGACCTTCCCGTAGCGGCGGCGCTGGTTCCGCAGGAACAGCCGGACATACCACGGGAAGCGGTGCTCCGGTGGGGTGACGATGCGGCCCATGGCGACCCCCTCCTCAGCGGTAGCCCTGTTTCGCCTGCAGCCCGCGCACGTAGGCGATGATGTCCGCCACCTGTTTCGGGTCGACCTCCGGCTGGGCCGGCATGTCGCCGAACTCCCAGTGGTGCTGGACCACGCCGTCCTTGACCGCGCGGTAGAACGCCAGGTCGGCGTGGTGGGATGCGACGTAGTAGCCGTGCACCAGCGGCGGGCCCTTGTCCGAGCCGCGCGCGGCCGGCCCGTGGCATTCGCGGCACTTGGCGGAATAGACCCTGGCGCCGTTGCCTGCGTCCGGCACGTAGTCGGCGGGCGGCAGGCCGAGTCGGGCGAGCCGCTCGCGGTCGTCGGCCTGTCCGCAGGCCGCGAGCAGGGTGGTCGCGAGCGCCAGGCCCGCGAGTCCAAGGGGGATGGTCGGGCGCATCGTTCAGCCCTCCGGTTGCCAGTCGCAGTTCATGTGCCTGGCGCCCTGGCAGGCCCGCTCGCGGGCGTTCCAGAGCGACTTGAGGTAGGCGACGAGGTCGGCGACGTCGTTGTCGCTCAGCACGCCGCCCCAGGCCGGCATCCGCCCGCCCCGCGCCAGGGTGCCCTCGCGGATGGTGTCGTGCAGGAACGCGTCGTCGTGGTGCCAGGCGTGGGCGGTACCGTCGAGCGCCGGGGCGAGCGGGGCATCGGTCGGCGCGCCCGGACCGCCCGCCGTCTGGCCGACGCCCTGGACGCCGTGGCAGTCGCTGCAGAACTCGGCGAAGAGCTGGGCGCCGTCGGCGGCCGCGGTGTCCGCCGTCGCCGCCAGGCCGAAGCGCCGCCAGCTGGCACCGGCATCGTCGCTGACGAAGATCCGGCCCTGGTGGGTCAGCACCGCGAGGCGCCTCGGGTCGCCGGGCGCCACCGCCATCTGCAGCGGGTAGTGGCCGCCGAAACCGTTGTAGAGCGGCTTCCACGCGAGGCTCGGCTCGGTGGTGGTGAGCAGGCCGCGGCCGAGCAGGAAGGCGTAGACGGTGCCGTCCGCGGCGACGTGGACCAGGCTCGCCGGGCTGCGGTACATCGCCGCCGGGCGCCAGCTCTGGCCGCCGTCGAGGCTGACGCGCAGGCCCTGCTCGGTGGCGGCGTAGAGGCGGTCCGCGTCCTGCGCCGAGGCGGCGAGCCCGATCAGCTTCTCCGGCGGCGGACCGACCGGGGCCCAGGTGACGCCGCCGTCGGTGCTGCGCTGAAGCGTGCCGTGGACGCCGTAGAGCACGTCCGGGTCGGCGCGGCTGACGGCGAGCTGGTGGAAGTCGACCGGGCCGCGGTGGCCGTCGGAGAGCTTGGTCCAGCTCGCGCCGCCGTCGAGCGAGCGCAGCAGGCCGAGGTTGCCGCCGCCGGCAGGGTGGCCGGAGGCGTAGAGCCTGTCGGGGTGGGCGGGATCGGCCGACAGGGCCATGAAGTCGTCGCGCGCGGTGCCGATGGGTTCGACGCGGCCGTCGGTGAAGGCGCGGTACATGCCGTGGTGGGTGGCGAGCAGCAGCCGCCCGGGGTCGGTCGGGTCGAAGGCGAGGCCGTGGAGGTGGCTGAGCGAGTCAAGGCGGGCCGCGTGGGCCGCCGGGAACAGCGCCAGCGCGGCGAGCAGTACGGCCAGCGTGTGTGCGGGGCGAAGAGACATGTCACGATCCTTTGCGGGCCCGCGGCGTTCGCGGGCAGGGTGCATGGGCACCGGGAGGCCGCGCGGTGGCGCGGCCGGTCGAGGGGGCTCAGGCGGGGATCGGGGGCCTAAGCAGGCGTCCAGACGGTGCCTCGACGCGGGCATCGGCCCCGTCAGGCAGGTGGCCTGCGCGGCTGACTGCCGGCAGGAGAACGGGATCGGTCACGGCCAGGGCGGCCACGCAGTGCGCGGTGCAACCGCCGGCGTGGGTTGCGCAGCCAGGCTCCCCGTCGCAGGTCGGGTCGGCCGGGTCGTCCTGCAGCGACGCGGCGCAGGCCGTGCCGCAGTCGTGCGCGGCGCCGTCCCCGGCGGCGGACGCAGCGGTCGCGCCTCCGAGGAGCAGCAGGGCGAGGACGAGCAGGAAAACACGCATCGAGGTATGGGATTCCGATCGGCGCCGAGGGTTCAACGGGTGGGGATCATACCGCCGCTGGCGCGCCGGCGCTCGTCTGGGTGGCACCGTCGGCCTCGCGGCGCATCGGCACGAAGGCGATGCCATTGGCCTCGGTGCGCGGCCCGGTCGCTTGGAAACCGAACGCCGCGTAGACCGGCACCGCGTTCGGCGTGGCGTGGACCGTGAACGGGCCGCGTGGCTCCGGCGCGGCGGCGCGGAGCGTCTCCCAGAGCACGCGGGCGATGCCGCGTCCCCGGAACGGGTCGGCCACGAACAGGTGGTAGAGGTGGCTGCCGTCGCGCAGCGCGGCGACCCCGGCCAGCGCCCCGTCGACCTCGCCGACGCGGTAGTCGAAGGTCGGGTCGGCGAGGCAGCCGGCGACGGCCTCCGGCGCGACCATGGCCAGGAAGCGCCCGGCGCCGCGACCTTCGGGGTCGACGATGAAGCGCGGCGCGAGGGCGACGATCAGCGCGCTGATCGCCGGCGCGTCGGCGGCGACGGCGGGTCGCACTTCGAGCGGGATCACGCGCCGCGTTCGGCGAGGACGCGCTCGACGGTCTCGACGATGGCCTGGGTCTGCGGGTCGATCTCGACGTTGACCCGGTCGCCGGGCCGGCGCGTACCGAGGTTGGTGCGCGCCAGCGTCTCGGGGATCAGGTGGACGGCGAATCGGGGGCCGTCGACCGCACCGAGCGTCAGGCTGATGCCGTCGATGCCGATATAGCCCTTGGTGAACAGGTAGCGGGCGTGCCCGGCGGGCAGCCGGAAACGGATCTCGCGGTTGTCGGGGCGCTCGATCACCTCGATCACCTCGGCGGTGCAGAGCACGTGGCCGGACATCGCGTGGCCGCCGATCTCGTCGCCGAAGCGCGCCGCGCGCTCGACGTTGACCCGGTCGCCGACGGCGAGTTCGCCGAGGTTGGTCACGCGCAGCGTCTCCTCCATCAGGTCGAAGGCGACGTCGGCGCCGGCGATTCGCGTGACCGTCAGGCAGCAGCCGTTGTGCGCGACCGAGGCGCCCGGCACCAGCCCGGGCAGCAGCGGCTCCGGCAGGCGCACGACGTGGGTGCGGAACCCCTCGCGCGCCTCGACGGCGACGAGCTCGGCGGTGCCCTGGACGATGCCGGTGAACATGGCCGCATCCTCGCCGCCCGGGGCTGCGACTGCAAGCCTCCGCGGGGGCGGCATGACGCGGCGGGCTGCGCCATACTCGGGGCCGATGCCGGATGATCACGACACCGCCCGGGACGAGCGCGACCTGCTGGCCATGCTCGACGAGCTCGTCGCCGAGCTGCACCCCGGCCGCGCGCGACCCGCGCCGGACCTCGACGCCAGCCTCGAGCGCAGCTACGGCCTCGACAGCCTGTCGCGG
>JAWVZO010000183.1:0-5197 GCA_033722135.1 Gammaproteobacteria bacterium | reverse complement strand
CCAGGAACTCGACTGGGCCACGATCGACGACGTCGTCTACGGCTGCGCGAACCAGGCCGGCGAGGACAACCGCAACGTCGCGCGCATGGCCGCGCTGCTCGCCGGGCTGCCGGTCGACGTGCCCGGCGCGACCGTGAATCGACTCTGCGGCTCGGGCATGGACGCGGTCGGCATCGCCGCGCGCATGATCCGCGCCGGCGAGGCGGGGCTCGCGGTCGCCGGCGGCGTGGAGAGCATGTCGCGTGCGCCGTTCGTCATGCCGAAGGCGACGACCGCCTTCTCCCGCGCCAACGAGGTGCACGACACCACCATCGGCTGGCGCTTCGTCAACAAGCTGATGCAGCGGCAGTACGGCATCGACTCGATGCCGGAGACGGCCGAGAACGTCGCCGAGCAGTACGGCATCGCCCGCGAGGATCAGGACGCCTTCGCGTTGCGCAGCCAGCAGCGCTGGGCCGAGGCCCACGCCGCCGGCCGCTTCGCCGACGAGCTGGTGCCGGTGACGATCCCGCAGCGCAAGGGCGACCCGGTCGTGGTCGATACCGACGAGCACCCCCGGCCGGAGACGACGCTGGAGGGACTTGCGAAGCTCCGCGCGCCGTTCCGCGAGGGCGGGTCGGTGACCGCCGGCAACGCCTCGGGCGTCAACGACGGCGCCTGCGCGCTGCTGCTCGCCTCGGGTGAAGCCGCCGAGGCGCATGGCCTCGAACCGCTCGCGCGGGTCGTCGGCAGCGCGGTGGCCGGCGTCGAGCCGCGGATCATGGGCATCGGCCCGGTGCCGGCGACGCGCAAGCTGCTCGCGCGCACCGGCGTGGACCTCGCCGATGTCGACGTCATCGAGCTCAACGAGGCATTCGCCGCACAGGGGCTCGCCTGCCTGCGCGAACTGGGCATTGCCGACGACGACCCGCGGGTCAACGCGAACGGCGGCGCGATCGCCATCGGCCACCCGCTGGGCATGAGCGGCGCGCGGCTGGTGACCACCGCCGCCTACGAGCTGCGCCGCCGCGGCGGGCGCTACGCGCTGTGCACGATGTGCATCGGCGTCGGGCAGGGGATCGCGCTGCTGATCGAGCGGGCTTGAGGTCAGCGGTGCTCCGCGTCGGGCTGAAGCCCGGCTTACAGAGATCTCATGCCATCTCTTCCTGTAGGTCGGACTCCAGTCCGACAGTGATTTGAGGGCTTGCTCATGTCCCGATTTACCGGCACCGACACCTACGTCGCCACCGAGGAGCTGCGGCTCGCGGTCAACGCCGCGCTCGCGCTCGAACGCCCGCTGCTGGTCAAGGGCGAGCCCGGGACGGGCAAGACCATGCTCGCCGAGGAGGTGGCCCGGGCCCTCGACAAACCGCTCTATCGCTGGCACATCAAGTCGACCACCAAGGCGCAGCAGGGCCTCTACGAGTACGACGCCGTCTCGCGGCTGCGCGACTCCCAGCTCGGCGACGACCGGGTGCACGACATCGCCAACTACATCACCCGCGGCGTGCTCTGGCAGGCGTTCGATTCCGACGTGCCGGCGGTGGTGCTGATCGACGAGATCGACAAGGCCGACATCGAGTTCCCCAACGACCTGCTGCTCGAGCTCGACCGGATGGAGTTCCACGTCTACGAGACCCACGAGCAGGTCGTAGCGAAGCACCGCCCGCTGGTGATCATCACCAGCAACAACGAGAAGGAGCTGCCCGACGCCTTCCTGCGCCGCTGCTTCTTCCACTACATCCGCTTCCCGGACCACGACACCATGACCTCGATCGTCGACGTGCACTACCCGGGGCTGAAGAAAGAGCTGCTCAGGGAGGCGCTTGAGGTCTTCTTCCGCATGCGCGAGGTCCCGGGGCTGAAGAAGAAGCCGTCGACCTCGGAGCTGCTCGACTGGCTCAAACTCTTGTTGGCCGAGGACATCCCGCCCGAGGTGCTGCGCGCCAAGGACGCGAAGTCGGCGATCCCACCGCTCCACGGGGCCCTGCTGAAGAACGAGCAGGATGTCCATCTCTTCGAGCGCCTGGCGTTCATGGCCCGGCGCCAGAACTCCTGAGGCCGCCATGCTGGTCGACTTCTTCGGCCACCTGAAACGGTCCGGGCTGCCGGTCTCGCTGCGCGAGTTCCTCGACCTGCTCGGCGCGCTCGAGGCGCGCGTGGTCAGCTGCAGCGTGGCCGATTTCTACGGCCTCTCGCGTGCCTGCCTGGTCAAGGACGAGCGGCTCTATGACCGCTTTGACGTCGCCTTCGGCAGTTACTTCGACGGCCTCGAGCTCGCCGGCGAGGCGCTGCTCGAGGCCGAGATTCCCGAGGAGTGGCTGCGCGAGCAGCTGCGCAAGCATCTATCCGAGGAGGAGCGCGCCGCGCTCGACGAGCTCGGCTTCGACGAGTTGCTCGAGAAGTTCCGCGAGCGCCTCGCCGAGCAGGACGGGGCGCACCACGGCGGCAGCAAGTGGATCGGCACCGGCGGCACCTCGCCGTTCGGCCACTCCGGCTACAACCCGGCCGGCATCCGCGTCGGCGGTGGGCCGAACTACAAGGGGGCGCGGCGCGCGGTGAAGGTGTGGGACCGGCGCGAGTTCCGCAACCTCGACGACGGCGTCGAGCTCGGCACGCGCAACATAAAGGTCGCGCTGCGCAAGCTGCGCCGATTCGCCCGCGAGGGCGCGCCCGAGGAACTCGACCTCGACGACACCATCCGCTCCACGGCGCGCCAGGGCGGCCTGCTCGACCTGAAGCTGGTGCCCGAGCGGCACAACGCGGTCAAGCTGCTCGCTTTCTTCGACGTCGGCGGCTCGATGGACGACCACGTGCGTGCCTGCGAGGAGCTCTTCTCGGCGGTGCGCGGCGAGTTCAAGCACCTCGAGTCGTTCTATTTCCACAACTGCCTCTACGAGTCGGTGTGGCGTGACAACGTGCGCCGCCACGCCGAGCGCATCCCCACCTGGGAGGTGCTGCACACCTACGGCAGCGACTACAAGGTGATCCTGGTCGGCGACGCGACCATGAGCCCGTACGAGATCGCCCACCCCGGCGGCAGCGTCGAACACTGGAACGAGGAGGCGGGCGCGGTCTGGCTGCAGCGGCTGCTCGACACCTACCCCAAGGCCGCCTGGCTCAACCCTCAGCCCGAGGGCCACTGGCAGGGAATCTACTCGCTGCAGATGGTGCGCGAGCTGATGGACGGGCGGATGTACCCGCTGACGCTGGAAGGGCTCGGCGAGGCGGTGCGGGAACTGGGCCGCTAGTTGCCGACCTGCGCTCCAGGTTTCTCCGGCAGGGCTCGCAACATCTCGCGGTAGGCCGCCTCCACCTGCCGGGCGAAACCGTCGGCGTCGCACAGCGTCGAACCACGGAGCCGTTCGCGGAGTTCGGCGTGATAGGCCCGGAGCCGCTTGCGGTCCCCCGCCAATGCGACGGCGCGAGCGACGAAGTCCTCTTCGTCTTCGGCCACGAGTTCCGTCAGCCCGGCATGGGACAGCAGGCTGGCACCGACTCGCGCGGCGTGACGGTCGCCTGTCAGCCCCACCACCGGAACCCCCATCCAGAGCGCCTCGCAGGTGGTGGTCGTGCCGTTGTAGGGCGTGGTGTCCAGGGCGATGTCCACCTGCCCATACAGTCCCAGGTGCCCGTCCTTGCCGTCGATGCGCCCGAGCATTTCGATCCTGTCGCGCGGGAGACCCCGAATCCGTAGCCGCTCGAACAGGTCTTCCCTCGCCAGCGGGTCGGAGAGCTGCTTCGCCTTGATCAGCAGCTTCGAACACGGTGTCTCGTCGATAACGCGGCTCCAGAGGTCGAGCGTCCGGTCCGAGATTTTCGCCAGATTGTTGAACGATCCGAAGGTGATCGAGTCACCGTTATCCCGAACCGGAAGCGCGGTCTCCTCACCCAGGTAGCACAGGAAGCCGCTCGGCAACCGGACCAGCGTTTCGCTGTAGAACCGCTGCTGCCCCTCGGGGTCGGTGATCCAGTCGCACAACCGGTAGTCCATCCGGGTCAGTCCGGTGGTGTTCGGATAGCCGAGCCAGGTTGCCTGGACCGGCGCAGCTCGGTACGCGAAGACCTCAAGGCGGTTTTCCATGGTGTGGCCCGCGAGGTCGACGAGGATGTCGATGCCGTCCTCCCTGATCGTGGCCACGAGTTCAGCGTCGGTCAGGTTTCTGACCTGTTTCCAGTGGTCCGTGCGATCCCTTATCCTCCGCGTGAAACCATCGACCTGCGTTCCGTTGTAATAGCCGTGGATCTCGAAGGATTCCCGGTCGTGGGACGACAAAAGCGGAAGGAAGAAGTTGGCAACGCTGTGATCCTTGAAGTCCGGTGAAACGTAGCCGATTCTGATCTTGCGCGAACTGTCCCCGACGTACGGGGAACGGTCGCCGGGCGCGCCGGCACGCGTCTCCATGACCCGGCCCCAGAGGCGGTGCGCCTCGCTCACCAGTTCAGGGTCCTGGTTTTCCAGGTAGTTCAATTCGAGCAGGGAATTTCCCACGGTCGGGTTGGTATCTGCGTGACGCGCGATCCTGTCGCGTGCCACTTCCAATGCGTGGCGCAGCTCGCCTCTCGCGATGTCGAGACCTTCACAGCGGCGGACGAGGTCAGGATCGTCCGGTTTGATGGAGAGGGCACGTTCCAGGTGCCTGCTCGCGACGTCGAGATGAAGACGGCTGATCTCGAGGTTGGCCACACTGCCCTGGATATTCGCCGACTCCGGGTAATCGTCCAGTGCCATCCGAGCGTACGTTTCGGCCGCGGTGAGGTGATGGTTCTTCACCAGGGTGTTGAGTACCCGCGCGGCCTTGTTTGCCTGATCATCAGGGTCGCCGGGGAAAAGGCTCCTGATCCGCTCCAGGGCTTCCCCGGCACGTCCGCACTCGGCGAGCGTTCGGATGTAGGTCAGCTTTTGGGATGTTTTCGTCGTGGAGCCATCGATCGCAGCCTGTAGGTGGGGCAGGGCCTCCTCCTGCCTTCCCCATGTGGACAGGCAGGAGCCGAGCGTGAAACGGATCGTCGGGTCCTGCGGCGCGAGTGCGTGGGCCCGCGAGAGGACCTCGATGGCCCCCGGCATGTCGCCGATGAGACTCCTGGCTTTTCCGAGAAGGTGCAAAAGTTCGGGATTTCCGGGATCGTTCGAGTTGGCCTGTGCGGCAGTTTCAATAGCGTCTTCCAACCACCCGGTCTCGATCAGGGAGAGGATGTAGTTGTTCCGGAAGATGGT
>JAWVZO010000182.1:0-5269 GCA_033722135.1 Gammaproteobacteria bacterium | reverse complement strand
CCAGCATGGAAGCCGGCCCCTTCGCGCCCAAGGACCAACTCAAGGCCATGCGCTGGATTCAAGCCTACGAAGACCGCAACGTCGACATCGGCCTTGCCTGTGGTTTCCGCGGCCGGGCCCAGATCGGCAAGGGCATGTGGCCCAAGCCCGACGAGATGCGGGACATGATCGACACCAAGCAGGCCCATCCCGAGGCGGGGGCGAACTGCGCAAGGGTGCCGTCGCCGACCGCGGCGACGCTGCACGCCATGCACTACCACGAGATCGACGTGACGGCACGCCAGGCGGAGCTCGAGGCGGGCGGCCTGCGCGCGAGCCTCGACGACATCCTGACCATCCCGGTGGCGTCCGACACCGGCTGGTCCGACGACGAGAAGCAGCAGGAGCTCGACAACAACGCCCAGGGCATCCTCGGCTACGTGGTGCGCTGGATCGACCAGGGCGTCGGCTGCTCGAAGGTGCCGGACATCAACGACGTCGGCCTGATGGAGGACCGCGCGACGCTGCGCATCTCCAGCCAGCACATCGCCAACTGGCTGCACCACGGCATCGTCAGCCGCGAGCAGGTCGAGGCGACCTTCCGGCGCATGGCCGAGGTGGTCGATCGTCAGAACGAGGGCGACCCGGCCTACCGCCCGATGGCGCCGGCCTACGACGGCATCGCCTACCAGGCGGCGCTCGACCTGGTCTTCAAGGGCCGCGAGGTGCCGAACGGCTACACCGAGCCGACCCTGCACGCCCGCCGCCTGGAGCTCAAGGCCGCCGGTTGAATCTCTGGGTGTCGCTGCCTCGGAGCCCGATCGGCAGGGCGGCCGTCCTCGCGGCGGCCGCCCTCTTGCTCGCCGCCTGCACCGGGATTCCCGAGGGGGTCGAGCCGGTGCGGGGCTTCGAGGTCGAGCGCTACCTGGGCCGCTGGTACGAGATCGCCCGGCTAGATCACCGCTTCGAGCGCGGGCTGAGCCGGGTCACCGCGGAGTACAGCCGGCGCGACGACGGGGGCCTGCGTGTCGTCAACCGCGGCTACGACGCCGAGTCGGGGACCTGGCAGGAGGCGGTCGGCAAGGCCTATCTCCTCGGCCCCGACGACATCGGATCGCTGAAGGTCTCGTTCTTCGGCCCGTTCTACGGCGGCTACCACGTCATCGCCCTCGACACCGACTACCGCTGGGCGATGGTCTCGGGCTGGACGCACGACTACCTCTGGCTGCTCTCCCGCGAACCGCGGCTCGACCCGGACGTCCGCCGACGCCTCGTCGCGCGCGCCCGCGAGGCCGGGTTCCCGGTCGGGGAACTGATCGACGTGGCGCACTGAGCGCCGACGCGGCGTCTCAGGATGACGTCGCGCGCGGTGCGAAGCGCAGCACGAGGTAGCCGAGCACGCCGGAGAGCAGGGTGCCGGTCAGGATGCCGAGGCGGTCGTCGACCGCGTAGTCGGGGCCGCCCACCTCGAACGCCAGCGAGCCGATGAACAGGCTCATGGTGAAGCCGATGCCGGTCAGCACGCTGACGCCGTAGACCTGGACCAGGCTCGCTCCGCCGGGCAGCCGGGCCCAGCCCAGCTTCAGGGTCGCCAGCGCGAAGCCGAACACCCCGACCTGCTTGCCGACGAACAGGCCGAGCGCGATGCCGAGCGGCACCGGGTCGAACAGCCGGGTCACCGACAGGCCCTCCAGCGAGACGCCGGCGTTGGCGAACGCGAACAGCGGCAGGATCAGGAACACCACCCACGGGTGCAGGCCCTCCTCGACACGGCGACAGAGCGTGCGGCTCCGGTCGCCGGGCTCCGGCACGTTCGGGATGAAGAAGGCGAGGGCGACGCCGGCGAGGGTCGCGTGAACCCCCGATTTCAGGACCGAGACCCAGAGGATCAGCCCGACGACGACGTAGGGTCCGAGGTGCAGCACGCCGGCCCGGTTCAGGGCGAACAGCACCAGCAGGCAGGCCGTCGCGACGACCAGCGAGGCGACGGAGAGGTCTGCTGTGTAGAACAGCGCGATGATCACGATCGCGCCGATGTCGTCGATGATCGCGAGCGAGAGCAGGAACAGCTTCAGGCTGCGGGGCACGCGCGTGCCGAGCAGCGCCAGCACCCCGAGCGCGAAGGCGATGTCGGTCGCCGCGGGGATCGCCCATCCGCGCAGCGCGACCGGGTCGCCGAAGTTGACGAGGGCGTAGATCCCGGAGGGGACGAGGATGCCGCCGACGGCCGCGATGCCGGGCAGCACCACGTTGCGCGGGTCGCGCAGTTCGCCGTCGAGGATCTCACGCTTGAGCTCGAGCCCGATGACGAAGAAGAAGACCGCCATCAGGCCGTCGTTGATCCACAGCAGCAGCGGTTTGGCGACCTCGAGCTCGCCGATCCGTACCGCCACCGGGGTGCCCATCAGGGCGTCGTAGAGCGGCTTGACCGGGGAGTTCTCGGCGACCATCGCCAGCACGGCGGCGATCACGAGCAGCACGCCGGGCGTGGCCTCGTGGTGCAGCAGACGGTCGAGTCGATGGTTCATGGTCGCGCTCCCTTCCTTCCCGGTGCCCGGCGGGCCCGTTCCCTTCATCGGAGATCATAGAGGGTCGGGACGTGCGCCGAGTTCCGCAGGCCGCGACACCCCGGGGGTTCGCCGCGGCAAAACCGGGGTGAATTGACTTGCAGCAGGCCCACCACTTGCAAGCATACCTGCCTTCCATGGCATGATCGGTGAATGGAAGTCCAACTAACTGCAACGGCCGTGCGGCGTCTCCTCGATCTCGTCTCCCGCTGGCTTTCGTGGCCGCTGCCGAGCGCGGCCCAGCTGCAACCCGTACCGGTTCCCCGCCGGTCCTTGTCGCCGCGCCGCCGTCGCACCCGCTGATCCACAGGGAAGAAGGAGCGAACCCTTGGCAGATCGACCCGTCGTCCTGGTCACCCGCAAGCTTCCCCCCAACGTCGAAGCGCGCCTCGAACGCGACTACCGGCCCAGGCTCAACGCCGAGGACCGTCTCTACGACACCGACGAACTGCTCCGCCTGGCCGACGGTGCCGATGCGATCCTGCCGTGCCACACCGAATCGCTGCGCGCCGAGGTGATCGAGAAACTTCCCGCGTCGGTGAAGATCATCGCGACCTTCTCGGTCGGTCACGACCACATCGACCTCGACGCGGCCAAGCGGCGCGGAATCGTCGTCACCAACACGCCCGACGTCCTGGCCGACGCGACCGCGGAGATCACCATGCTCCTGCTGCTCGGTGCCGCGCGTCGCGCGAGCGAGGGCGAGCGCCTGGTCCGCTCGGGCGGGTGGAACACCTGGAGCCCGAGCTTCATGCTCGGCCTGCAGGTGACCGGCAAGCGCCTCGGCATCGTCGGCATGGGCCGCGTCGGGCAGGTCACCGCACGCCGGGCGCGCGGTTTCGACATGGAGGTGCACTACCACAACCGCAGCGCGCTGCCCCCGGAGAAGGCCCAGGGCGCGGTCTACCACGAGAGCCTCGAGGAGATGCTCCCGGTCTGCGACTTCCTCGCGCTGCACTGCCCGTCGACCCCGGAGACGGAGGGGCTGCTCGATGCCGAGCGCATCGCGCTGCTGCCCGACGGCGCCGTGGTGGTCAACGCCGCGCGCGGCACCGTCGTGGACGAGAAGGCACTGCTCGACGCGCTCGCCTCGGGCAAGCTCTACGCGGCCGGCCTCGACGTGTACCGCAACGAGCCCGACATCGATCCGGAATTCTCCAGGCGCGACAACATGTTCCTGCTCCCGCACCTGGGCAGCGCGACGCACGAGACCCGGGATGCGATGGGCTATCGAGCCCTGGACAACCTCGACGCGTACTTCGCCGGCCGCGCGCCGGGGGACCGCCTGGCGTGATTGCCGGCCAGTAGCAATCCACGAGAAATAACCTAGTATTACTGCGTTGATAACAACCGAGTTGGAGCCGCGGTCGAGCCCTTTGCGGCGGCCGCTTCCGACAACCACCAAGAGAGGAAAGAGCCCATGACTGATTCTCAGAAAACCGACCAGGTCGAACAGAACGGCCGCCGCAAATTCCTGAAGGGCGGTGCCGCCGCCGCGGGTGCCGCGACCCTCGGCTTCCCGATGGTCTCGACTGCCCAGACGAAGGTGATCAAGATGCAGGCCGCGTGGGGCGGCGGCATCTTCCTCGAGGACGCCCAGCACTACGTCGATCGCGTCAACGAGATGGGCGGCAAGGATCTCAGGATCGAGCTGCTGCCGGTGAACTCCGTCGTCAAGACCAGCCAGATGCAGGACGCCGTGCACCGCGGCGTGCTCGACGCGGCCCACTACGTGACCGCCTACTGGTACTCCAAGTCGAAGGTCGCCTCGCTGTTCGGCACCGGGCCGTGCTACGGCTGGTCGGCGCAGGAGATGCTCGGCTGGATCCACTACGGCGGCGGCCTCGAGCTATTCAATGAATTGATGACCAAGCTCGGCCTGAACGTGGTCAGCTTCTTCAACAGCCCGATGCCGGCCCAGCCGCTCGGCTGGTTCAAGGAGCAGATCAAGGACGCCAGCCAGATGAAGGGCCTGAAGTACCGCACCGTCGGCCTGGCCGCGGACGTCCTGCTCGAGATGGGCATGTCCGTCGTGCAGCTGCCGGGCGGCGAGATCCAGCCGGCCATGAAGTCCGGCCTGATCGATGCCGCGGAGTTCAACAACCCGACCTCCGACCGCGACTTCGGCATGCAGGACGTCTCCAAGCACTACCACCTGGCGAGCTACCACCAGTCGCAGGAGTGCTTCGAGGTCACGTTCAACAAGGACCTCTACAACGCGCTGCCGAAGGAGCAGCAGTCGATCCTGCGCTACGCCTCCGAGGCCGAGAACTCCAACTTCTACTGGTACAGCACCAAGCGCTACGCCGAGGACCTGGTCAAGCTGCGCGAGGAGGACGGCGTCAACGTCTACCGCACGCCGGACTCGGTCATGGCGGCCCAGCTCGAGGCGTGGGACGTGGTCATCGAGCGCATCAAGGGAGAGGATCCGTTCTTCGCCAAGGTCATCGATTCGCAGCGTGCCTACGCCAAGCGGGTCATGAACTACCTGAACCTGAACTCGCCGAACTACAAGCTGGCCTACGACCACTACTTCGGCTGAGTCCGCGACGGGCGCATCTGCAGATGGATGCCTCGTCAATCGGGACCGGAGGGGCAGCCGCCGCGGTGGCTGCCCCTCCGTTGCGTTGACCGCATCCCGACGTCCGGGGAAATGCCATGAAATCCGTCATCCACGCGATCGAGAGCTTGAACATCTGGATCGGGCGTGCCTTCGGCTGGTG
>JAWVZO010000181.1:0-5338 GCA_033722135.1 Gammaproteobacteria bacterium | reverse complement strand
TACCTGCTGCGCCTGATCTCGCCGGCCGAGACGGTCGCGCCGGGGTCCGAGAGCCGGCTGGCGACCCAGCTGTTCGTCGGGCCGAAGGAGCAGGAGCGCCTCGAGCAGGTCGCCGAGGGACTCAAGCTGACGGTCGACTACGGCGTGCTGACCTTCATCGCCCAGCCGATCTACTGGCTGCTCGAGAAGATCCACGACTTCGTCGGCAACTGGGGCTGGTCGATCGTGCTCCTGACCCTGCTGATCAAGCTGCTCTTCTACAAGCTCTCGGAGACCAGCTACAAATCGATGGCCAACATGCGCAAGATGCAGCCGAAGCTGAATTCGCTGCGCGAACGCTACGGCGACGACAAGCAGCGCCTGCAGCAGGCGATGATGGAGATCTACAAGAAGGAGAAGATCAACCCGCTCGGCGGCTGCCTGCCGATCCTGATCCAGATCCCGGTCTTCATCGCGCTCTACTGGGTGCTGCTCGAGAGCGTCGAGCTGCGCCAGGCGCCGTGGATCCTGTGGATCAACGACCTCTCGACCAAGGATCCCTACTTCGTGCTGCCGCTGATCATGGGCGCATCGATGTTCGTGCAGCAGAAGCTGAACCCGCCGCCGCCCGACCCGATGCAGCAGAAGATCATGATGGCCCTGCCGCTGGTCTTCACCGCGATGTTCCTGTTCTTCCCGTCCGGCCTGGTTCTCTACTGGGTCGTCAACAACGTCCTCTCGATCCTGCAGCAGTGGATCATCACGCGGCGCGTCGAGGCGGGCGCCAAGACGGCCTGACCCGCCGGCGGGCGTGACCGCGCCAAGCCCCGGAGAGACCATCGCGGCGGTCGCCACCCCGCCCGGGCGCGGCGGCGTCGGCATCGTCCGGGTCTCGGGACCGGCGGTCCCTGAGCTGGCCGCGGCGCTGCTCGGCGACTGCCCTCCGCCGCGCCACGCGGTGCTGCGACCGTTCCGTGACGCCGACGGCGAACCGCTCGACCTCGGCCTCGCGCTCTACTTTCCGGCGCCCGCCTCGTTCACCGGCGAGGCCGTGCTCGAGCTGCACGGCCACGGCGGCCCGGTGGTGCTCGACCGGGTGCTGCGCCGCGTCCTGGCCCTCGGTGCCCGGCTCGCCCGTCCCGGGGAGTTCTCCGAGCGCGCCTTCGTCAACGGCAAGCTCGACCTCGCCCAGGCGGAGGCGATCGCCGACCTGATCGCCAGCGGCAGCGACGCGGCGGCGCGCTCGGCGATGCGCTCGCTGCAGGGCGCGTTCTCGGCGCGTGTCGAGGCCCTGGTCGAGCGGCTCACGGCGCTGCGCACCTACGTCGAGGCGGCGATCGACTTCCCCGACGAGGAGATCGATTTCCTCTCCGACGGGCACGTCGCGCTCGGCCTGGCCGAGCTCGCCGGCGAACTCGACGGCGTGAACCGCGCCGCGGAGCGCGGCCGGCGGCTCCACGACGGCCTGAACGTGGTCATCGCCGGACCGCCGAACGCCGGCAAGTCGAGCCTGCTGAACCGCTTCGCGGGCCAGGAGTCGGCGATCGTCACCGAGGTCCCCGGGACCACCCGCGACCTGCTGCGCGAGTACGTTCAGCTCGACGGCCTGCCGCTGCACATGGTCGACACCGCCGGGCTGCGCGACAGCGACGACGTCATCGAGCGCGAGGGGATGCGGCGGGCCCGCGAGGCCGTCGCGCAGGCCGACCGCGTGCTGCTCGTGCTCGACGACAGCGCGTCGCGTACCGGTGACGCGAGCGACTGGCGCGCGAAGCTGCCCGGGAACGTGCCGGTGACCGTGGTGCGCAACAAGGTCGATCTGAGCGGGACCGCGCCGGGCCGCGCCGAGACCCCGGACGGCCCCGAGATCCGCCTGTCGCTGAAGAGTGGCGAGGGCTTCGGAGCGCTTCGCGAGCACCTGCTCGAAGTAAGTGGTTACTCCGGCGCGGAACAGGGTGATTTCATGGCCCGGAGTCGCCACCTCGACGCACTGCGCCGTGCCGGCGAGGCCGTGGTCCAGGCCCGCGCCCAGCTCGCGGAGCACGCGGCCGGGGAGCTGGTCGCCGAGGAGCTGCGTCTCGCCCAGCGCGCGCTCGGCGAGATCACCGGCGAGGTGACCAGTGACGCCCTGCTCGGGCGGATCTTCGCCGAGTTCTGCATCGGCAAGTAAGCGGTCGCGCTGCGTTCAGGCCTCGCGCAGGGTGACGGCCGCGATCACCCCGGCGGCTCCCATCGCTCCGAGCAGCGCCAGCGCGGCCTCGACCGAGACCGTCGCGGCGAGGCCACTCAGCCCGCCCACCGCCAGCAGCGCGACGCCGATCGCGGTGTTGCTGACCGCGACGTAGTCGGTGCGCCTGTTGCCGCCGGCCATGTCGACCAGGTAGGTCTTGCGCCCGATGCGCACCCCGTCGTGGGCGATGCTCAGGACGAAGTAGGCGACGGCCACCGTCCAGCCGAGCCACGGGGCATCGCCTTCCGCCGCCGCGCCGACCAGGGCCATGGCGAGCGTGGCCGCGGCCGAGATTGACCCGGCGAGGATCATCACCCGGCGGCTCGAGGTGTCGGCCATCCAGCCCCAGATCGACGAGGAGAGGCTAGAGGCGAGGCTCGAGGCGACCAGGAATGCCCCGAGCAGCTGCGCGCCGGCCCCGCCGCGCTGGGCGAGCAGCACGAAGAACGGCGCCGCGAGCGCCGAGCACATCAGCAGCGCGCGGGTGACCACGAAGCGGCGGAACGGGGCGTCGTCGAGGAGCAGCCGACCGCTGCGCGCGATCTCGGCGAATACGCTGCGCCCCCCGCCGGTCTCGCCGGCGTACTCGTCGACGCGTGTGAAGAGCAGCGCGGCGAGCATCCAGAGTGCGGCCGCAACGAGCAGCAACAGGGCGTAGAACCCCCGGCTCGGTTCGGCCTCCTGGCCGAACAGCACGATGCTGAGGCCCAGCACCGCCAGGCCGGCGAGGGTCGTCGCGAGGCCACCCATCCGGCCCCGGCGCGCCTTCGGGATGCACTTGCCCTGGACGTCCTTCATCGCCACGGAGCAGAGGCCGCGTGCCAGCGCGAAGAGTGCGAGCAGGCCGATGACGGTCCACCCGGCCGCTGCGCCGTCGAGCCACCAGGCCGCGCCGGCCATGCCGGCCACGCTGGCGCCCTGGACCAGGCTGCCGGCGACCCAGAACCCGGCGCGGTGCGCGTGCCGGCGCACCCAGGCGCCGATCGCCATCTGCGGCACCAGCGCGCCCGCCTCGCGCAGCGGCACCAGCAGGCCGACCAGCGCGGATGGGGCGCCCACCGCCCCGAGCAGCCAGGCCAGCACCACCTTCGGCGAAGCGAGCAGGTCGCCGACCTTGGTCAACACCAGGCTCGTGATCATCACGAAGAAGTTGCGCGGCACCTCGCGACACGCGGCGTCGGGGATGTCGGCGCAGAGCCGCGCGTCCTCCTCGTTGGCGATCAGCGCGTAGAGCTGGTCGACGCGGTCCTTGTGGGCAATCTCGAGTTTCCGGGGCATGGGGTGTCGAGGGGTTGAGAGCCTGTCAGCCAGTTATATCGCAGCGCTGCCGGACGGCGGGAACGACGGCCGGGTCGGGCGTGACCCTGGGGCGGCGGGTCGGCCAGCCGTGCGGCGGTTCTGTATCGGTCGGTGACCGTCCCGTCGCGGACGGTTTGGCGGTACCCGCCCCGCCGGAACGCGCCCATCGGCGGGCAAAAAAGAGGGCCCCGCGGGGCCCTCTCTCGTGCGGCCGGACGGGGATCCGTCAGGCGGCCTTGTCGTCGAGCACGCGGCCGGTCGGCTCGCTGCCCTCGATGGCGATGCGCCGCGGCTTCAGCGCCTCGGGCACCTCGCGCTCGAGGTCGATGTGCAGCAGGCCGTTCTCCAGGTGCGCGCCCTTGACCTTCACGTGGTCGGCGAGCTGGAACTGCCGCTGGAAGTTCCGTGCGGCGATGCCCTGGTGGAGATAGCGGGGCTCGCCGTCCTGGCGCGACTTGCTGCCGGAGACGGTCAGCTTGTCGTTCTCGGCCTCGATCTCGAGCTCGTCCTGGCCGAAGCCGGCGACCGCCATGGTGATGCGGTAGCTGTTCTCGTCGACCAGCTCGATGTTGTACGGGGGATAGCTCGGCTGGCTGTCGGAGCGCATCGCGTTTTCCATCATGTGCGCGAGGCGATCGATGCCGATGGCCGAACGGTACAGCGGAGAGAAGTCGTATCCAGTCATGGTCATATCCTCATCAAGCGATAGATCCAAGGGGCTTTCTGCCCCACCCTGCGGAGCCGTTATGGCCTCCGCTAATCCCTAGGTAGGGTCGCTCGGAAGAAATTCAAGGGCCTGATGACTGTTGTCGTCGCGGCCGATGAAATGCTCTATGGGATAGGACTCGTAATCTGAGTAAGTACTAACTTTTAGCGGTTTCCGCTCGCCTCTCGAGGCGCCCGAGAAGCACCATGCACGCCGCCCCGGCGAGACAGGCCGCGCCGCAGATCGCGAACGCCAGCGGGAAGTTGCCGAGGTCGCCGAGAACGCCGCCGAGCAGTGGGAAGGCGATGCCGCCGACCCCGTAGGAGAGGAACACGTAGGGGTAGTTCTGTCCGACCCGCGCGGTGCCGAAGGTGTCGGCGGTCAGCGTCGGGAAAAGCGCGAAGTTGCCGCCGAAGTTGAAGCCGATCAGGGTCGCGCCGAGGTAGAGCAGCGCCTCGTTGCCGGCCATCGAGGTGAACAGCAGCAGCACCGCCCCCTGGCTCGCGGTCATCAGGAGCACGGAGCGGCGCCGGCCGAGGCGGTCGCTGAGCATGCCCCAGACGATCCGCCCGACGCCGTTGGCGAGGCTGAAGAAGACCGCCATCGCAGTGCCCGCCACGGCGCTCGCGGCGACGGCGCCCATGCCTGCGGCCTGCAGCGCCTCCATCGGGTAGAGCTTCATCAGGCCGATCGACATCAGGCCCGCACCGGCGCTGACCGCGAAGGTGGCGAAGATCAGGTAGAAGGCGGGCGTGCGGAGCATCTCCGCGGTCGAGAAGTCACGGCTGCCGGCGCCCCCCTGTCCCGGTTCGGGCAGCTTGTAGCCCGGGGGCAGCCAGCTGCCAGGTGGCATGTGCATCCACAGCGAGCCGACCAGCACCAACACCGCGAAGGCGATGCCGTAGATCACGAACGTCTGCGCCAGCCCGACCGCCTCGAGAAGGTGGCCCCACGAGCCGGCCAGCTTGACCCAGCCCATCGCGCCGAAGCCGAAACCGGCGACCGCGAGGCCCGTGATCATCCCCTTGCGGTCCGGAAACCAGCGCATGCCGACCGCGATCGGCACCACGTAGCCCAGGCCGATGCCCGCCCCGCCGACGACCCCGATGCCGAGCAGCACCGGC
>JAWVZO010000180.1:0-5349 GCA_033722135.1 Gammaproteobacteria bacterium | reverse complement strand
GCCTCCTACCTGGCCCGCGCGCGGCTGCCACGTGCCCGCGCCCGCGCCCTCTACCTGGACACCTGAGGCTTCCATATGAAGATCGGCATACTCTCGCGCAAGGCGAGTCTCTACTCGACCTCGCGCCTGATCGAGGCGGCAAAGGCGCGCGACCACGAGGTGCGGGTCATCAACCCTCTGCGCTGCTACATGAACATCACCTCGCACCGGCCGTCGATCCACTACAACGGCAGCCCCATCGAGGGCCTCGACGCCGTGATCCCGCGGATCGGGGCATCGATCACCTTCTACGGCTGCGCGGTCGTGCGCCAGTTCGAGATGATGGGGGTCTACCCGCTGAACGAGTCGGTCGCCATCACCCGCGCCCGGGACAAGCTGCGCTCGCTCCAGCTCCTCGCGCGCAAGGGGATCGGCCTGCCGGTGACCGGCTTCGCGCACTCGCCCGACGATATCCACGACGTGATCAAGATGGTCGGCGGCGCCCCGTTGGTGATCAAGCTCCTCGAGGGGACCCAGGGCATCGGCGTGGTCCTCGCCGAGACCGAGCAGGCGGCCGAGAGCGTGATCGAGGCCTTCCTCGGCCTGCGCACCAACATCCTGGTCCAGGAGTTCATCGGCGAGGCCGGCGGCTCCGACATCCGCTGCTTCGTCATCGGAGACAAGGTGGTCGCGGCGATGAAGCGCACCGGCAAGGAGGGCGATTTCCGCTCCAACCTGCACCGCGGCGGCTCCGCGAACATGATCCGCATCACGCCCGAGGAGCGCAGCACCGCCGTGCGTGCGGCCAAGGTGATGGGGCTCAACGTTGCCGGCGTCGACATCCTGCGCTCCAACCACGGGCCGGTGGTCATGGAGGTCAACTCCTCGCCGGGGTTGCAGGGCATCGAGGAGGTGACCGGCAAGGACGTGGCGAGCTTGATGATCCAGTTCCTGGAGAAGAACGCGCGTCCCAACCGCACCGGCACGCGCGGCCGGGGCTGACGTGGCCCGTCCCAGCCAGCCCCCTTTCCGTCTCGGCGAGCACGAGATCCCCGCGGGAAGCCGGCGCACGATCGAGTTGCCGATGGGCAACCTGATCACCCACACCGAGTTGCACATGCCGGTGCACGTCATCCACGGGCGACGGCCCGGTCCGCGGATGTTCGTCTCCGCGGCGATCCACGGCGACGAGCTCAACGGCATCGAGATCATCCGCCGTCTGCTGACCACGCCGCAGGTCCACCGCCTGCGCGGCACGCTGCTCGCCGTGCCGATGGTCAACATCCACGGGGTCATCCAGCACTCGCGTTACCTGCCCGACCGGCGCGACCTGAACCGCGTCTTTCCCGGCTCGCCGGACGGCTCGCTGGCCAGCCGGATCGCCCACCTGTTCGTCGAGCAGATCGTGCGTCACTGCACCCACGGCATCGACATCCACACCGGCGCGATCCACCGCTCGAACCTGCCGCAGGTACGGGCCAATCTCGACGACCCCCGGACCGAGGCGCTGGCCCGCGCCTTCGGCACCCCGGTGATGATCAACTCGGCACTGCGCGACGGATCGCTGCGCGAGGTGGCCGCCGAACTCGGCATCGCGATGCTGCTCTACGAGGGCGGCGAGGGGCTGCGCTTCGACGAGTTCTCGATCCGCGTCGGCGTGCGCGGCGTCATCGAGGTGATGCGCGCGCTGGAGATGCTGCCGCGCAGCTCGCGCTCGGCCCACCCGCGGGTCGAGCCCTTCGTGGCCCGCGCGAGCAGCTGGACCCGCGCTCCTGAGAGCGGGATCATGCGCACCCTCAAGCCGCTCGGCAGCCGGGTCAAGAGCGACGAGCCGCTGGCGCTGATCGCCGACCCGTTCGGCGAGAACCAGGTGCCGGTGCTGGCGCACCAGGACGGGATCGTCATCGGCCGGACCAACCTGCCGCTGGTCAACGCCGGGGACGCGCTGTTCCACATCGCGCGTTTCGCACGTCCCTCGCGGGTCGCCTCGGAGGTCGAGGCGTTCCAGGGGGTGCACGAGACAGATCCGGTCGAGGACGCGCTCGACCCGCCGATCGTCTGAGCCGGCGTCAGCCGACGATACCCTGCTCGACCGCGAAGCGGATCAACTCCCCCGTCGACTTGAGACCGAGCTTGTCGAGGATGCGCGACCGGTAGGTCGAGACCGTGCTGGCCGTGACGTCCATGATCTCGGCGCACTCGATCCCGGTACGACCCGACGAGATCAGGCGCAGCAGTTCGAACTCGCGCTCGGAGAGGCGCTGCAGTCGCTGCTGGGCCGGCTCGACCTGCATCGTCCGCTCGATCAGCCGTTCCTGCACCGAGGAGGGGTAGTAGCGCCGGCCGCGGTAGAGCGCGTCGATCGCCTCGACGGCCTTGGTGAAGGCCTCGTTCTTGACCAGGTAACCGGCGGCCCCGGCCTTCGCGGCACGCGCCACATTTTCCGCGTCGTCGTGCATCGTGACCATCAGGACGCGGGCCGTGGGGCAGATAACCCTCAGGCGCTGGCAGAGCGCGACGCCGTCCATGCCGGGAAGCTTTAGGTCCATGAGCACCACGTCGGGTGCCGCCTCGACGACGTCGGCGAGGAACTCCTCACCGTCTCCCGCCTGCCCCACGACCTCGAAGTCGGGCTGCATGCCGAGCATGTTGGCCAGCCCCTCACGCACCATCGCGTGATCGTCGACCAGGTAGACACGGATCTTGTGCATCCTCGACCTCCCGGCCTCCTGTGTAGCGTGTTTCATCGCCGTTGTCACCTGCATGGCCGACTCACCCGCACACCAGCGGCGTGCCGTCAGGTCGCACCCGCGAGAGCCTGGCGCGTCCGGCGTTGGACACGATCACGGCGAGCGGCTGGGCTCCGGCGCGCTCGCCGCAGACCGTGTAGGTGCCGTTGCTCGCCGGGGAGAGTCCGGTGGGCTGGAATACCAGCCTGCGGCGCATGTGGCTGGTCTCCAGGCGGATCCCGTCGCGGCTCCCGGAAACCTGCAGCAGCGGTTCGCCCGGAGCGTGCTCACGGTCGCCGTCGCGGTCTTCGAAGACCAGCCAGCCGCGATGCCAGTCGCCGTCCCCGAGGCAGGTGAGGCCGTCGCTGCTCGGACAGACCACCACGCGCTGCGAACGCAGGATCGCCTTCGTCCGCGCCAGGTTCACGTGGGTCATGAAACGGCTCGCGGTGGCCTTGATCCGGCTGCCGGCCAGCAGGTCGCCCAGCCCGGGGAGCGCTACGCCCGCCAACAGGGCGATCAGCGCCACCACGATCAACGATTCAACCAGGGTCCATCCGCCGGACCGCTGCTTCCCTGCAGCCATCGGTTCCTCCTCCCGGGGCGCTTCCGTGCGCCCTCCACGCGTCGCGATTCACCGCGCGACGTTACCGATGGTACCGACCCGTATCCGAAACGCCATCAGCCTGGGCTGAAAATGTTGTCGGATTACAGCGACAGGTGCACGGCACAGGTCAGCGGGGCAGGACTGGCGGGCCCGGTCCGGAAGACGGAGCGGCCCGGAAACGCGAACGGCGGCCATGGGGCCGCCGTTCACGGGTCGTGGAGGGCCGGGTTCAGCCGGGCAGAACGCGCGCGATGCGCTCGACGGCCTTGTCCAGGTTCTCCTGGCTGGTCGCGAACGAGATACGGACGTGGCCCGGCGTACCGAACGCCGAGCCCGGGACCAGGGCGACCCCGGCCTCGTTGATCAGGTACTCGGCGAGCTGCAGGTCGTCGTCGACGCCGTCGAGGTTGGCGATGACGCCGCTGAAGTCGGGGAAGCTGTAGAACGTGCCGTCGGACGGCAAACACTCGACGCCGGGCAGCGCCTGCAGCTTCTCGACCAGGCGGTCGTGACGCTCCTTGAACGCGGTGCACATGTCGCTGACGCACTGCTGGTCGCCGTTCAGCGCGGCGACCGCGGCGGCCTGCGAGATCGAGGTCGGGTTCGACGTGCTGTGCGACTGGATGTCGGTCATCGCCTTGATCAGCTTCGCCGGACCGCCGGCGTAGCCGATGCGCCAACCGGTCATCGAGTAGGCCTTGGAGACGCCGTTGAGGACCACGGTGCGCTCGAACAGGTCGGGGCAGGCGTCGACGATGTTGCAGAACGGCTCGGCGCCCCAGACGAACGGCTCGTACATGTCGTCGGTGGCGATCATGATCTGCGGGTGACGCTGCAGCACCTCACCGAGCGCGGCGAGTTCCGCCTTGAGGTAGCTGAGCCCGCTCGGGTTCGACGGGCTGTTGAGGACCATCAGGCGGGTCTTCGGCGTGATCGCGTCCTCGAGCTGCCGCGGCGTGATCTTCAGGCCCTGCTTGATCGAGGCCGGCACGATCACCGGCGTCGCCCCGGCGAGCAGCACCATGTCCGGGTAGGAGACCCAGTACGGTGCCGGGATGATCGCCTCGTCGCCCGGGTTGAGCAGCGCCTGGGCGAGGTTGAAGAAACTCTGCTTGCCGCCGCAGGAGACGAGGATCTCGCCCGGCTTGTAGTCGAGGCCGTTGTCGCGCTTGAACTTCGCGATCACCGCCTCCTTCAGCTCCGGGGTCCCGCCGACCGGGGTATACTTCGTTTTTCCGGCGCGGATCGCGTCGATCGCCGCCTCCTTGATGTGGTCCGGCGTGTCGAAATCCGGTTCCCCGGCACCGAGGCCGATGATGTCCTTGCCCTGGGCACGGAGTTCGGCGGCACGGGCGGTGACCGCGAGGGTCGGCGAAGGCTTGACGCTGGCGAGACGGTCGGAGAGTTGCACGTCCAATCTGGGTTCCTCGTTCCTTTGCGGAGCTGGCGCAGGTGCCGGATGATACCCGATCGACCACGGTGACTGAACCGCCCATGGACCGCCCCTTCCATCTGGAGACCGAATTCGCGCCGGCCGGCGACCAGCCGGAGGCGATCCGCCGCCTGGTCGAGGGGCTCGGCGACGGCGAGGCGCACCAGACCCTGCTCGGCGTCACGGGCAGCGGCAAGACCTTCACGATCGCCAACGTGATCGAGCAGGTGCAGCGTCCGACCCTGGTGCTGGCGCCCAACAAGACCCTCGCCGCCCAGCTCTACGGCGAGATGCGCGCGTTCTTCCCGGACAACGCGGTCGAGTACTTCGTCTCCTACTACGACTACTACCAGCCCGAGGCCTACGTCCCGTCGACCGACACCTTCATCGAGAAGGACGCCTCGATCAACGAGCACATCGAGCAGATGCGGCTGTCGGCGACCAAGGCGCTGCTCGAGCGGCCCGACGCGATCATCGTCGCGACGGTCTCGGCGATCTACGGCCTCGGCGACCCCGAGGCGTATCACAGCATGGTGCTGCACCTGCGGCGCGGCGACCTGCTCGATCAGCGCAGCCTGCTCCGGCGCCTAGCCGAGATCCAG
>JAWVZO010000179.1:0-5390 GCA_033722135.1 Gammaproteobacteria bacterium | reverse complement strand
CTACGACGGCCCCTGTCCGCCCTGGAACGACACGCTGGTGCACCGCTACATGTTCACGCTCTACGCGCTCGACACCGAGCGCTGCCCGGTCGACGGCCGATTCAACGGTCCCGAGGTGCTGCAGGCCATCAGCGGCCACGTGCTCGACAAGGCCCGGCTGTGCGCGACCTATACCCTCAACCCCGATCTCCGCTGAGCCGCCCCCACCACCCGGCGTTACCAACGAACCACGCGTCGTCGGGCCGCTCCACCGATACCCTCCCTGATCGGGACGCCGAACTGCCGCGCAGGGCACCGGGAATCGTTCCCGGGACACCCCTCTGGCGGCGCGTGCCGACCCGCGACCGCGACGGGCGGCTGCTGTGCGACTTCATGATGCTGCTGCCCGGCTTCGCGCGGCGTCCTGCCCCCGACCAGCAGGCGCTGCTCGAGCGCCTCGATGCGCGACTGAGGCAACACTGTCCCCCGGTGGTCTTCGTCGACTGCAACCTGAAGCTGGGCGTCCTGTGGGTCTCGTTGCGCGCCGAGCCGTGGGGCTGGTGCCGGGTGGCCGAGACCGTGCGCGACGTGCTGCCCGAGGCCCGCCTGGTCTCTCCCGGGGGTGCCGCCGTCGCCCCGCGGCGCTGACGCGTAGTCATGCCCCCGCTTCACGGATGAAACGAGCCGACACGACGACTCGGTCGTCGATCAGTTGACCCGCATCAACGGCGCGGGCGGAGCGCGGCTGGACTTTTCATGCTGCGCCGCAATATAATCCGTGGGTTCAACCGTTTATCAAGACCCCGCCGTGCCGGTCGCGGCACGATGCGGGCGACAGGGGGTGTGCATGGCCGCGAACGCGAAGACCGTCGAGAAGATGACCGATCCGAAACGCGAGCACTTCCTCAGGAAGCTCGCCGAGATCGAGGTCGAATGGCCGTTCCTCGACGACGAGGCCTCGGAGGAACTCAACCGGCGGCTGCGCCGGAGCATGTCCCAGATGGCGGGCGGCCTCTCGCCCGCGATGCTCTCCGAGGCGTACATCGAGTGGCTGACGCACCTCACCGCGAATCCGGGCCACCTCGGCAGCCTCGCCCAGGACGCGGTCAACAAGACCTCCGACCTGTTCCGCTACGCGCTGACCGCGCCGTTCATGCCGGGGACGGAGTCGCCTTTCCAGGCCAGGAAGGGCGATCGCCGCTTCGCGTCGGACGCGTGGCAGAGCTGGCCGTTCAACGTCATGGCGCAGTCGTACCTGATGGTCGAGAACTGGATCGACTCGGTGACGCAGGGGCTGCCGGGCATGGAGGAGGAACACCAGGCGGTCTTCTCGTTCATGACCTCGCAGCTGCTCGCCGCCATGTCGCCCTCGAACTACCCGCTGACCAACCCCGACGTGCTCCAGGCGATCCGGGACGAGAAGGGCCAGAACCTGGTCCGCGGTGCCGCGAAGGCGCTCGAGGACGTGATGGAGAACCTCAGGGAGACCAGGCCCCCGGTCCACGAGGACTACATCCCGGGCAAGCAGGTGGCGGTCACCGAGGGCAAGGTCGTGTTCCGCAACCGCCTGATCGAGGTGATCCAGTACGCGCCGAAGACCGAGACGGTCGATGCCGAGCCGATCCTGATCGTGCCGGCGTGGATCATGAAGTACTACATCCTCGACCTCTCGCCGAAGAACTCTATGGTCAAGTACCTCGTCGAGCAGGGGCACACGGTGTTCATGATCTCGTGGCTCAACCCGACCGAGGAGGACCGCGAGCTGACCATGGAGGACTACCGCAAGCTCGGCGTCATGGCCGCGCTCGACGCGGTCTCCGCGATCGTGCCGAAGCGCAAGGTCCACGCGGTCGGCTACTGCATCGGCGGGACGATCCTCTCCATCGCCGCGGCGACCATGGCACGTGACGGCGACGACCGTCTCAAGTCGCTCACCTTCTTCGCCGCCCAGGCCGACTTCATCGACGCCGGGGAGATCCGCCTGTTCGTCAACGACAGCCAGCTCAAGGCGCTCGACGACCTGATGCACATGGAGGGCTACCTCGACAGCAAGTACATGGGCGGCTCGTTCCAGGCGCTGCGGTCGAACGACCTGGTCTGGATCCCGATGGTCGACAAGTACTACCTCGGCAAGGAGGAGTTCATGAACGACCTGATGTCCTGGAACGCCGACGGCACGCGCATGCCCTACCGGATGCACTCCGAGTACCTGCGCAAGCTGTTCCTCAACAACGAACTCGCCGAGGGCCGTTTCGAGGTCGAGGGCAAGCCGGTCTCGATCGCCGACATCAAGATTCCGATGTTCGTCGTCGGCACCACGACCGACCACGTCGCGCCCTGGGTTTCGGTCTACAAGTTCCACAACCTCGCGCCCGATGCCGAGGTGACCTTCTGCCTGACCACCGGCGGCCACAACGCCGGCATCGTCTGCGGGCCGCAGCATCCTCGCCGCAGCCACGAGATCCTGACCCGCGAGCCCGGCGGCGTGACCTACGGCGCCGAGCAGTGGAAGGAGGAGGCCGAACAGCGCGAGGGTTCGTGGTGGCCGAGCTGGGAGGCGTGGCTCTCCGAGAACGGTGGCGACGAGGTCAAGCCGCCGCGCACCGGCAATGCCCGCAAGGGCTACAAGGTGCTCGAGGACGCCCCGGGCACCTACGTGCACCAGACCTAGCCGGCCGCGCGCACGCCGTAACGGAACGGGGCCCTCGGGCCCCGTTTTCTTTGGGTCTCGGCCATGCCCGGGCGCGGCGTAGATGTCGCGCATCGGTCGCCGTTCTCGGCGAGGCGGCCCGGTCGCCCCGTCACCCGACGGCGTCCGCGGCACGTGGGCCTCGATCGGCGCGCTACAGGACGGTCTGGCATACTGGGCGGAAAAGAATTCCCCGGGAGATGCACCTGCGCCACACCGCCCACGGTCTCAGTTTCCGCCTGCCGACCGGCTTCCGGACCCCGGCGGGGCCGGAACGCCCCGGCGTGGACGCCTCCCGGAAGGGCCCGACCCGCGTTCCGGGTGACGGAATCGCTCACTCCCATGGCAGGGCCCGGGCGGGCCTGCTGGGCCTGCTGCTCCTCGCGTCGTGCGGCTCCGGCGACGCACCGCCCGACGCGACAGCGGGTGCTGCGGGAGCCGAAGCGCCGCTCGTGACCCCCAGCGAGGAGGTGTCGCGCGGCTTCGGCGATGTCGAGGTCGAGCTCCTCGACACGCGCTGGACCGGCGACCTCGACGGCATGATCGAACGCCGGGTCGTCCGCGCGCTGGTCGTGCCGACCCAGACCCACTACTTCGTCCATAACGGCAAGGCGCAGGGCATCGCCGCCGAGATGCTGCTCGCCTTCGAGAAATTCCTCAATCGCAACCACGCCCCCGAGGAGCGACACCTGCGGACCCATGTCGTCTTCGTGCCGACGACGCGGGACGACCTGATCCCAGCGCTCAACGAGGGGCGCGGCGACCTCGCCGTCGCCGCGCTGACCATCACGCCGGGCCGCCTGGCGCGGGCCGACTTCTCGGAGCCTTTCCTCGCCGACGTCGACGAGATCATCGTCACCGGGCCCGCCGGACCGGAACTCGAACGCCTCGAGGACCTGGCCGGCACCGAGATCCACGTGCGCGCGTCGTCGAGCTACCACGAGCATCTCGAGGCGCTGAACGAGCGTTTCCGCGAGGCGGGGCTCGAGCCGATCCGCCTGGTGAAGGTCCCGGAGGTGCTGCAGGACGCCGACCTGATGGAACTGGTCGACGCCGGCGTGCTGGGCCCGATCGTCGTCGACGACTACAAGGCCGAGCTCTGGGCCAAGGTGTTTCCCAACCTCGTCCTCCGCCACGACCTCGCCGTCAACACCGGCGGGGAGTTCGGCTGGATGATGCGCAAGGGTAGCCCCAAACTGAAGGCGCAGGTCGACGCCTTCGCCCGCCGCCACCGCCAGGGCACGCTGTTCGGCAATACGGTGCTGAAACGCTACACGGAGAGCACCCGGTACGTGCGCGATGCCGTCTCCGCCGACGCCCGGCTCCGTTTCGATGCGGTCGACGAGCTGTTCCGGCGCTACGCCGAGCGCTACGGGCTCGATTACCTTCTCACGCTGGCGCAGGGTTTCCAGGAGTCGCGACTCGACCACGAGGTGCGCAGCCCGGTGGGCGCGATCGGCATCATGCAGCTGATGCCGACTACGGCCGAGGCGATCGGCATCGAGGGGGTCGGGGATCTCGAGGCCAACATCCACGCCGGCATCAAGTACACCCGGAACCTCATCGACCGTTACTTCGACGACCCGGGCATCGACCGGCTCAACCGCGAGCTCTTCGCGCTGGCGGCCTACAACGCGGGGCCCACCCGCATCCGCCGCCTGCGCCGGGAGGCCGAGGCGCAGGGCTTCGATCCGGACGTCTGGTTCGACAATGTCGAGGTCGTCGCCGCGCGCAGCATCGGCCGGGAAACGGTCGACTACGTCGCCAACATCTACAAGACCTACTACGCCTACCGCCTGCTTGCGAAGAACGAAGCCGAGCGCAAGCGCGCCCGCGAGGCCCTGGACGATCGGGCCTGACGTCCTCCGGCATGCGCCCACGCACCTGTTACCCACGGTAACACCTGCGTGTTACCCACCCGTCCAGTCCCCGTTACACGAGGTAACATGCTGCGCTGCATGATCCTCGTGTAAAAGCCATAATTTATTTTATAAACAGGGATTAAGGGATTTCACGTATCGTTGGCCCGTATTCTGCATCTCTCTGGGGCGGTGGGTCGTCCATGGTTAACGGATTAATCGTCAAGGGCGCCACGCGAGAAAGCCAGGTGGCAAGGAATCACGTGGCGTACTCACCGTTAATGTTGCAACTAACGTTCAGTGCGAGGAGGAAAGTCATATGACTCTAAGAGGCACTGCCGCGGAGTACTGGAGCGCGAACCTGAAGCTGGTCGGCACCCTGCTGGTCGTCTGGTTCGTCGCTTCCTACCTGTTCGGCATCATCCTTGTGGAACCCCTCAACGCGATCAAGATCGGCGGTTACCCGCTCGGCTTCTGGTTCGCGCAGCAGGGCTCCATCTACACGTTCCTGATCCTGATCGTGGTCTATGCCAAGGGCATGGCCAAGCTGGATCGCGAATTCGGCGTCGAAGAAGACTGAGGGGGAGATAGCCAATCATGGATCTTCAAACTATGACCTATGTCGTTGTGGGTGCGACCTTCGCGCTCTACATCGGCATCGCCATCTGGGCCCGTGCGGGCACCACCGGCGAGTTCTACGTCGCCGGCAAGGGCGTCCACCCGGTCGCCAACGGCATGGCCACCGCGGCGGACTGGATGTCCGCGGCGTCGTTCATCTCGATGGCCGGCCTGATCGCCTTCTACGGCTACGGCGGCGCGGTGTTCCTGATGGGCTGGACCGGCGGTTACGTGCTGCTTGCGAT
>JAWVZO010000178.1:0-5412 GCA_033722135.1 Gammaproteobacteria bacterium | reverse complement strand
GAGCAGGCCCTGCAGGCGGTGCAGGCCGGCCTGTCCCGCGTAGCCGAGCCCCGTGGCGGCGGCGACCAGCACGGCCCAGAGCGCCAGCGGGCGCGAGCGGTCACGGCAGGCGAACAGGGCCCAGGCGCCGAGCAGCACGAGTGCGGCGAAGAAGAGCGGTCCGCGCTGGTTGGCGGCGCTGGCCGCGACGAGGCAGATCGGTAGGTAGAGCCAGCGGAAGTCGGCCGGATAGGGGCGCGCCGGACGTGGTTCTTGCCGCTGCCGGTTGCTCCACAGGGCCTTGAGATCGATCGCACCCTCGACCCGCCACGCCTGGGCGACGGTGAACGGGGCGAGCAGGAGGGGCAGCCACCGCAGGACCCGCGCGATGCCCTCGGTCGGCGAGCCGGTCAGGATCAGGTAGCCGGCCAGGCCGATGCCCGCGAGCAGGCCGAAATCGAAGACGCGGGCCAGGGGCGCCGTGCGCAGCTCCAGGCGCCGGTCCGTCCAGCGCGGCCCCTCCAGGGCCAGGGCGAGCGGGACGGCCGCGACGAGCAGCCCGGTCTGCCAGCCCCAGAACAGCACGGTCACGCCGACCAGCAGCGGCGGGGGCGGGATCACGCGAAGCCCCCCGCGACGTCGACGGCGGCCAGGTCCGCGGCCACCCGGCCGACCCGCAGCGGCCGGACCCCGTGTTCCGGCGCGGCGGTTTCCTCCTCGACCAGGACGAAGGCGAAGGTCGGCAGCCCGGTGGCGCGCAGCCGCTCGAGGAGCCGGCGCCGCGGGGTATCCCAGGCGAGCAGCACGAGCAGGCAGCTGGTGAGCCGCTGACGCTGCTCGGCGAGCGTCCGCTCGAGCACGCCGACGTCGCCGCGGCGGGGCGCGACGTGGGCGAGGGCCTCGAGCAGGCTTTCCGGGGCGAGCTGCCCGCGCCCCGTCGTGAAGCAATAGGTCCGGTCACCGACGAACAGCAGGTCGAGCAAGCACTCCCGCGTGTCCACGGTGCAGGCGAACGATGCGGCCACCGAGACGGCCTCCTCGAAGCGCGCGTCCGCGGAATCGGCGAAGGTGTCGAGCACCAGCGCGTGGCGCTCGAAGTACTCGCTCTGGAACTCCTTGACGATCGGCGTGCCGACCCGGGCGAAGCTCTTCCAGTGGATGTGCTGCAGCGGGTCGCCGGGACGGTAGTCGCGCAGGCCCAGGAACTCCTCCGAGTCGCCGACGCCGGCCGCCTGGGTGACCCCGCCCGGTTGGTAGACCCGGTGCCCCGGGAACGCCATCTCCGGCACCGGGTAGCGGCGCGGCAGCACCAGCAGCTCACCGGGATTGGCCACCGGGCGCAGGGCCCGGAACAGGCCGAGCGGGTCGCGCCGGGCCAGCCAGGTGCGTTCGAATGCGACACGCCCGCGGCGGCGCGGCACGAACTCGATGTCGAGGGTCGCCTCGCCCCCCGCCGGGAGCTCGGGCAGCGGGTGGGCGCGACCGGGCACTGGGGTCCGCTGGCGGACCAGCGCCTGCCACTCCCGGGCCGTGAGCAGCAGCGAGAACCGGGCCAGGGGGCCCAGCCGGGCGTCGAGCTCGTCGCGCGTGGGACGGGTGTCGGCGAGTTGCTCGATCAGCAGCAGGCCCGTCCGGGTGCGGCGGGTGGGGTTGCGCACCGCCAGCCGGTAGCGCACCGGCTCGTCGACGGTCGCCATGGCGGGCAGCCGGCGCACCACCGCGAGGCCGCCCGCGAGGCGCCACGAGGCGAGGTAGGCGACCGCGAGCAACGCGGCCGCGTAGCCGAAGATCTGGTAGGCGAGCGTCAGCTCCGTGTCGATGCCGGCCGCGCCGGCGAGCACCAGGGCGGCCAGGGCGAGCAGTCCCGCCGGGGTGGTGCGCCGAGCCAGGCGGTCGCCGAGGCGCCAGGCGCGGTCGAGCAGCAGGCAGTGGAGTCGCAGCATCGGCCGGGCCGCCTCGTGCGGGGCGTCAGCCCGGCGGGGGCACCGACTCGAGGACCCGCTCGACCACCTCGCCGGCCGTCCGGCCGGCGAAGCGGGCCCGCGCGTCGAGCACGAGGCGGTGCGCGAGCACGGCCGGGGCGCAGGCCTGCACGTCGTCCGGGGTGACGAAACCGCGGCCGTCGAATAGCGCCAGCGCCCGGGCCATGCCGACCAGCGCCAGCGAGGCACGCGGGCTCGCTCCGAGCTGCACCGAAGGGGCGGTCCGCGTCGCCTGGACGAGCGCCACCGCGTAGTGGCGCAGCTCGTCGGCGACGGCGACCTCCCCGGCGCGCTCGCGCAGCCCGAGCACCTCGTCCGGAGTGACCCGGACCTCGAGATTCTCGAGCGGGTGCCCGCCGTCCTGGGCGCGCACCATCTCCGCCTCCGCGTCGAGGTCGAGGTAGCCGAGGCCGAGGCGGACCATGAAGCGGTCCATCTGCGCCTCGGGCAGCGGGTAGGTGCCACGGAACTCGACCGGGTTCTGGGTCGCGATCACCAGGAACGGCTCGTCGAGCGGGTAAGTGCGCCCCTCGATGCTGACCTGGCGTTCGGCCATCGCCTCGAGCAGGGCGGCCTGGGTGCGCGGCGAGGCGCGGTTGATCTCGTCGGCGAGCAGGATGTGGGTGAAGATCGGCCCGCGGTGGAACGTGAACCGGCGCGCGCCCTGGTCGTAGACCGAGACGCCGAGGATGTCCGATGGCAGCAGGTCGGGAGTGAACTGCACGCGCCGGAAGCCGGCCCCGACGGTGCGGGCCAGCGCCTTCGCCAGGGTGGTCTTGCCGGTGCCGGGGTAGTCCTCGAGCAGGACGTGCCCGCCGCAGGCCAGCGCCGCGAGCAGCAGGCGCAGCGTCTCGCGCTGGCCCCGGATGACCTGTTCGAGGTTGTCGAGGATGCGCTCGATGACGGGGCTGCCGGGGTCGTCCATCAGGCCTGCGCTCGTCCGGGAGTGAATCGCGCGCGACGCGCTCCGGGCGTCGGCGGTGTCGCGGTGCGTCCCGATTACAGCACACGCCGTCGCCGCAAGTCTGCTCTAATCGGGGCCAGGGCCAGACCGGGGCGCGCCATGCCGTCCATGCGCACCTTCCGTCCCGCGCGGCGGACACGCCACCTCCTGCTCGTCGCCACGCTGGCGGCGGTGATCGTGGCCGCGCTGGCCGGCCCTCCGCTCGGCCAGCCCCAGGCCTACCACGCGTTCGCCGACGGTCGCGCCTGGTCGGGGATCCCGAACGCGCTCGACGTCCTCTCCAGTCTCGCCTTCCTCGGGGTCGGCCTCCTGGGCCTGCGCTTCGTCGCGCGGGGCGCGCGTTCGCCGGCGTTCGCGGAACCCGGCGAGGCGCTGCCCTACGCGGTGCTGTTCGCCGCGACCGCGCTGGCCGGCCTGGGCTCCGCCTACTACCACGTCGCGCCGGACGACGCGCGCCTTGCCTGGGACCGCCTGCCGATGGCCGCCGCGTTCATGGCGCTGCTCGCCGCGACGCTCGGCGAGCGGATCGACCGGCGACTCGGACGGACCGCGCTGCTCCCGCTGACGGTCGCGGGGCTGGCCAGCGTCGGTTACTGGCGATGGGGCCTCGCCGCGGGCGGCGGTGACCTGGCCCCGTACGTCGCCGTGCAGTTCGGCGGGTTGCTGCTGATCCTCGAGACCGCCCTGCTGTATCCGTCGCGCTACACGCGGGGCGGGGCGGTCTGGCTCGCGGGCCTGCTCTACGCCGTGGCGAAACTCGCCGAGGCGCAGGACCGGGCGATCTTCCTGCTGACCGGGTTCGTCAGCGGCCACACACTCAAGCACCTGCTCGCCGCGGCCGCTGTTTACGTCCTGCTCCACGCGCTCGCGCGGCGCAGTCCCGTCGGGGCGTGACGCCCTCCGGCCACGGCCGCGACCTCCAGCGTCCATAAGCCGTTTGGCCCGCCCATGGACCCTGCAAGTGGTTGTCCCGATTGATCTTGAAAAGACAAATGAGAATTATTATCATTTGCGTGTAGGGGCGCAGTGAGGCCACCGGGAGAGAGCAACCATGTACGTCTGCATCTGCAACGAAGTGACCGAAAGCGACATCCGGCGCAGCGTCGACGCCGGGGTCCACGACATGGTCGGCCTGTCTCTCGAACTCGGCGTGGCCACCTGCTGCGGCCTCTGTTCCGATACCGCCCTGGCGGTTCTCGACGACGCGGTGAGCGAGGCCCTGGCGCGCTCGCGCCGGGCCGCGTAGGCCGCGTCATGTCCGCCACCAGAAGCGCCCGTCAGCCCATTTCCCGGTGGCTCCTGGCGCGGCTCGCGCGGGCGACGCCGTCGACGCGCCGCCGCCGCTGGGCGCTGCTCAGGCAGGCCGTCCGGACGGGACGGTCCCGCTAGACCTGCCAGATCGTATTCCGCGGGCCGGTGCCGGGCAGGTGCCGTCCATGGTCTAGGCTTGGTCTCTCTACCCCGGCTTCCACGGGCCGGGATCCGAAACCAACGCGTACCGGAGTGAGCCATGAAGGGCAACAAGAAGATCGTCAAGCTGCTGAACCAGATCCTGGCCAACGAGCTGACCGCCATCAACCAGTACTTCCTCCACGCGCGCATGTACGGCAACTGGGGGCTCGGCAAGCTCAACGACAAGATCTACGAAGAGTCGATCGACGAGATGAAACACGCCGATCGCCTCATCGAGCGGATCCTGTTCCTCGAGGGACTGCCGAACCTCCAGCAGCTCAACAAGCTCAAGATCGGCGAGAACCCCGAGGAGATGCTGCGCAGCGACCTCGCGCACGAGATGGAGGGGCTCCCGTTGCTGCGCGAGACCATCACGACCTGCGAGGCGGAGGGCGACTACGTCAGCCGCGAGCTGGCCGAGTCGATCCTCGCCGACGAGGAGGAGCACATCGACTGGCTCGAGACGCAGCTCGAGCTGATCGAGCGGGTCGGCCTGAACAACTACCTGCAGTCGCAGATGTAGCGGCGACGCCGCCGCTACTCGAGTCTCGGGAACGTCTCGCCGATCCGCTCGGCGATCGCCGCGTAGAAGCCGCCGAGGATCGCGTCGGCCTGCTCCTGCGGCACCCCGTCCGCCCGGTAGACGCCCCGCCAGCTCAGCCGCGCCTTGCCGTCGTCCGTGGCGGTGACCCGGACCAGCCCGACGTAGTCGCTGACCGGCAGGGGTCCCTTGCGGATCACGTAGTTGAAGGCGCGCGCCCGAGGGTCGTAGTGGACGAGCTGCAGGTGGATCCGTCCGCCGCCCTCGGCGAGGGTGTTGATCTTGGTCGCGCCGACCCCGTCCCCGGCGCGCGCGCTCGCGGCGATCGGCGGCATGATCCGCTCCGAGGGCTCGTGGAAGTCGACCAGCGCCCAGAGGGCGTCGGGCGTGGTGTCGTAGACCGCGACGACCCCGCTGTCCGCCGCAGCGAACGGCGACCAGGCGACAAGGACGAGCGGTAGGAGCGCGAGCGTTCTGTTCATCGTCCGGCCTCG
>JAWVZO010000177.1:0-5444 GCA_033722135.1 Gammaproteobacteria bacterium | reverse complement strand
CCTCTCCTGGGCCTCGATCATGTTCGCCTTCAACAGCCTGCCGCCCGATCCGCAGTCGGTGGGCGACAGCTGGCGCGAGATCTGGCTGGAGCGCCTCGAGCACTGCAGCCCGTGGCTGGCGACCTGGCTCGAGCACCAGCGGCGTGACCGGTTCTGGCGTCACGGCTCCATCTGCGAGGACTTCTCGGCCATCACCTGCCCGGTGTTCGCCGTCAGCGGATGGGCCGACGGTTACTCGAACGCCGTGTTCCGGCTGCTCGAGAAGCTGGACGTGCCGCGGCGCGGGCTGGTCGGCCCTTGGGGGCATCTCTACCCGCACATGGGCCAGCCCGGACCTGCCATCGGTTTCCTGCAGGAGTGCCTGCGCTGGTGGGACCGCTGGCTCAAGGAGGTCGACAACGGCATCGAGAACGAGCCCGCGCTCCGGGTCTGGCTCCAGGACAGCGTGCCGCCGACCACCAGCTACGATTTCCGCCCGGGGCGCTGGGTCGGCGAGGCGACCTGGCCATCGCCGCGGATCGGCACGCGTACGCTGGACCTCGGGGATCGCATCCTGCACTCCGGGGAGGAACGCGGCGACCTGGAACTGACCATCCAGTCGCCGCTGACGGTCGGCCTGTTCGCGGGCAAGTGGTGCTCCTACGCGGCCGGCCCCGACCTCGCCCACGACCAGCGGGAGGATGACGGCGGCGCGCTGACTTTCGACACCTCGCCCCTCGACGCGCCTCTGGAGATCCTCGGCCCGCCGGTGCTGCGCCTGCGGGTGAGCGCGAACCGTCCCCAGGCGATGGTGGCGGTGCGCCTCTCGGACGTGGCTCCAGACGGCAAGGCGACCCGGGTCACCTACGGGCTGCTGAACCTGACCCACCGCGACGGTGCCGAGCACCCGGAGGCGCTCGTCCCGGGGACCCCATACGACGTCACGGTGCGGCTCAACCACGTCGCCCAGGCCTTCCCGAAGGGGCACAGGCTGCGCCTGTCGATCTCGACCTCGTACTGGCCGCTCGCCTGGCCACCCCCGGAACCGGTGCGCCTGCGCCTCGAGACCCGTGGCTGCCGCCTGGAGCTTCCGGAACGCCCGCCGCGTCCCGAGGACGGCGACATGCGGCCCTTCGACCCCCCGGAGTGCGCGTCGGGGCCTCCGCGAACGCTGCTCCAGCCCGAGCAGCACGACTGGCGCGTGATCCGCGACCTCGCCAGCGACGTCTCCACGCTGGAGGTGATCGACGACCGGGGCGTCCAGCGGTTCGACGACATCGGCCTGGTCAGCGGCCTCCGCGGAGTCGAGCGGTACGCATCGACCGCCGACGACTTCGCCTCGGTGCGCGGGGAGACGCGCTGGACCTGGCGCCTCGAACGCGGCGACTGGCAGGTGCGCACGGAGACGCGCACGGTGCTCACCTCGGACGCCGAGAACTTCTACGTGCAGGCCGACCTCGACGCTTACGAGGGCGGCAGCCGGATCTTCTGCCGCACCTTCGCGGCGACCATCCCGCGCGACAACGTCTGAGCGCCGGGCTACGGCCCGGCGGGTGGGCGGCGTTCAGGCGCGCCGCTTCGCGGCTGCGGGCAACTCCAGGTCGAGCAGCGGCCGGAGGAATCGCCCGGTGTGCGATGCGGCCGTCGAAGCGACCTCCTCCGGCGTCCCCGAGGCGAGGATCTCGCCGCCGCCGTCGCCCCCCTCGGGGCCGAGGTCGACGATCCAGTCCGCGGTCTTGATGACGTCGAGGTTGTGCTCGATGACCACCACCGTGTTGCCGTGGTCGCGCAGCCGGTGCAGTACGCCGAGCAGCTGGCGGATGTCGTGGAAGTGCAGGCCGGTGGTCGGCTCGTCGAGCACGTAGAGGGTGCGCCCGGTGTCGCGCTTGGAGAGCTCGCGCGCGAGCTTGACGCGCTGCGCCTCGCCGCCCGAGAGCGTGGTCGCGCTCTGGCCGAGCGTGATGTAGCCGAGGCCGACGTCGAGCAGGGTCTGCAGCTTGCGCGCGACCGGGGGTACCGGATCGAAGAACGTGCGGGCCTCCTCGACGGTCATGGTCAGGACCTCGTGGATGGTCTTTCCCTTGTAGAGGATGTCGAGGGTCTCCCGGTTGTAGCGGCGTCCCTGGCAGGTGTCGCAGGGTACGTAGATGTCGGGCAGGAAGTGCATCTCGACCTTGATCAGGCCGTCGCCCTGGCACGCCTCGCAGCGTCCGCCCTTGACGTTGAAGCTGAACCTCCCGGGGGTGTAGCCGCGCGAGCGCGCCTCGGCCGTGCCCGCGAACAGTTCGCGGATCGGCGTGAACAGCCCGGTGTAGGTCGCCGGGTTGGAGCGCGGCGTACGCCCGATGGGGCTCTGGTCGATGTCGACCACCTTGTCGAAGAGCTCGAGGCCCTCGATGCGGGCGTGGGGCGCGGGGTCGTCGCCGGTCGAGCCGTTGAGCTCGCGCGCCGCCTGGCGGTAGAGCGTGTCGTTGATCAGCGTCGACTTGCCGGAACCGGAAACCCCCGTCACGCAGGTGAACAGGCCGACCGGGATGGCGAGGTCGACCTCCTTGAGGTTGTTGCCGCGGGCGCCGAGAACGCGCAGGACGCGGTCGGCGTCGGCCGGGGTCCGTTCGGCGGGCAGCGCGATCGACTCGCGGCCGGCGAGGTAGGCGCCGGTGAGGGAGTCGGGGTGGTCGGCGATGGCCCCGGGGAGGCCCTCCGCGACGACCCGTCCGCCGTGGATGCCGGCGCCGGGCCCCATGTCGACCACGTGGTCGGCGGCGCGGATCGCCTCCTCGTCGTGCTCGACCACGATCACGGTGTTGCCGAGGTCGCGCAGGCGGGCCAGCGTGCCGAGCAGCCGCTGGTTGTCGCGCTGGTGCAGGCCGATCGACGGCTCGTCCAGCACGTACATCACGCCGACCAGCCCGGCGCCGATCTGGCTCGCCAGGCGGATGCGCTGGGCCTCGCCTCCGGAGAGCGTCTCCGCGCTGCGCTCCAGGGTCAGGTAGTCCAGACCGACGTCGACCAGGAAGCGCAGCCGCTCGCCGATCTCGGCGACGATCTTCTCGGCGATGGTCGCGCGCTGCCCCTCGAGGGCCAGCGTGGCGAAATGGTCGCGTGCGTCGCGGATCGACAGCGCGGAAGCGGAGGGCAGCGTCATGCCGGCGACCTCGACGTGGCGCGCCGCCTCGCCGAGGCGCGAGCCGCCGCACTCCGGGCAGGCCCGCTGGGCGAGGTAGCGCGAGAGTTCCTCGCGCACCATCGTCGAATCGGTTTCGCGGTAGCGCCGCTGCATGTTGGGCACGATGCCCTCGAACGGGTGCTTCCGGGTGACGGTCCGGCCCCGCTCGCCGAGGTAGCGGAACTCGATCGCCTCGTCGCCGCTGCCGTGGAGCAGCGCCGCGCGGGTCTTCTCGGGAAGGTCGCGCCAGGGCGTCTCGATGTCGAACCCGTAATGGTTCGCGAGTGCGGTGATCAGCGCGAAGTAGTAGGCGTTGCGGCGGTCCCAGCCGCGTACCGCGCCGGCGGCGAGGCTCGCTTCCGGGTGGGCGACGATCCGCTCGGGGTCGAAGAACTGGTGTACGCCGAGCCCGTCGCAGGCGGGGCAGGCGCCGTGCGGGCTGTTGAACGAGAACAGGCGGGGTTCCAGTTCGCCGACGCTGTAGCCGCACTCGGGGCAGGCGAAGCGGGCGGAGAAGAGCAACTCCTGGCCGTCGTCGTCGAGCGGCACGACGCGGGCCACGCCGTCGGCGAGGCGCAGCGCGGTCTCGAACGACTCGGCGAGGCGCAGGGCCAGGTCACTACGGACCCGGAACCGGTCGATCACCACCTCGATGGTGTGCTTCCGGTGCAGTTCCAGCTCGGGGATGGTGTCGAGTTCGACCACCTCGCCGTCGATACGGGCACGCACGAAACCCTGCGCGCGCAGCCCGCTGAGCAGCTGGAAGTGCTCGCCCTTGCGGCCCTCGACGATGGGGGCGAGCAGCATCAGGCGGCGCCCCTCGGGCAGCCCGAGCACCTGGTCGACCATCTGGCTGACCGTCTGCGCGTCGAGCCGCGTGCCGTGCCGCGGGCAGCGCGGCGTACCGACCCGGGCGTAGAGGAGCCTGAGGTAGTCGTGGATCTCGGTGATGGTGCCGACGGTCGAGCGCGGGTTGTGCGAGGTCGCCTTCTGCTCGATCGAGATCGCTGGGGAGAGGCCCTCGATGTGGTCGACGTCCGGCTTCTCCATCATCGACAGGAACTGTCTGGCGTAGGCCGAGAGTGACTCCACGTAGCGGCGCTGTCCCTCGGCGTAGATGGTGTCGAACGCGAGCGAGGACTTCCCCGAACCCGACAGGCCGGTGATGACGATCAGCCGGTCTCGTGGCAGGTCGAGATCGATGTCGCGGAGGTTGTGGGTCCGCGCGCCGCGGATCCGGATGGTGTCCATGGGTCAGGGCCTGTTCGCGCTCGAGCGTGGTGGCGTGGCCCGGGCGAACCCGGGGTCCGGGGGTTCCCGGTGGGGGTGGGGACCGGGCCCGGCGATGGCCGGCATGCCAGGGTCCCGGGCGATTCCCCCCGCGGGACGTGCCCGGGTTCAGACCGGGCGGATGCCCGGGGAGTTCACCGGGGCCCCCCGGCGGTCCGCCCGACGGCCTGCGCGATGCGCGTCGCCCTGTCCCGGACCGTTCCGATCGCCGGAATCAACCTGTTACTATACGGCCTCCGCGAAGCACCACGCAAAAGACCACTCCCTTGACTGGATCCCCCGCGGCGAAGCCGAGCCGCATGACCTCCGGCGAGCGCCGCGCGTCCGTCGCGCTGGCTTCGATCTACGCCCTGCGCATGCTCGGGCTGTTCATGATCCTGCCGGTCTTCGCGCTCTACGCCGAGCGGCTCGACGGGGTCACGCCGGTGGCCGTCGGCCTGGCGATCAGCGCCTACGGGCTGACCCAGGCGCTGTTCCAGATTCCTTTCGGGCTCGCCTCCGACCGGCTCGGCCGCAAGCCGGTGATCGTCTTCGGCCTGCTGCTGTTCGCGATCGGCAGCGTCGTCGCCGCGTTGGCCGATGACGTGAACACGGTGATCGTCGGCCGCGCGCTCCAGGGCAGCGGCGCCATCGCCGCCGCGGTCCTCGCACTGGCCGCCGACCTGACCCGGGAGAGCGTGCGCACGCGCATGATGGCCTCGATCGGGGCCAGCATCGGCCTCTCCTTCGCGCTGGCACTGGTCCTGGGGCCGCTGCTCGACCACTGGATAGGCGTACCGGGTATCTTCCTGCTCACCGCGGGCCTCGCCTGCGCGGGCATCGCCGTCGTGACGCTGGCCGTGCCGAGTGCTACCGTCGTCCCGCACCGGGACGCCGAGCCGGTCCGCGGCCAGTTCGGACCGGTCCTGCGCGATTCCGAACTGCTGCGCCTCGACGCCGGCATCCTCGTGCTGCACGCCATCCTCACCGCGACGTTCGTGGTCTTCCCTCTGGTGTTGCGCGACGG
>JAWVZO010000176.1:0-5527 GCA_033722135.1 Gammaproteobacteria bacterium | reverse complement strand
GTCTCAGAAACGCTTGATCACCCACTGCGGGACCGGGAAATCGGAGTCCAGCCGCTGCTGGCGCGATTCCAGCTCGCCGTCGCCGTCGAGGTCGACGAGGTAGTAGGCGGGGCCCACGTCGGGCTCGACCCGGACCATGTAGAGCTGGCCGTTCCGGCGGTACTCGTGGTGCGTCGCCCCTTCGCGCTTGATGATGGTCACCTCCGAGGCGAGCACCTCGCCGCTCTCGACCGGTGGCGGCGGGGGCGGGGCGTCGAGGGCCTGGCCGCCCTGCTGGGCCAGGAGCGGCGTGGCCGCGAATAACAGTCCGAGCAGCAGTGCACGTCGCATCGTGGGTTCCTTTCGTCCGTTTTCCCGGGCCGGGAGGCGTCAGAGTTCCAGCAGCATCGCCCGCTCCTCGGCCGAGGGCTCGAAACCGCGGTGAGCGTAGTGGGAGAAAATAGCATCGACGACCTCGTCGGGCTTGTCCAGCACCTGCACGAGATCGAGGTCGGTCGCGTCGATGGTCCCCTCGGCGACCAGCGTCTCGCGGAACCAGTCGAGCAGGCCGCGCCAGAACGGCGCGTGGACCAGGATGATCGGGATGCGCCGGCTCTTGCCGGTCTGCACCAGCGTCAGGATCTCGGCCAGCTCGTCGAGCGTGCCGAAGCCGCCCGGCAGCACGACGTAGGCCGAGGCGTACTTGACGAACATGACCTTGCGCGAGAAGAAGTGGCGGAACTGCAGCGAGAGGTCCTGGTATTCGTTGCCGGACTGCTCACGAGGCAGGACGATGTTCAACCCGATGCTCGGCGACTTGCCGGCGAAGGCGCCCTTGTTGGCCGCCTCCATGATGCCGGGCCCGCCCCCCGAGACCACCGAGAACCCGGCATCGGAGAGCGCCCGGGCGATGTCCTCGGCCAGCGTGTAGTAGGGGTGGTCGGGCTGCGTGCGCGCCGAGCCGAAAATGCTGACCGACGGCCGGATCTGCGCGAGGCGCTCGAAGCCCTCGACGAACTCGGCCATGATCTGGAAGATCTTCCAGGACTCCCGCGTCAGGTGGCTGTCGTCGATCCCGAGCAGCCCCATGCGGTCCATCCGCGCATCGCGCTCCATGCCCACCCCTCGTCGTCTGCGCCCGGCATCCGGGCAGGGCTCCAGTATACTTGCCGGGCCTCCGCCAACGCGCCCCGACGATGCCCGAATCCCGCCCCCCGCTGATCCTGGTCGACGGTTCCTCCTACCTCTACCGCGCGTTCCACGCGCTGCCGCCGCTCAGCACGTCGAACGGCGAGCCGACCGGCGCCGTGCGCGGGGTGGTCAACATGGTGCGCCGGCTGCTCGAGGACTACCGCCCGGAACGGGTCGCGGTGGTGTTCGATGCCCGCGGCAAGACCTTCCGCGACGAGCTCTACGACCAGTACAAGGCCAACCGGCCGCCGATGCCCGACGAGCTGGCGGCCCAGGTCGAGCCGCTGCACGAACTCGTCCGCGCGCTCGGCCTGCCGCTGGTGCAGGAGCCCGGGGTCGAGGCCGACGACGTCATCGGCACGCTCGCCCGGCAGGCCACCGCGGCCGGCTACGACACCGTGATCTCGACCGGGGACAAGGACCTCGCCCAGCTGGTCGACGACCACGTCACGCTGATCAATACCATGACCGGCACCGTCCTCGACCCGGCCGGCGTCGAGGCGAAGTTCGGCGTGCCGCCGGAGCGCATCGTCGACTACCTGACGCTGGTCGGCGACAGTTCCGACAACATCCCGGGGGTGCCCAAGTGCGGGCCGAAGACCGCGGTCAAGTGGCTGTCGGCCTACGGCAGCCTGGACAACCTGGTCGCCCACGCCGACGAGATCAAGGGCAAGATCGGCGAGTCGCTACGCGCCTTCCTCGACCAGGTCGAGACGACCCGCGAGCTGGTCACCATCCGCTGCGACGTACCGCTCGCCGAGAGTCTCGACGACCTCGCGCGCCGCGAGCCCGACCGGGACGCGCTGCGCGCGCTCTACACCCGGCTCGAGTTCAAGGGCGAGCTCGCGGCCCTGCTCGAGGGGGGCCAGACCGCGCCCGAGAGCGCCGCCGAGGCGCCGGCCGCCGAGTTCGCCTGCGAGACGGTGCTCGACGCTGCCGCGCTCGACGCCTGGCTCGGCGAGCTCGAGGCCGCCGAGCTGTTCGCCTTCGACACCGAGACCACCTCGCTCGACTACATGCGGGCCGAGGTGGTCGGCGTGTCGTTCGCGGTCAGCCCGGGCCGCGCGGCCTACGTGCCGCTCGCCCACGACTACCCGGGCGCCCCCGACCAGCTCGACCGCGACGAAGTGCTCGCGCGGCTGAAGCCGCTGCTCGAGGATCCGGCCCGCGCCAAGCTCGGCCACCACCTGAAGTACGACCGCAACGTGCTCCTCAACCACGGGATCACGCTCGCCGGCATCCGCCACGACACCATGCTCGAGTCGTACGTGCTCGACAGCACCGCGTCGCGCCACGACATGGACTCGCTGGCGCTGAAGTACCTCGCCCACCGCACCGTCCACTACGAGGAGGTGGCCGGCAAGGGGGCGAAGCAGATTCCCTTCTCGCAGGTGGCGATCGAGGACGCCGCGCCGTACGCGGCCGAGGACGCCGACGTCACGCTGCGCCTGCACCGGCACCTGTGGCCGAAACTCGAGGCCGAGGACGCGCTGCGCGCGCTCTACGAGGAGATCGAGATGCCGCTGGTCGTGGTGCTGTCGGAGATCGAGCGCACCGGCGTGCTGATCGATACCGGCCAGCTCCTCGCCCAAGGCCACGAACTCGCCGAGCGCATGGCGGAGATCGAGCGCCGCGCCCACGACGAGGCCGGCGGGCCGTTCAACCTCGGCTCGCCGAAGCAGATCCAGGAGATCCTGTTCGACCGCCTCGGCCTGCCGGTGCTCGAGAAGACCCCGAAGGGCCAGCCGTCGACCGCCGAGTCCGTCCTGCAGGAGCTGGCGCTGCACTACCCGCTGCCGGCGCTGATCCTCGAGCACCGCGGCCTGGCCAAGCTGAAGTCGACCTACGTCGATCGCCTTCCGGAGCGCATCGATTCGCGCAGCGGGCGCGTGCACACCTCCTACCACCAGGCGGTCGCGAGCACCGGGCGGCTGTCGTCATCGGAGCCCAACCTGCAGAACATCCCGGTGCGTACCGAGGAGGGACGGCGCATCCGCAAGGCGTTCGTCGCGCCCGAGGGTCACGTACTGCTCGCCGCCGACTACTCGCAGATCGAGCTGCGCATCATGGCCCACCTGTCGGGCGACCCGGGCCTGCGCGCGGCGTTCGCCTCGGGCGAGGACATCCACCGCGCCACCGCGGCCGAGGTGTTCGGCACGCCGCTCGAGCGGGTCGAGGCCGAGCAGCGGCGCGCCGCGAAGGCGATCAACTTCGGCCTGATGTACGGCATGTCGGCCTACGGCCTGGCCCGCCAGCTCGGCATCGACCAGGGCGCGGCACGCGACTACATCGCCCGCTACTTCGAGCGCTACCCGGCCGTCCAGGCGTTCATGGAGACGACCCGCGAGACGGCGCGCGAGAAGGGCTACGTCGAGACGCTGTTCGGCCGCCGCCTGCACCTGCCCGAGATCAACTCCCGCAACGGCCAGCGACGCCAGGCGGCCGAGCGCGCGGCGATCAACGCCCCGATGCAGGGCACCGCGGCCGACATCATCAAGCGGGCGATGATCGCCACCGCGACGTGGCTGGCGGACGGCGACCGCCCGGCGCGGATGATCATGCAGGTCCACGACGAGCTGGTGTTCGAGGTCGCCGAGGGGACGGTCGACGCGGTCCGCGAGGGAGTGGTCGCCGCGATGACCGGTGCCGCCGAGCTCGCCGTGCCGCTCGAGGTCGACGTCGGGGTCGGGAGCAACTGGGACGAGGCGCACTAGGCGCCAATTTCCGACTGCCGCGGTGAACTTTTGGCCGGTAGTCCGGTCTGTATATCCGAACGCTCGCAACGGCGTTCACCCGCAATCTCCCTCCCTGATGCGGGTGTCACCACCGGCCTCCCCAACCGGTGGGTGGGAAACTGGCCCGGTGAGAGTCTCTCACCGGGTCTTTTTTATGCGACTACGGTACGAGCGGGCGCCGGAGCTTCACCCGGCCGCCGGGGTCATCGGGCCTCCGGGCCGACCCGGTGCTGGAAGCGGACCGCCAGCTGCGGCTGGGAGGCGTAGCTGTCGAGCCGGTCTTCCATCGAGGCCAGCAGCACCAGCAGCCGCTCGTCGGGGGGCGGGTGGGTCTTCTGCATCAACGCGAGCGCCGAGCTGTCGGGGTTGACGCCGTCGAGGCGTTGCAGCACGGCGGCCAGCGCGTAGGGATCGTAACCGGCCCGGGTCAGCAGCACGACGCCGACGACGTCGGCGTCGAACTCGTCGTCACGGCTCAGCCCCTTGGTGTAGAGATCGCTGCCGACGTCGATCAGCTTGTTCCACGCCTCGCCGTGCTCGTCCTGGTCCGCCGCGATCGAGAGCACGTTGGAGAGGATGTTGGTGGGCGCCTGCTTCTGGATGGCGTTGAGGTGGTGCTTGCGGGTCACGTGCGCCATCTCGTGGGCGAGCACCGCGGCCAGTTCCGCCTCGCTCTGCAGCCGCCCGACCAGGCCCGCGGTCAGGAACACGTACCCCCCCGGCGCGGCGAAGGCGTTGATGTCGTCGGTGTCGAGGACCCCGAAGTGCCAGCCCAGGTCGGGGCGCTCGGACTGCAGCGCGATCCACTGGCCGACGTCGTTGACGTAGCGCTGCAGCTCCGGGTTGTCGAGCAGCGGCGCGGCGCCGAGGAGCTTGGCGCTCATGTCACGGCCGATCTCGTTCTCCCGGTCGGTGTCGACGTCGGCAAGGTTGGTCGCCTGCTTGGCGATGTCGACCAGCTTGCCGAGGTCGAGGCTGAACGCCTGCGCCAGCCCGCTGCCGAGGAGCAGCCCGAGGGCGAGGGCGACGGTCCTGGTCCATTCGCGCATCGCTCAGCCTCCCCCCAGGAACGGGATGTCAGAGTCGCAACCGTCTCCGTAGCAGGTCTCCTCATCGGCCGACTTCTTCTCGGTCTCGCTGCGCGCGCCGCGTGTCTGCTCGAGGAGGCCCTCGTCAAGCTCGGCCATCTCGAGGTAGTCGACGTCGACCGCCTCGAGCTTTCCTGCCTTGGCGAGCGCCCGCCCGTGCTCGGCCGAGCGGCCCAGCGACTCGAGCTTCTCCACCTCCTCCCGGTCGGCCGAGGCGGAGGCGATGGTGTTGCCATCCAGGCCGCGTACCCCGGTCGTGGTGGAGGAGGAAGCGCCGCCCGTGCCGGGGCCGATGCGCATCATGGTCAGCACCGAATCGACGCCGCTCTCCGCCTCCGCCTGGCCGCTGCTCGGGAAGCGCAACGAGGCGAGGCGCAGCCAGCCCGCACCCGAGCCGGACTCGACGCGGTACCAGCCGCCCCGGCGCTCGAGCACGGACAGGTCGGTCTCGGCCGGCAGCGTCGCCACCTCGCCGGCATCGCCGGCGGGCGCGCTGCGCAGCACGGTCTCGTGAACGGTCAGGGCAGGGCGCGC
>JAWVZO010000175.1:0-5527 GCA_033722135.1 Gammaproteobacteria bacterium | reverse complement strand
TCCGTCGGTGACCGTGTCGCGTGCGGACCGGACCTGCGCTCCGTTCGGGGCCCCACGCGCAGCGAACCGGGCGCCTGGTGCCCAACCGAGTCTTCAGCCTGGGTTCAGCTACCGGGGCGTACCTTCATCATCAGGAAGAGGTCGAAAGGCCTTCCGGACCATGATCTGAAGGAGACGACGATGAAAACGCGCAATGTGTTCGCCGTAACGGCACTCTCGTTCCTGCTGGCCACTCCCGTGCTGGCCGATGGCGGCCGCTATGCCGACAGCGCCCGCTACTACGATTACGCGAAGGTCACCGATGCGCGGCCGGTCTACGAGGTGGTGCAGGTCTCGATGCCGCGCACGGTGTGCCGGGACCGCTACATCTCGCGGGATGCCCAGGCGCCACGCAGCTACACCGGCGTGATCACCGGGGGCATCATCGGCGGCGTCATCGGCAACCAGGTCGTCCACGGCAAGTACCGTGACTGGGGCACGGTGGCCGGCGCGCTGCTCGGCGGCTCCATCGGCAACGACATCTCCCAGCGCAAGCGCGCCGAGGGTTACGGCACTTCCCGGGATTGCCGCGAGATCACCGACGTGCGCGAGGAACGCCAGCTGACGGGCTACGAGGTGGCGTACCGCTACCGGGGCCGTGACTACGTGACCTTCATGGATCACGATCCGGGTCATAAGGTCCGCGTCTCGGTCCGCGTCGACATCGCCGAGTGAACGACGCTGACGTATGATGGGCGGAAGCCCCAGGCCGCCGTCGCGGCGGTCCCGCGATTCGACGGAGAGCCACGTGACCCACGCCCTTCCGCCCCTCCTGCTCTGCGCCGCGCTGCTTCTCGTGTCGCCGTTCGGCGTGGCCGCGCCGGATGCCGTCGTCGGCGTTCCGCTCCTCGCCCAGGCGGAGAAGCGCGAGGCCGACAACGGCCGGCAGCGCGCCGCCGAGCGCGCCGCCGCCATGACCGGCGGGAAGGTGCTCGCCGCCGAGCCGGCCACCGTCGACGACCGGCCGGTCTACCGCGTCAAGGTCCTCACCCCCGACGGCCGCGTCAGCGTGGTCGTGATCGAGGACGACGGGCGCTGAGCCCACCCCGCGCGCCGCGACGATGCGCCTGCTGCTGGTCGAAGACGAGCCGGAACTGCGCGAGGCGCTTGCCGGACGCCTGCGCGACGCCGGTTACACGCTCAGCACCGCCGCCGATGGCGAAGAAGGTCTCTACCACGCGACCGAGTACCCGTTCGACGCGGCCATCGTCGATCTCGGCCTGCCGCGCCTCTCGGGCATCGAACTGATCCGCCGCGCGCGCGAGGACGGCGCCACGTTCCCGATCCTCATCCTGACCGCCCGTGGGCGCTGGCAGGACAAGGTCGAGGGCCTCGAGGCCGGCGCGGACGACTACCTGGTCAAGCCGTTCCAGTACGAGGAGCTCGAGGCCCGCATCCACGCCCTGCTGCGCCGCGCGGCCGGCTGGGCGAGTTCGACCCTCACCTTCGGCCCCCTGGTCCTCGACACCCGCGCCAAGCGGGTGACGGTGTCGGGAGAGCCCGTGGAGCTGACGGCCTACGAGTACAACGTCCTCGAGTACCTCGCGCTGCATGCCGGCAAGGCGATCTCCAAGAGCGAGCTGACCGAGCACATCTACGATCAGGACTTCGACCGCGACAGCAACGTCATCGAGGTGTTCGTCGGCCGTCTGCGCCGCAAGCTCGACCCGGACGGCACCCTCGAACCGATCGAGACCGTGCGCGGTCAGGGATACCGTTTCGCCCTCGCGGCCAGCACGACTTGAACCTCTCGTTGCAGACCCGGCTGCTCCTCGCGGCCAGCCTGGTGCTCGCGGCGTTCCTCGGCCTGACCGGCGTCACCCTCGACCGGGCGTTTCGCGAGAGCGCCGAAGCCGGCATGCGCGAACGCCTCCAGGCGCACGTCTACGGTCTACTCGCCGGCGCGGAGCTGACCGCTTCCGGCCGGCTGCACATCCCCGACGCCCTGCCGGAGGCACGCTTCTCCACGCCCGCCTCCGGCCTCTACGCCAGGGTGTTCGACGGCGACGGCCGCCCGGTCTGGAGTTCCGGCTCCTCGCTCGGGCTCGACCTCGACCTGCCGCGCCGGGTCGAGGCGGGACGACGACGTTTCGTCGAGGTCGCGCTCGACGGCGTGCGCGGCATCGCGCTCGGTTTCGGCACCGTCTGGGAGGCCCCGGGAGGCCGACTGCTGCCGTTCACCTTCAGCGTCGCCGAGGACCTCGCGGGCCTGACCGCTGAGGTGACCGCCTTCCGGCGCACGCTGCTGCTCTGGCTCGGGGGCGCCGCGGTGCTGCTGCTCCTCGCCCAGGGCACGATCCTACGCTGGGGACTGCGCCCCCTGCGCCGTGTCAGCCGTGAGCTGGCCGCCATCGAGAGGGGCGACCGCGAACGCCTCGGCGACGACTACCCGGTCGATCTTGCGCCGTTGACCTCGGGAATCAACCGCTTCATCGCCCAGGAACAGGCTCGCCTGGAACGCCACCGCCACGCCCTCGGCGACCTCGCGCACAGCCTGAAGACCCCTCTCGCAGTGCTGCGCGACCAGCTCGGCGATGGCGGGAGGAAAGCGGCGGACGGCGACAATCCGACCGCCCAGGTCGACCGCATGGCGGAGATCATCGAGTACCAGCTCCAGCGCGCGGCGACCGCCGGGCGGCGCCCGCTCAGTGCGCCGGTCCGCCTGGCGCCGATCCTCGACCGCGTGCTGGCCTCGCTGGACAAGGTGCACCGCGACAAGGGCGTCGAGGCCCGCTGCCGGATCGCGCCCGACCTCGATTACCGCGCCGAGGAGGGTGATCTCTACGAGATGTTCGGCAACCTGCTCGACAACGCCTACAAGTGGTGCGCCGGAACGGTCGCGTTGGACGCAGAAAGGACCGAGATCGACGGCGCCAGGTTCCTGTGCCTGCGGATCGAGGACGACGGCCCCGGACTGCCCGACGAGGTCGCGATCGACCTGCCGGTTCGCGGCCGGCGACTCGACAGCACCGTTCCGGGACACGGTATCGGCCTGGCGATGGTCGTCGACCTTGTGGCCGCCTACGGCGGGACGCTGGCAACGTGCCGCGGCGAGTTCGGCGGGGCATGCATCGAGGTTCGCCTGCCCGAGTGAACGGCGACGGGCCCTCCCGTTCCCGGGAGGGCCCGCCTCGTCCACGTGGGAATTTACTTCAGGCTGCTGTAGTAGGCGGCCAGATCCTCGATGTCCTGGTCGCTGAGCGGCTGGGCCTGGGCCGACATCAACGGGTCGACCCGCGTGCCGTCGCGGAAGGCCTTCAGCTGCTTGATCAGGTAAAGGTCCTTCTGCCCGGCGAGATTCGGCCACTGCGGGTTGGCGCTGATGCCCTCGGGCCCGTGGCAGGCGGCGCAGACCGCCGCCTTGGCACGCCCGGCCGCCACGTCGCCCGCCGCCTGCGCGGCGCCGGTCGCGAAGATCAGCGGAACGGCCACTAGGGCGGTCTTGATCAGGGTCTTCATGAGCATTCTCCTTCTTGGTCGATGCGTTTCTTACGGAATATTCACCGCTTGCCGGCGGTTGCATGGAAGATTAGCGGCACGGGGCTGAACGGAACCTGAATGCGTGGCCCGGGCCGGGGCCACGGCGTTCGGCCCGGATTGGAGTCGATCACGCATCGCGGAGTTCCCGTCGCACGAAGCGGATGTGCAGTCTCAGGTTGAACAGCTGGTCGGCGTAGGAGAGCGGCACCTGGAGCTGGGCCACCTCGGCCTCGATGCGGTCGAGCTCGTCGTCCGCCCACGCGCGCGTCGGCTCGTCGGCACCGGCGAAGACGTGCCGCTCGACGAGGCGGAGGTCGCGGTACCAGCGGTAGATCCGCGAGCGGACCCGCCAGCGATAGGTCGGCGGCACGATCTTGAACAGCGGCAGCAGCAGGGTCAGCAGCGGGACGAGCATCACCGCCATGCGATCGATCAGGGTCGCGGCCCAAAAAGGCAGGTAGCGCTGCAGGAACGGCGGACCGCGGGCATGGAAGCGCTCCGCGGCGTCGCTCAGAGGGAGCTCGAGGTGCCGGTTCGACGGGAACGTCCCCGGAGGCGAGAAGCCGTCCCCCGTGCCGTGGATCGTCTCGGCGGCCTGCAGCAGGAGCACCGCCAGCGCCGGGTGGAAGGTCTCGCCCGCCACGAGGTTCGCGGTCGGCGCCACCAGAGGCACGTCCTCCGCGGGGATTCCCGCCGCGAGGTCGACCTGGCCGGCGACCAGCGTGACCCGGGAGAGGAAGTCGAACTGCCGGGTGTACGCCTCGGCACGCCTGAAACCGAGTGGCCGGACGTCGGGATCCTGCAACAGGCCGGCGACCACCGGGGAGTTCGGCGCGGCGACGAAGAACGCCGCGTCGACGACTCCGCCTCGCAGCGCCTCGACCGCCGCGCCGGTCGAGAGGTCGCGCTGCACCGAGGTGACCGCGTCGATGCCGTTGCGGCGCAGGAGCTGCAGGGCGACGGGCCGCGTGCCGCTGCCGACGGCGCCGACGGCGAGGTGCTTCCCGGCCAAGCCACGGAGGTCTTCGAGCGCCTCCCCGAGCGTGTGGAACACCCAGAGCGGCTCGTGGTAGAGGCTCGCGAGCGCCTCCATGCCTGTGTCGCGCCCCGGGTCGGCGATCCCGCCCTGGACGAAGGCGACGTCGACCTCCCCTTCACGTAGCAGTTCGAGGTTCTCGACCGAGCCGGCGGTGTTGCGCAGTTCCACCTCGACGCCGTGGCGAGCGAGCTGCTCGCGGTAGCGCTGGCCGAAGAGGTGGTAGGCGCCCCCGGGCCCGCCCGTCGCCAGCGTCAGCCGTTCCGGCGGCGCGGGCTCGACGAACTGGTAGGCGACCACGAACCCGGCGAGCATGACCAGCAGGGCCGGCCCGTAGATCGCCAGCCACGGTCCGCCACCGCGCTCAGGACGCGGCATCGCGCCCCCCTGCGCGGCGCTCTGCGCGAAGAGCCGTCAAGCCGTGCACTCCGACGCTCAGGCCGCCTCCCCGACGGGCGCGTTGTGGTGGTGGACGTCGCGCTGCGGGTACGGGATCGAGATGCCCTCGGCGTCGAAGCGGGTCTTGATGGTCTCGACCAGGTCCCAGTAGAGCGGCCAGTAGTCGGAGGTCTTGGTCCAGGGCCGCACGATCAGGTTGACGCTCGAGTCAGCGAGCTCGGACACGGCCACGGTCGGCGCGGGTTCGTCCAGCACCCGCTCGTCGGAGGAGAGGATGTCGTTCAGCACCGCCTTGACCTTGGCCAGGTCGTCGTCGTAACTGACCCCCACCACCAGGTCGACGCGGCGCGTCGGCTTGGTCGAGTAGTTGACGATGTTGTCCCCGAGCAGCTTACCGTTGGGCACGATGACGCTCTTGTTGTCCCCGGTGCGCATGCGGGTGGTGAAGATGTCCATCGCCTCGATGATGCCCGAGGTGCCACCGCCCTCGATGAAATCGCCGACCTTGTACGGCTTGAAGACCAGGATCAGCACCCCGGCGGCGAAGTTCTGCAGCGAGCCCTGCAGCGCCAG
>JAWVZO010000174.1:0-5538 GCA_033722135.1 Gammaproteobacteria bacterium | reverse complement strand
TCGACCGGCACGATCCAGCGCGCGCAAATCAGGGTGTCGATCGGCTGCATCCGTGGGCTCCTGGCCGGGGCGAGCCGATTGTTGCACGCGGACCGGAAGACGGCCACCGGCGGCCGTGGCGCTGCAGTCCGCCCGGCCAGCCGGTAAACTGCCCGCGCCGACCACCCCGGATTACGCCATGACCCGCGCCCCTGCCGACACCATACGCCCGATCGCCTGGCGGGAGGCGCGCCTCTGGCTGCTCGACCAGCGCGGGCTGCCCGGCGAGGAGCGCTACCTCGACTACACCGACTGCGCCGACGTCGCCACGGCGATCCGCGACATGGTGGTGCGCGGCGCGCCGGCGATCGGGGTCGCGGCGGCCTACGCCTGCGTGCTCGCCGCACGGCGCCGCCACGCGGAGGACCCGGCGGGCTGGCGGACCGCCTTCGTCGCCGACCTCGAGTCGCTCGCCGAGGCGCGCCCGACCGCGGTCAACCTGCGCTGGGCGGTCGCGCGCATGCGCCGGGCCGTGCCGGAGGAGGGCGACCCGGTGCCGGGGCTGCTCGCCGAAGCGCAGGCGATGCAGGCCGAGGATATCGCCGCGAACCACGCCATGGGCCGGCTCGGGGCCCCGCTGATCGACGGCGGCGCGGTCCTGACCCACTGCAACGCCGGCGCGCTCGCCACCGCGGGCTTCGGCACCGCCCTCGGCGTGATCCGCCAGGCCCACGCCGACGGCCGGCTGGCGCACGTCTACGCCGACGAGACCCGCCCGTGGCTCCAGGGCGCGCGGCTGACCGCATGGGAACTGGCCCACGACGGCATCCCGACGACGCTGCTCTGCGAGGGGGCCGCCGCCGCGCTGATGCGCGAGGGCCGCGTCGGCTGGGTGGTGGTCGGCGCCGACCGCGTCGCGGCCAACGGCGACACGGCGAACAAGATCGGCACCTACGCCCTCGCCGTGCTGGCGCGGCATCACGGCGTCCGCTTCATGGTCGTCGCCCCGACCAGCACCATCGACCGCGAGGCGCCGGACGGCGCGGCGATCCCGATCGAGCAGCGTGGCGCCGACGAGGTGCTCGGCTACGCGGGCCGGGTCACGGCCGCCACCGGTGTTGGGGCGTGGAATCCCGCGTTCGACGTCACCCCGGCCGCGCTGATCGACGCCCTGGTCACCGAGCGCGGGGTGGTCTCGCCGCCGGGGCGGGAGGCGATCGCGGCCCTGTTCGACTGACCGCCGGGCGGTCGGTTCATCGCAGCCGGGCCCGGAAACCGCACACTCTGCTCCGTCACGATGCCCTGAAACGGCCCCTGTGCCCACGAGAGGCGCGATCGGCTGGTGCGCCGGGTGACCACGCTGGTATAGAATAGGCGGCTTGTAAAAGCCTCTTTTGCAGCGCGTCATCGCGCAACCCGGAGAGCCCGCGCGGTATGGCCGAATTCGCCAAGGAAGTCCTCCCCGTCAACCTCGAAGACGAGATGGAGCAGTCCTACCTGGACTACGCCATGAGCGTCATCATCGGGCGCGCGCTGCCCGACGCCCGCGACGGCCTCAAGCCGGTCCACCGCCGCGTGCTCTACGCGATGAGCGAGCTCGGCAACGACTGGAACAAGCCCTACAAGAAGTCGGCCCGCGTGGTCGGCGACGTGATCGGCAAGTACCACCCCCACGGCGACGCGGCGGTCTACGACACCATCGTGCGCATGGCGCAGCCGTTCTCGATGCGCTACCTGCTGGTCGACGGCCAGGGCAACTTCGGCTCGGTCGACGGCGACGCCCCGGCGGCGATGCGCTACACCGAGGTGCGCATGTCGCGGCTCGCCCACGAGCTGCTCGCCGACCTCGACAAGGAGACGGTCGACTTCGCCCCCAACTACGACGAGTCGGAGAAGGAGCCGACGGTCTTCCCGACCAGGGTCCCGCACCTGCTGGTCAACGGTTCGGCCGGCATCGCGGTCGGCATGGCCACCAACATCCCGCCGCACAACCTCGGCGAGGTGGTGGCCGCGTGCGTCGCGCTGATCGACGACCCGTCCATCGACATCGACGGCCTGATGCGCCACCTGCCCGGGCCCGACTTCCCGACCGCCGGCCTGATCAACGGCGCCGACGGCATCGACGAGGCCTACCGCACCGGGCGCGGGCGCATCTACATGCGCGCACGCCACCTCTTCGAGACCGCGCGCAGCGGCCGCGAGTCGATCGTGATCACCGAGCTGCCGTACCAGGTCAACAAGGCGCGCCTGATCGAGAAGATCGCCGAGCTGGTCAAGGAGAAGCGGCTCGAGGGCATCGCCGAGCTGCGCGACGAATCGGACAAGGACGGCCTGCGCGTGGTCATCGAGCTGCGCCGCGGCGAGGTCGCCGAGGTGGTGCTGAACAACCTGTTCCAGCACACGCCCCTGCAGAGCGTGTTCGGCATCAACATGGTCGCGCTGCGCGACGGCCAGCCGCAGCTCCTCGATCTCAAGCAGCTGCTCGAGGCGTTCATCCACCACCGCCGCGAGGTGGTCACCCGACGCACCGTCTACGAGCTGCGCAAGGCGCGCGAGCGGGCGCACATCCTCGAGGGCCTGGCGGTCGCGCTGGCCAACATCGACGAGGTGATCGCGCTGATCAAGGCCTCGCCGAGTCCGGCCGAGGCGAAGCAGGGGCTGATCGCCCGTGGCTGGGCGCCGGGCGTGGTCATCGACCTGCTCGAGCGGGCCGGCGAGGGGCAGACCCGTCCAGACGGGCTGCCCGAGTCGTGCGGCCTGCACGACGACGCCTACTGGCTCTCCGAGCAGCAGGCCCAGGCGATCCTCGACCTGCGCCTGCACCGGTTGACCGGCCTCGAGAAGGACAAGATCGTCAACGAGTATCGCGAGATCGTCGCCCGCATCGAGGAGCTCGGCCTGATCCTCGCCGACCCGGCGCGCCTGATGGCGGTGATCCGCGGCGAGCTGGTCGACCTCGGCGAACGTTACGGCGACGCGCGCCGCACCGAGATCGTCCGCGACCACGTCGGCCTGAGCCTCGAGGACCTGATCACCGAGGAGGACATGGTGGTCACGCTCTCGCACGCCGGCTACGCCAAGATCCAGTCGCTGACCGACTACCGCGCGCAGCGCCGTGGCGGCAAGGGCAAGACGGCGACCCGGATGAAGGACGAGGACTTCGTCGACCGCCTGTTCATCGCCAACACCCACGATACGGTGCTCTGCTTCTCGAGCCTGGGCCGGGTCTACTGGCTCAAGGTCTACGAGCTGCCGCAGGCCGGGCGCACCGCGCGCGGCAAGCCGATCGTCAACCTGCTCGAACTCGCCGAGGACGAGCGGATCAACACCATCCTGCCGGTGCGCGACTTCACCGCCGGCGGCTACGTGCTGCTCGCCACGCGCTTCGGCACCGTCAAGAAGACCCCGCTGGTCGACTTCTCGCGGCCCCGCCGCAGCGGCATCATCGCCGTCGACCTGGTCGAGGGTGACAGCCTGGTCAACGCCGCGCTGACCGACGGTAACCAGGAGATCATGCTCTTCTCGAGCGCCGGCAAGGCGATCCGCTTCCCGGAATCGACCGTGCGCAGCATGGGCCGCACCGCGCGCGGCGTGCGCGGCATCCGCCTCGGGCCGGACCAGGAGGTCATCGCGCTGATCGTGCTCGGCGAGGGCCACATCCTGACCGCGACCGAGCACGGCTACGGCAAGCGCACCCCGGTCGACGGCTACCCGTGCCAGGGCCGCGGCGGCCAGGGCGTCATCTCGATCCGCACCAGCGAACGCAACGGTGCGGTGGTCGGCGCGGTCCAGGTCGACGAGGGCGACGAGGTGATGCTGATCAGCAACGTCGGCACGCTGGTGCGCACGCCGGTCCAGGACATCAGCGTCACCGGGCGCAACACCCAGGGCGTGACGCTGATCTCGATCGGCGAGGAGCAGCGCCTGGTCGGCGTGGAGAAGATCGTCCAGCTGAACGGCGAGGCGGACGAGACGGAAACCGCCGACGAACCCGACGCCTGACCCCCTTCCCACTGATCTCTTTCCGGAGGAACCCGATGTCACGTGTGTTCAACTTCAGCGCCGGCCCGGCCGCGCTGCCCGTCGAGGTGCTCGAACAGGCTCGCGAGGAGATGCTCGACTGGCACGGCGCGGGCATGTCGGTAATGGAGATGAGCCACCGTGGCAAGGCCTTCGTCGGCATCGCCGAGCAGGCCGAGGCGGACCTGCGCGAGCTGCTCGCCGTGCCCGCCGATTACAAGGTGCTGTTCCTGCAGGGCGGCGCGACCGGGCAGTTCAGCGCCGTGCCGCTCAACCTGCTGCGCGGCAAGACCGGCGCCGACTACCTCAACACCGGGGCGTGGTCGAAGAAGGCTATCGCCGAGGGCAAGCGCTACTGCGACGTGCGCATCGCCGGCAGCAGCGAGGCGCGGAACTTCATGAGCGTGCCGATGCAGGCCGACCTCGACCTCGATCCCGAGGCCGCCTACCTGCACTACACCCCGAACGAGACCATCGGCGGGGTGGAGTTCCCGTACGTGCCCGAGAGCGGCGACGTGCCGCTGGTCGCCGACATGTCCTCGACGCTGCTGTCGCGGCCGATCGACGTCTCCCGCTACGGGGTGATCTACGCCGGCGCGCAGAAGAATATCGGCCCGGCCGGCCTGACCGTGGTGATCGTCCGCGAGTCGCTGATCGGCGAGGCGCTGCCGCATACCCCGGCGCTGCTCGACTACAAGACCCAGGCCGACAACGACTCGATGTACAACACGCCGCCGACCTACGCCTGGTACCTCGCCGGCCTGGTCTTCCAGTGGCTCAAGAAGCTCGGCGGCCTGGAGGCGATGGCCGAGATCAACCAGCGAAAGGCCGGGCGGCTCTACGCGGCGATCGACGGCTCGGACCTCTACATGAACCCGGTCGACCCGCAGTGCCGGTCGTGGATGAACGTGCCGTTCGTGCTGGCGAACCCGGAGCTCGACGCGACGTTCCTCGACGAGGCCAAGAAGGTCGGCCTCGAGACCCTCAAGGGGCACCGCTCGGTGGGCGGCATGCGCGCGAGCATCTACAACGCCATGCCCGAGGCCGGCGTCACCGCGCTGATCGAGTTCATGGCCGACTTCGAGAAGCGCCACGGCTGACACCACGGAAGAGGACCCAGGTTCAAGATCCTGACGCTCAACAACATCTCGGTCAGCGGCCTCGACCGGCTGCCGCGCGACGCCTACGAGGTCGCCTCGGAGATCACGCACCCCGACGCGATCCTCGTGCGCTCGTTCAAGATGCACGACATGCAGCTGCCCGCCACGCTGAAGGCGGTCGGGCGCGCCGGCGCCGGGGTCAACAACATCCCGGTCGAGGCGCTCAGCCGGCGCGGGGTCGCCGTCTTCAACGCCCCGGGCGCGAACGCCAACGCCGTCAAGGAGCTGGTGCTCGCCGGCATGCTGCTGGCGTGCCGCAACGTCTGCCAGGGCTGGGACTACGCGCGCAATCTCTCCGGCGACGACGCCGCGATCCACCGCGACGTCGAGGCCGGCAAGAAGCGCTTCGCCGGCTTCGAATTGCCGGGGCGGACGCTCG
>JAWVZO010000173.1:0-5542 GCA_033722135.1 Gammaproteobacteria bacterium | reverse complement strand
CGATCGCCGAGCCGCGCACGTTGACCCGCTTCATGACCTTGATCTCGGGCTCGTCCTCGATCTTGTCGGCGTACTTGCGGTAGTCGTTCTCGCTGGCAATGAACCAGGTGGTGTTGCCGGAATCGCCGAAGGCCGACTGCAACACCAGATCATCGCCCAGGCCCGCCTCGCCGGCGACCTCCTGCAGCGTGGCGTAACTGTCGATCCTGGCCAGCACGTTGGGCACGCTCGGGACGCCGGCGCGGTTGCCGATACGCACCGTCTCGATCTTGTTGTCGACGCGCGAACGCAGTTCGGCGGGCGGGAACCAGACGTCGAGCCCGATCTCCTCGCAAAGCGCCTCGGTCTTCTCGTCGAACATCAGGAACACGGCCTTCGGGTCGTCGCCTCGCGCCTTGACGAAGTCGATGGTCTCCTTGTGCTCGAGCAGGTAGTTGACGATGTCCTCGATGCTCTCGAACTCCCGGTGCGGGGCCTCGGAGGGGATAAAGACGCTCGGGTGGCGGCCATCGAAGCAGTCGATGTAGTTGATGTAGCGGAAGTTGCGCACCCACTCGCTGATACCGAGCAGGTTGAAATTGGTCGCGCTGACGAAGTAGATCGGCGTCTCGTTGCGGTGGAAGTAACGGCGGATCTCGGAAATGTTACGGAGCTTTTTCATCGTGTCGTTCCTCGGTGTGTTCTTGGAGGCGGAGGAGGCTCGTGCCGGCGGAGGTGCGGCGCAGTCCACGGGCGCCAGCCCGAACCGCGCGCGCAGCCACTGCAGCAGGCGACAGGCCGGGCTCATGTCCCGGACGGATCACCACCCGCCCTGCCAGCCAGCTGGTCCTCCAGGGTCGCCGCGGTGAAGACCCGCAGGCCGAGTTCATCCCGGTATCCGTGGATCTCCTTGACGTCGAGGGCGCGCATGAAGGCGAGGATCTCGTGGCTGACCACCTGGCCGGGAACCAGGATCGGAAAGCCCGGCGGGTAGGGAATTACGAACCCCGCGGAGACCACCTCCTGGCCATCCTCCATGGTCTTCTCGATGCTTCCGTCGTCGATGCGCAGGTACTCGCAATGCGCATCGTCGTAGGCGAGGAAATAGGCGGTGCGGATGTCGCCCTCGTGGGAATTCGGATCATCGGGCGGGCAGAAGGCGGCATGAAAGCGGCTGAAGTCGGGAAGCGGCGGGAGGTCGACCGACAGCGAGCGCACCCGGCGGTCGTGCAACCGGCGCTCGGCCATGCTCAGTTCCTCGTACTCCCGCTCGAACTCGTTGGCGATCTTGACCAGCACGCCGATCAGGTAGGCCACCGAACTGCGCGTCGTGCCGATGTTGGTCATGAACAGCACGGTATTGCGCGACGTCTTGTTGATCTGGATCCCGTACTTGTCCATGAGGAACTGGTTCTTGAAGGTGTCCCCATCGATCCCGGTACGGCCTAGATAGAGCGTCAGCCGGCTCGGGTCCACGACGAAATCGTCGATGGCCCAGGCCTCCTCCATGTTGGTGTTCTTCCAGCCCGACTCGGGATCGTAGTAGGCCTCGATGCCCGACGGCCGGTACCGTTCGGGGATCATGTCCCGCGCCAGCAGGAACGAGAAGTACTTGCTCAGCAACGGGTTGTTTACCACCCGCTCGCGTAGCGCCATGGCCAGCTCGATCTGCTTCTGCACCAGCTCGTACCCCTCGAGCTCGACCTGACGGCGCCCCACGTCGAGCGAGGCAAGGATCTGGTAGTTGGGCGAGGTCGAGGTGTGGGTCATGAAGGCCTCGTGGAAAGGCTCCTCGACCTTGTGAAAATCCTGGTCGTTGACGTGGATCATCGAGCCCTGGCGCAACGAGGTCAGGGTCTTGTGCGTTGACTGCGTGGCGTAGACGCGCAAGCGCACGCGGTCGGGATCGGGCAGCAGGCGTTCTCCGGCGAGGGCCTCGCGATCCTGCGGATCGATCTTGGCCAGGCGCTTGCAGTGCGCGGCGTATTCCTTTCGGTAGGCCTCGCTGCGATACCGGTCGCGCAGCCGCCGGGTCGCACCCATCGCCGTACGCCGCCGATAGGTCGGGGTGAAATAGGCGAACGCGAACCACGCCTCGTCCCAGAGGAAGACCAGGTCCGGCTTGATCGCCAGGCACTCCTCCATGACGCGCTCGACGTTGTAGACGATGCCGTCGAAGGTGCAGTTGGTCAGCAGCAGCATCTTGACGCGGTCGAGCTTGCCATTGTCGCGGTAGTGCAGCAGGCGGCGCTTGATCTCCTCGAGCGGCACCGCGCCGTACATCGAGTACTCGTCGAGCGGGTAGGAGTCCAGGTAGGAGACGTGGGCCCCGCCGAGCACCATGCCGTAATGGTGCGATTTGTGGCAGTCGCGGTCGACGAGCACGATGTCTCCGGGCCGCACCAGGGCCTGGACGACGATCTTGTTCGAGGTCGACGTGCCATTGGTGGAGAAGAAGGTCTGCCGTGCCCCGAACGCGCGCGCCGCGTATTCCTGAGCCTTCTTGATCGGCCCGTGCGGCTGCAGCAACGAGTCGAGACCGCCCGAGGTGGCGGAGGTTTCGGCCAGGAAGATGCTGATGCCATAGAAATGCAGCATGTCCTGGATCCAGTGCGACTTGGTCACCGACTTGCCGCGCGAGATCGGCATGGCGTGAAAGACGCCCGTCGGCTGTCGGCTGTACTCGCGCAGCGCGGTGAAGAACGGCGTGTCGTAGCGGGCACGCACCCCGCGGAGGATGCTCAGGTGCAGTTCGAGGTAGTCCTCCTGACGATAGAAGATGCGCCGGAATTTCTGCGTGACGTCGCCCGCGATGTCCTCCACGGCCACGTCTGTGACCAGGTAGAGATCGATTTCGGGACGCAGTTCGGCAATGAGGGCGCCGAGTTGCGGGCCGCGGTCGATGTCCACCTGGTCCTCCGCCTCGGCTTCGTCGATGCTGGAGAGATAGCGCTGCAGGATGTCGAGCTGGTTGCGCGAGCGGAACGGGAACCCGTAGCGGATGACGCCGGCCTGGATGTTGTAGTTCGACAGGACCGCGATCATCCCGTCCTCGAAACTGGGCAGGACGACGATCTCGTAGCGGAACGGATCCTCGGGACGTCGCATCGCACGCAGGCCGTCACGCAGCTTGGCGGCCTCCCGTCGGCTGATGTCGTCGACGAACAGCACCTCGAAATACGGGCAGCGTCCTAGGCTCAGGCTCTCGCTCTCCGCGCGGCGCTCCTCGGACTGCTCCTCGCTCTCGGCATCGAGGTCTTGGTCGAGCTCGATGGTCCGCTGGCGATACGATTGGCTCGAGAGCGCCCGCGCGACACGGGCCACGACGAGCGCCAGCGCCTGGTACTCCTCGCGCTGGAACAGCCGACGGATGAGCTCCATGTCTTCGAGCGACGGGAAGGCGTGGTACTCCTCGATGGGCTCGAGCACGGCGAGCGCCCCTTCGACCGCCTTGCGGAACTTGGCCAGGTCGGCCTTGCGCGCATGGCGCTCGTTGAGCCGGCTGGCGTACTGCTGCAGGCGATGCCAGGTATCGAAACGCAGCTGGGTGGCGCTGTGGTAGTGACTGAGCTTCTTGCGCTCGAGCGAAATAAGGTTGTTACTCGACATGGGATATCTCCCGTGAGCTTCCGCGGCGTACGGGAGGCGCGGTGCGCGGCCACAGAGCGGTGGTGGTCAGGGTATTCACGTCCATGGCGGTCACCTATACTCCCTACCCACGCGTGTCCCCGACGTGCGGGCCGCGGGCGTTAGGCCAATCCGTGACCCACCCGCCTCTCGAGGTGCCTCCTTGGTTCCATTTGCGATCGCCGGTGTGCAGATGCACATCGCCACCGACCACGACAACCTCGCCCTGATGGCACGGCGCGTCGCGATGATCGCGCACCGCTTCCCGTGGGTGCAGATGATCGTGTTCAGCGAACTGGCCGCCTTCGGCCCGGACCCGCGCCATGCGCAGCCCCTGCCCGGTCCCGCCGAGCACTTCTTCCAGGAACTCGCCGCCAACCACAACATCTGGCTGATACCCGGCTCGCTCTTCCAGCGCGAGGGGGAACACATCTACAACACCGCGCCGGTGATCAACCCGCTCGGCGAGGTCGTGGCCCGCTACCGGAAGATCTTCCCCTTCCGGCCCTACGAGATGAACATCGAGTCGGGCACCGAGTTCTGCGTTTTCGACGTGCCCGAAGTCGGCCGTTTCGGCGTCTCGATCTGCTACGACATGTGGTTCCCGGAGACGACCCGGACCCTGGTGGCGATGGGAGCCGAGGTCATCATCCACCCGACGATGACCGACACCATCGACCGCGACGTGGAGCTCTCCATCGCGCGGGCCTCCGCGGTCACCAACCAGTGCTACTTCTTCGACATCAACGGCGTCGGCGAGGCCGGCAACGGGCGCTCGATCATCGTGGGCCCGACCGGGTACGTCGTCCACCAGGCCGGTCACGGCGAGGAGGTGATGCCGGTCGAGATCAACTTCGACCGCGTGCGGCGCGAACGGGAGTTCGGCATCCTCGGGCTGGGCCAGCCCCTGAAGAGCTTCCGTGACCGGACCATCGACTTCTCGGTCTACCAGCGTGGCGCGCCAGGCTACGAGTACCTGCAAACCCTCGGGGTACTTCGCAAGCACTCGCGCTGAGCCCCTGGGAAGACCGCGCGATCCGGCCTTCCAGAATCTTTCGGTTTCTCCTCCAGTGAGCCTCAAGCGCCTTCCTCAACTCCGCACGACCATGACCGAGCAGCGCGCGAGTTCGACGACCCGCGACGCGCACGAACCGATCAGTCGCTTGTCGAGGTGGGAGCGCGTGTGCGAGGGCATCACGATCAGGTCCACATCGTGTTTGCGTGCCTCTTCGACGATGTTCTCGGCGGGATGGCCCTGGCGAACGTTCCAGCTGCACTCGATCTCGCTCGGAATCTTTTCCCTGACGTAGATCTCGAGATGCCTCTTGACCTCGTTGCAGGCCTTCTCGAAGAGGCCCTCGGGAAAGAAGGAGGCGACCAGCGGCATGCTGTATCCCGGCACGACGGAGAGCACGTGGAGGCGGGCGGCGTGAAGCTTGGCCAGCCCGATCGCGTCCTCGAGCGCGCTCTGGGCGAACTCGCTCTCCTCGAGGTCGACGGGAAACAGGATCTGCTTGAACATCTTCCTTGCCTCCTTCAGGCGGCCTCGGCCGCGACGGGTGTCCCGGCCCTGCGCTTCTGGAGCCAGGCCACGAAGCCCAACAGCAACAGCGCGGGGATGAACATCCATTCCTTGGCGGGCCGGTCGTTCGGCACGACGACCGACACGATCTCCCAGTCGAAGTCGATGCCCTGCCCCTCGGCCTGGCTGCCGAACATGATGGTATCGACGACCAGCACGCCCTCCTCCTCGCGTAACGTGAGCCCCGTCTCGTTGACGCGCTCGACGCCGTCGCCCGCGGCCGCACTGATGCGCAGGGGCACGATCTTCTCCACCGTGTCGCCCTCCAGCGTTTCGCCCCTGACCTCGAGGACGAGGTGTTGGCCGTCGTTGAGGGACTCGGCCGTGGCATAGATCTCGGCGCCGGGCAGTTTG
>JAWVZO010000172.1:0-5550 GCA_033722135.1 Gammaproteobacteria bacterium | reverse complement strand
GAACCCGGCCATGCCCTTCTCGACGACGAACGCGGTGATGCCGCGCGGGCCGGCCTCGGGATCGGTCTTGGCGTAGACCACCAGCGTGTCAGCGTCGGGGCCGTTGGTGATCCACATCTTGTTGCCGTTGAGGACGTAGCGGTCGCCCTTCCGGTCGGCGCGGGTGCGCATCGAGACGACGTCGGAGCCGGCGCCCGGCTCGCTCATCGCGAGCGCGCCGACGTGCTCGCCGCTGATCAGCTTCGGCAGGTACTTCCTTTTCTGTTCCTCGCTGCCGTTGCGCCGGATCTGGTTGACGCAGAGGTTCGAGTGGGCGCCGTAGGAGAGCCCGACCGAGGCCGACGCCCGGCTGATCTCCTCCATCGCGACCATGTGCTCGAGATAGCCCATGCCGGCGCCGCCGTACTCGTCCTCGACGGTGATGCCGAGCAGGCCCATGTCGCCGAGCTTGCGCCACAGGTCGGTGGGAAACTCGTTGTCGTCGTCGATCGCCGCGGCGCGCGGCGCGATCTCGTCAGCCGCGAAGCCGCGGACCGCCTCGCGCAACATGTCGGCGGTCTCGCCGAGATCGAAATTCAGCGTCGGGTAGTGGCTCACGGTATCCTCCCGGCCCCGGCTCACGACCGGCGCTCTTGTTCTCGGGTCACGGGGTCCCCTGACAGGCTGCCAATCTACCGCAAAGTATCGTTAACGTAAACGTCAACTTTGTGCCGTATGGCGGAAGCCTGGTTCCTGCCCCCTGCACAGGGCGTCCCCTCTTCCATTTGGGCGGTTCCCGCACCGCCGGTGCCGTGGCATGGTGGCCGCCTGACCCCGGAGAGCCCAGGACCCCGCATGACCCGCACCCTCGCGCAGATCGCCGTCATCGGGATCGCGATCGCCCTGCTCTATCCCGGCGTCACCCGCCCCGTCCTCACCCTCGAGGGGACCATGCGCAAGGCCGACATGGTCGACATCGGTCTCGACCTAGCCGCCGGCGAGGAGGCATCGCGCAAGCGCCAGTTCATGGCCGGGCTGGCGATGATGTTCGGTCTCGACCGGGTCGAGGGGGAACTCGAGGTCTACCGCAAGACGCGCTCGATCGTCGGTGCGGTCGAGGAACTCGTGCGCACCGGCAACTCCCTCGTCGCCGTGCTGATCGTCACCTTCAGCATCGTGGTGCCGACGTTCAAGCTGCTGCTGCAGCTCGCCGTGCTGATGGCGCGCGCGCCTCCCGTGCGACGGGCGCTCGGACGTGTCATCGCGGCGGTCGGCAAGTGGTCGATGACCGACGTCTTCGTCATGGCGCTGCTCGTCGCCTACCTCGCCGGCAGCGCCACGGGGCAGATGGGCGACCTGCTGGCGATGGACGCCCGCCTCGAGGAGGGGTTCTGGTACTTTCTCGGCTACTGCCTGTTCTCGGTCGCATCGACGGCGCCGAGCTGGTCCGCCGCCGCGTCACGTGACGAGGCCGCACACGCGGCTTGAACGAACCCGCGGCCGCCGGATGCCGGGTCTGGCGACACGTTCGCGGGCCCGGCAGTCCGGCACACGTCCCGCCGGAACTTCTCGCGTCGCCTCCCTCCCGGGAGCCTCTCCGATCCCGCCCCGCGCGGTGATGGGCGGCCGAGGCAGCCGTCGTCCCCGGGGCCGGCACCGACGAGGCCGTGGCCGCGCTACAGCGTCAGCCGCGCATACCAGCGCGGCAAGGTTCGCGGCAGCTCCAGCGGGTTGCGGATCAGCGCGTAGCCGCTGCTGCCGAACAGGTGCGGGAGGTAGTCGCCGCCCGCCTCGTCGATGGTGACGCAGAACGGCCTCAGGCCCGCGCGCCGTGCCTCCTGGATGGCGTGGCGCGTGTCCTCGATGCCGTAGCGCCCCTCGTAGAGATCGAGATCGTTGGGCTTGCCATCGGTGATCAGCAGCAGCAGGCGTCGCGAGGTGGGCTCCGCCTCGAGCACCTTGGTCGCGTAGCGCACCGCGGCGCCCATGCGCGTGTAGTAACCGGGACGCACCACGGCGACGCGCCCGCGAACGCGATCGTCGTAGGCCTCATCGAAACGTTTGAGCGCATGCAGGCGCACGTGCTGGCGGCGGCGCGACGAGAACCCGTACATCGCGAAGCGGTCGCCGGTCGCGGCCAGGGTCTCGCCGAACAGGAACAGCGTGTCGCGCACCACGTCGATGACCCGCGAGTCGTCGTTCAGGTGGGCATCGGTCGACAAAGACAGGTCGGCGAGCAACACGCACGACAGGTCCCGGTCGTTCCTGACCCGCGCGCGGTAGAGCCCGGCCTCGGCATCACGCCGCCCGAGCATGCGGTCGGTGCCCTGGCGCAGGCAGCCGTCGAGATCGAGTTCCTCGCCGTCCTGCTGGCCGCGCTGCCAGTGGGGCGCCGCGACCAGCAGCTCGAAGAGCCGGCGCAGTCTCTTCGCCGGCTGGCGCAGGCGAGGCGGCAAGCCGCACGGTTCCGCGTCGCGCGCCTCCATGAGTTGCAGGTTGCAGTGGTCGGACAGCAGCCTCGCCTTGCGGTGATCCCATTCGGGCATCGGGATACCGTCGATGATCACGGTGTCGTCGTGCTCGGCTGACGGCAGATCGAGATCGAAGCGCACCCTGGATGCGGTCGGCGCGGAGTCTCGCGCGATGCTCAGCCGGGCGAGGTCGTCCGCCGCATCGGCGGCGTTCTCGTCCTCGTCATCCTCGGTCGACCGGTCGACCTTGATGAAATCGGCAAGGCTCAGGAGCACCTCGAAACGGTTCAGGATCAGGCCGCCGCGGCCGCGCGGCATGCTCACGCGCTCGGCCATCCGGCGTCGCGTGTCGCCATCGCGCTTGCCCCCGCTCCCGCCCGGTTCGGCCCCATCCTCGCGCGCATCGTCCACGGCGCCTTGCGCGGGCGGGTAGAGCCACAGCGGCACCGGGAGCGGCGGACGACGCGACGCCGGCAGGGCCCTGACGCTGCCGGGTTCGCGAAGCGCGAGCTGCACGGTGCGTTCGACGGCGGCGTCGGCTGCGGGCAGTCGCCCGGGGTCCGGCCGAGTCTCCAGCACCGCCGCGACGAGCCTCCTGTAGCGGGCGACCATCCCCGGGTAGGCGAGCAGGACCGACGCGGTCAGGACCTGGTTGCGCACGATCCAGGTGCCCGGACCGGGCTCCGGTGCTGCGGCCAGGGCGGCGAGCCAGAGGTAGAGATCGCGATTGAGCGCGCGCGTGGGCAGCAGCGCCACCTCCCCGGGAAGGCGGAACGAGTCGGCATCGCGCCAGCACAGTTCCGCGCGCTCGCCGCTTCCGGCGAGCTTCTGCAGCAGGCCGCGCCGTGCGCCATGATGCTGCGCGGTGCCCGCCTCGATGCGCACGCCGCGGTCGCCGCCCAGGGCACGAAACAACACCGCGACGACCCGGTTCACCTCCGGCAGGGTGACGACGGCCTCGGGATGGTCGCGTCGCGCGGCGCGGGTCACCAGGCGATGCCAGAATGCGCCGACCCGTTCTTCCATCAGCTTCGCCCTCGCGAGCCGGTCGTCCGGCGCTCCAGCGTCACGATCGATCCGCCGCGACGGTGCAGCAGATGGCAGTTCGGATCCTCGCATGTCGGCCGCGGGCCGAAGCCGCTCCAGGCCGCATCCTCGGCACAGCTCTCGCGCACCCAGCCGAGCAAGGGGCCCTGCGGATTGTCGCGCTGGACCTCGGCACACGCCTGGATGCAACGCGCGCACTGCGTGCAAGAGAAGACATGGCGCTTGCTGGCGCGCGGTTTGAGACGCATGGGACAGGCGTGCTCGCAGGCGTCACGGCAATTCGCGCAGGCATCGCTGCGTGTGCGGTCGAAGCCGACCACCATGCCGCGCCGGTTGAACATCCAGACGTAGCTCTGGAACAGCCCCACGGCACAGCCGTAACGGCAGAAAAGGTGCCTGGCCAGTGTGAACTCGACCACGAACGCGAGCGTGGCGGCGGTGATGAAAGTCGCCTGGTTGCGCGTCAGCGTGCCCTGGACCAGGTTGCCGTAGACCTCGGTTGGTGGCAGCAGGTAGGTCAACAGCACCACCGCCCAGAGCAGCGAGAAGATGGCGATAACCGGCAGGGCCACTAGCCACCAGAGCGGGCCGCGTGACTCCAGGCTGCCGTCAGGCCGGCGTTGCGGTGCGACCGCCCGCTCCCAAACGGTCGGTCGACCGATGGCGCGCCGCAACAGGCCGTTGATCAGCTCGACCACCGAAAAGTGGGGACAGAGCCAGCCGCAATAGAGCCTTCCGTAACGTCGTGCGATCCAGAAGAACGTCCCGACCAGCAGGGCGATGGGCAGAAACCCGCGCAACACCAGGTTGCCTGCCGCCTCCAGCGGTCCGATCGCGCCGGCCTGGAATGCAGCCAGGCCGAGCGTCCAGTCCATGCCCATCAGTACGAAATGGCCGCGGTGGAGGTCGAGACGGAACAGATCGAGCGGTGGCGCGAGCACGAACAGCGCGAAGAACGCGAGCCGCGTCATCAGCCGGCGGCGCTGCAGCGCGGCCGCGGTCACGGAACGTTCAACGTCGACCATGCGTCGCCATCCCCTCGCAGTCCAGACCGACCACCGGGAAGCGGTAGACATCGCCAGCCATGGCGCGGGCCAAGCCGAGCATGCCGAACATCACCAGCGCTGAGTGCACGGTCAGAAAGTAGAGCAGCACGAAAACCCAGGTGGCCGGCACCTCGGCCCCGAACCACCAGATCACGAGACCATTGAAGCCGATCAGCATGCCGAACGCCCAGAGCGAGGCCGACATGGTCTGGCGCAGGTGGCATCGGGCGAGCGCCGGGAGTGTCTCGCGGCGCAGCCACAGCCAGACGAGCACGGCGAAGGCGATTGCGGGCAGGGCCAGCAGGTTCACCAGGTAGAGCCCCTCTATCGCGATCGACAGATTGCGGCCGTCGGCTGCGGTAAACAGTTCATGCCATCGGTGAGGCTGCTGGGTGGTCGCCATCACGAAACCGGCCGTCAGCCGCCGAAGTGCGCGTCGACCACCTCCATCAGCGCCGCGGCCGTCTCCTCGTCGTCGGTCAACGGCTCGACCAGCGCCGCCCGGCACGCCTCCAGGGTCGCCACGCCAGCCTGCATCAGGGTCGCCGCATAGACCAGCAGGCGGGTGCTGGCACTCTCCTCGAGGTCATGGTCGCGCAGCGCGCGCAGCGCGTGGCCGAGTGCGACCAGGCGCTCGCAGGCGACCGCGTCGAGCCCGGTCTCCGCGCTTACGATTTGCTGCTCGGCCTCCGCGGCTGGGTAGTCGAAGCGCAACGCGACGAAGCGCTGGCGGGTGCTCGGCTTCATGCCCTTGAGCAGGCTCTGGTAACCGGGGTTGTAGGAAACGACGAGCATGAACCCGTCCGGGGCCTCCAACGTCTCGCCGGTGCGGTCGATCGGCAGGATGCGGCGGTCGTCCGAGAGCGGATGCAGCACCACGGTGGTGTCCTTGCGCGCCTCGACGACCTCGTCGAGGTAGCAGATGCCACCCTCACGCACCGCGCGGGTCAACGGCCCGTCGACCCAGTAGGTCGCGCCGTCACCGATCAAGTGACGGCCGACGAGGT
>JAWVZO010000171.1:0-5572 GCA_033722135.1 Gammaproteobacteria bacterium | reverse complement strand
TACGAGCGCATCAGTCGCGCGCCTCCTCGCGTTCCAGCAGCTTGCCGTCGCGGGCATCGAGTTCGAGTTCCAGCACCCGGCCGTCAGGCGTCAGCCACTCGAGCTCGTACACCGGGCGTCCGTGCTCTTCCTCGAGCTCGGCATCGAGCAGCCGCCCCTCCAGCCCGGGAGGCAGCCGGGCGAGGACTTCGGCCAGCGGCAGGACACGCCCCGCCTCGACCAGGGCGCGGGCCCTGGCGTGGTCGTCGCCGGCGGCACGGCCCGCCGGGAGCAGGCCGACGGCGAGCAGCACGAGCAGCGTCCGGAACGGCATGCCCGGAATCATAGCCGCGGTCGCTCAGTCGTCCCAGCGGCCGTGCCCTGCGATGTCGATCTCGCCCTCGCGGAACGAGCCGGCCTCGGCCCGGGTGTGGCACGCGGTGCAATTGACGAAGGTGCCCACCTCGGGATTGCCGGTCACCAGGCGCGCAGGCACCTCGTCGTGCTCGCGCACGAACCACGGGGTCGTGGTGATGCGCGGGGGATCGCTCCGCGCGGTCGTCGCCCGGTCGTTCCAGCCGGCGTTGGCCAGCGCGAAGGTGCGCAAGTCGGCAGTGAGCCGGGGGCCGAGGCTGGCGTTGTCGCCGAAGTGGTCGTCGAGCCCGTCGAACAGACGCGCGGTGTCGGCGCGCGACAGCAGCCCGGGAGGGAACGCGAGGTGGCAGGCGCCGCACTCCTCGGTGTAGCGCGGGTCGGCGGCGGTCTGCAGCCGGGTGCGCGTGTCGGCGTCATCGTCGTCGTGCGCGACGCGCTGCAGCCAGCCGGTGAAGCCCGAGGCGGCGCGTTGATCGTCACGGTCGTCGTCGGCGCGTCCCTCGCTGCATGCGGAGAGCAGCAGGGCGCTCGAGAGCAGGGCAGCCAGGGTCAGGGTGGCGATCTTCATAACGGTTCTCCTCGGGTTACAGGGTGCGCAGGTAGGCGAGCAGGTCGCCCTTCTCCTGCGCGGTGCATACGCGGCCGACGGTCCAGTCGCAGTTACGGCGGAACCATTTCTCGATCTTGGCGGTGTCGGTGAGGCGCATGGGGTTGGCCGATGGCGCGAGTGGTTCGATCGGCTTGCGCGTACGCACGTGGTGTCCGGTCTGCGTGAGGTCGTTGCCGTGGCAGTCGGCGCAACGGCGCGACCCGCCGTCGGAGCCCGGGCGCGGAGCCTGCCAGAAGGCGGCGCCGCGCCGGGCGTCGAACGGGCCGGCGCCGGTGTCGGCATAACGGCCGAGGAGGTCGTCGACCGCGCCGGCATGGGCGATGCCGACAGCGCCGAGCAGCAGCATGGAGAGGGCGGTACGTTTCATCAGAGACTCCGTTCCCGGGGCGGGTCAATGGTTGGTGGCGCGCGGCTTGCGGCCGGTGAACATCGCGCGGACGAGGTTCTCGTGGTGCTGGAAACTGGCCAGGATCACGCCGGCGACGTGGGCGAAGATCAGCAGGAGGGTGAAATTGGCGAGCACCTCGTGGGCCTCTTCGAAAAACTCGGCGCCGTCGTCGCCCATGCGGATCGCGAGGCCCGCCGCCGGCCCGCGGAACTCCTCGCCGCCGAGGGCCAGGACGCCGGTGACAACGGTCAGCAGCAGCGTGACCAGCAGGAGGACGACCATCGCGCCGCCGGCCGGGTTGTGGCCCACGTAGCGGCGCGGCCGGCCGCGGACCACGTCCATCAGGTAGGCGATGACCTCCCGTGGCGGACGGACGAAGTCGCCGAAGCGGGCGTGGCGTGTGCCGATCACGCCCCAGGAGAGACGGAACAGGAGCAGTCCGCCGATGACGTAGCCAGCGAACTCGTGCAGGGTCATCCAGTCATCGCCGGTGGCCCAGGCAACGGCGTAGGCGGTGACCAGGCTCCAGTGAAACAGGCGGACCAGCGGGTCCCAGACGTATTCCGTGACTTCGGTGTTCATCGCGATCTCCTTGCGGGGCCTGCGGCAAGCCTGCGCCGGGACGATGAACTGGAGATGAAAATGCCGGATCCCGGCCGGCGCGGCGTGCCGGCTGGCGGTGCGGTCAGGTGCGGGTCACGGCGCTCCGGGAGGCCGCGCGGAGAATCGCGCGATTCAGGAGTGCTGGAGGGGCATGCCGTCGATCGGCCCGAGGTCGTAGCGGTCGCGGTTCGCGACCGGTCGGTTCTGCGCGTAGATCACCAGCAGGTCGGCGAGCGAGGTCAGCGCGTCGATGTGGATGCGCTCGTAGCCGTGCGAGGCGTCTATGCCGAAGGTGAGCAGCGCCGTGCGGATGTCGTTGCCGGCCTCGACGGCGGCCGCGCTGTCGGAGCGGTAGTAGCGGAAGACGTCGCGCTGGTGGGCGATGCCGTACTCGCGGCAGAGCTGCAGCAGGTGGTGGGTCAGGTGGTAGTCGAAGGGCCCCGTGGTGTCGGCCATCGACACCGTGACGCCGTACTCGCTCGAGTTCTGCCCCGGGGCCGTGGTGCCGTTGTCGATCGACACCATCTCGGCGACGTCGCCGTGGAGCACCGCCGAGGCGCCGGAGCCGACCTCCTCGGTGATGGTGAACAGCAGGTGCAGGTCGGTGGGCAGGCTGACCCCGGACTCGACCAGGGCCTTGGCGGTGGTCAGCAGCACCGCGGCGCCGGCCTTGTCGTCGAGGTGGCGCGAGACGATGTAGCCGTTCTCGAGGAACTCGGGGTTGGCGTCGACGGCGATGAAGTCGCCGACGTGGACGTCGAGGCGCATCAGGTCCTCGACCGAGGCCACCGGCTCGTCGATGCGCAGCTCCACGTGCGGCCAGCCCACCGGCTGGGTGTCGACCTCCTCGTTGAAGGTGTGGCCCGAGGCCTTCAGGGGCAGGATCGTGCCCCGGTAGGAGGTGGTGTCGGTGAACAGCAGCACCCGCGCGCCCTCGGCAAATCGCGCGCTCCAGTGGCCGATGGGCACCAGCTCCAGCCGACCGTTCGGCTTGAGCGCCTTGACCATGGCGCCGAGGGTGTCGACGTGGGCGACCACGGCACGGTCGGGGCTGCTGACGTGGCCGGCAAGCGTCGCGCGGATCGCCCCGCGGCGGGTCAGCTCGTAGGGGATGCCGAGGGTCTGCAGCTCGTGGCAGACCAGGTGGACGACGCGGTCGGTGTAGCCGCTCGGGCTCGGCGTCTTGAGCAGCCGGAGCAGGGTGTTGCACAGGTAGTCGGCGTCGATGTCGAGCGGACGCGCCTTGGTGGTGGGGATCTGTCGGTGGGCGTCGTGGATGTTCATGGCGATACCAAATATAGCCGGGTGGTCAGCCGCTCTGGGGGAACAGGAGGTCGATGAAGCGCTCGGCGGTCGGCTGCGGTTCGTGATTGGCGAGGCCGGGCCGCTCGTTGGCTTCGATGATGACGTAGTCGGCCTGCTCCGGCGACGGCACGACGAAGTCGAGGCCCACGACCGGGATGTGCAGCGCCTGCGCCGCCTTGCGCGCGGCCTCGGCGAGCGTCGGGTGCAGCCCCGCGGTGACGTCGTGGATGGTGCCGCCGGTATGCAGGTTCGCCGCGCGCCTGACCGTGATCTCCTCGCCCTTCGGGGGCATGTCGTCGAGTCCGAAACCGGCCTCGCGGACGCAGCGCTCGGTCTCCTCGTCCATGGGGATGCGGCTCTCGCCGCCCGTTGCGGCCATGCGCCTGCGGCTCACCTTGTCGATCAGCTCGCGCACCGTGTGCTCCCCCGAGGCCCGGATGGCCGCCGGCCTGCGCACCGCGGCGGCCACGACCTCGCCCCCGATCACGATCACGCGCAGGTCGAGGCCTTCGTGGTAGGACTCGATCAGCACCTCGTCGCAGTGCGCGCGGGCGGCCTCGACGGCCCGGTCGAGCGATGCCTCCTCGCGGACGTCGACGCTGACCCCGGCGCCCTGCTCACCGCGCAGCGGTTTCACCACCACGCGGCCGTGCCGGGCGAGGAAGGCGTGGTCCGCCTCGGCCTCGCCGGCGAGGGCTTGCTCGGGCACGTTCAGCCCGGCCTGTCCGAGCACGCGGTGGGTGAGTCGCTTGTTGTCGCACAGGGTCATCGCCACGGCGCTGGTCAGCTCGCTCAGCGATTCCCGGCAGAGGATGCTCCGCCCGCCCAGGGTCAGGCGGAAGAGGTTGAGTTCGCTGTCGAGCACCTCGACGCCGATGCCGCGGCGGCGCGCCTCGTCGACGATGATCCGCGCGTAAGGGTTCAGCGACGCCTCGGGAGGCGGCGCGATGAACAGCGGCTCGTTGATGTCGTTCTTGCGCTTGATCGCGAACACCGGCACGCGCACGAAGCCGATCTTCTCGTAGAGGTGGATCGCCGACGCGTTGTCGTGCAGCACCGAGAGATCGAGGTGGCGGCGGCCACGGGCCTGGTAGTGCTCGGCCAGGTAGCGGGTCAGCGCCTCGCCGACCCCCGGGTGCTCGGCTTGCGGGTCCACGACAAGACACCAGAGGCTGCAGCCGCCCTCCGGGTCGTTGCACGCCTCGACGTGGTCGAGGCCCATCGCGGCGCCGACCACGGGACCGTCCTTACCGGCCTGGGCGACGAAGTAGGTGATGGCCTTCGAATCGCGGACGCCGCGCAGGAAGTCGACGCCGGGCTGCACCATCTGCCTGCGGCCGTAGAGCGCGTCGATCGCCTCGGCGTCGTCGCGCGAGACGACGCGGCGCACGAAGAAGGTCTTCGGCGGGTTGGGCTGCGGCTGGTAGCGGTCGAGCCACAGGCGGTAGGTGTGCGACGGGTCGAGGAACAGCTCGTGCGGGGCGAGCGACAGGACGACATGCGGATCGCGGACGTAGAAGGCGATGTCGCGCTCGCTGCGTTCGCCCTCCATCATCGTCTCGACCAGCCGTCCCGGGTCGGCGAAGGTGTGGGCGAAGAGGATGCGGCCCCAGCCGCAGTCGACGGCGACCGCGTCCTTCAGGCGCTTGGCCAGGGGACCGCGGGGCTGCCTCCAGTTCTGCACGCTGGGCAGGTTCTGGCGTTCGTAGCGGTGGCGGTCGCGGTCGTGCCTGCGGCTGGTCACCTCATGCGCCCTCGATGCCGTGGCGTTGCAGCCAGAACTCCAGCAGCGCTACCTGCCAGAGCTTCGAGCCGCCCAGCGGCGTGATGCCGGCCTCGGGATCCGCGAGCAGCCGGGCGACGGCGTCCGCGTCGAACAGCGCGCGCTCGCGGGCCGCGGGCCTGTCGAGTATCTCACGAACGAAATCGCGGTACTCCCCGCGGATGTACTTCAGCGCGGGCACCGGGAAGTAGCCCTTGGGCCGGTCGATGACCGCCGGCGGGATCACCGTTCGCCCGAACGCCTTCAGCACGCCCTTGCCGCCGTCGGCGAGCTTGAACCGGGAGGGGATGCGCGCGGCCAGTTCGACCAGTTCGTGGTCGAGGAACGGCACGCGCGCCTCGACGCCCCAGGCCATGGTCATGTTGTCGACGCGCTTGACCGGGTCGTCGACCAGCATGACCGTGGTGTCGAGGCGCAGCGCCTTGTCGACCGGGTCATCCGCGCCGGGTTGGGCGAAGTGGCGGGTGACCAGGCGCCCGCTGTGGTTCCGGCCGTGGAAGCGGGGATGGACCAGCGCGCGTAACTCTCG
>JAWVZO010000170.1:0-5582 GCA_033722135.1 Gammaproteobacteria bacterium | reverse complement strand
GCTCGATGCCTACGCCGGTTGAGACCTACCCGTGGCACGAAGCGGCGTGGGCGGCGCTGAACGACTGCCGCGGGCGCGGACGCCTGCCGCACGCGCTGCTGATCGACGGGCCCGCGGGGATCGGGCGGCACGCTTTCGCCCGTCGCATCGCCGCTGCGCTGCTCTGCGCCCGTTCCGAAGACGGGTCCGGCGACGCGTGCGGCACCTGTCCCGCGTGCCGCCAGTTCGCTGCGGGCAGCCACCCCGATTTCAGCCACCTGCGCCTGCTGCGCAAGGGCGAGTCCATCGGCTCCGACAGGCTGAAGCAGGACGCGACGCGGATCCGCATCGACCAGGTGCGCGAGCTGGGCCACACGCTGGCGATGAGCGCCGGGCACGGTGGCTGGAAGGTGGCGCTGGTCGATCCGGCGGACCTGATGGTCCCGGCGGCCGCGAACGCGCTGCTCAAGACCCTCGAGGAGCCGACCCCCCGGACGCTGCTGCTCCTGGTCGCGGCGCGGCGCGGCGACCTCCTGCCGACCATCCGCAGCCGTTGCCAGCGGTTGTCCCTGAACCCGCCATCCCCCGGCGAGGCGCGCGACTGGCTGGCCGCCCGGGGGCTCGGCGACGTGGAGAGCCTGCTCGCCATGGCCGATGGCGCGCCCCTGCGCGCGCTGGAACTGGCCGGGGAGGGCTGGGTCGAGTTGCGCGGCGAAGCCTTCGAAGCGTTCGCCGGCGTGGTCACGGGACGCCAGGATCCGTTGCGCGTCGCGGCGAGCTGGTCGGCAGGGGAGACCGAGACCCTGCTCGCCTGGCTCGGCGGCTGGCTGGTGGACATGATCCGCCTCAAGCAGTCGTTGCCGCGCGAGGGGCTGGACAACCGCGACCTCGCCGACCGTATGCAAGCGCTTGTCGAACATATAGAATTAAGTGCGCTGTTCACGCGCCTCGACGCGTGGCGGAGGGCGCGCCGACTGGTGACGACCCAGGTCAACACCCAGTTGCTGTGCGAGGAACTCCTCCTCGCATGGCGACCGTCCGGGTCCAGCTGAACACGGAGATCGCGATGGAGGATGGCAAGGGTTCGATGCCTATGCGTCAGGGTATCCTCTCCCTGACGATCAAGGACAAGCACGCGCTCTACGCGGCCTACATGTCATTCGTCAAGGGCGGTGGCCTGTTCGTGCCCACCAAGAAGAGCTACAAGCTCGGCGACGAGGTTTTCATGCTCATCACGCTGATGGACGAGGCCGAGAAGCTCCCGGTCGCCGGCAAGGTGGTGTGGATCACCCCGCGCGGCGCCGAGGGCAACCGCGCCACGGGCATCGGCGTGCAGTTCAGCGACCAGGACCAGGGCGCCGCGCGCAACAAGATCGAGAACTACCTCGCGGGCATGCTGAACAGCGACCGCGCCACCCACACCATGTGATCCCGGCGCCGCCCAGGCGCCCTCCCTCTCTGCCTTCACCGATGAAACTGGTCGACTCACACTGCCATCTCGACATGATCGATCTCGCCAAGTTCGGCGGCGATCTCGACGGGGTGCTCGAACACGCCCGGGAGCAGGGCGTCTGCCACATGCTCTGCGTGTCGGTGAACATGGAGGACCTGCCCGCGATGCAGCGCCTCGTCGAGCCGTATCCCGACGTCTCGACCTCGGTCGGCGTGCATCCCAACGAGCGGCACGGGGTCGAGCCAGAGGTGGACGACCTGGTGCGGATGTCGCGGATGCCCAAGGTGGTCGCGATCGGCGAGACGGGCCTCGACTACTTCCGCGTCGAGGGGCGCCCCGAGTGGCAGCGGGACCGGTTCCGACGCCATATCGCCGCGGCCCGCAAGGCGCGCAAGCCGCTGATCGTCCACAGCCGCGACGCCTTCAACGACACCGTGCGCATCCTCGCCTCGGAGAACGCCGCCGAGGCCGGCGGCGTCATGCACTGCTTCACCGGGAACTGGACCCAGGCGCGCAAGCTGCTCGACCTCGGATTCGACATCTCGTTCTCAGGCATCGTCACCTTCAACAGCGCGCGTGATGTCCGCGAGGCCGCCACCCGCGTGCCGCTCGACCGCCTGCTGGTCGAGACCGATTCGCCCTACCTCGCGCCGGTACCGCACCGGGGACGGGGCAACCGGCCCGGCTACGTGCGCCACGTCGCCGAGTGCATCGCCGGATTGCGCGGCGTCTCCGTCGAGGAGATCGCCGAGGCGACGACGGCCAATTTCGAGCGCCGCTTCGGCCTCAGTCTCGGTCTTGACACTGTCGGGGCGATCACGTAAATTTCCCGCCTTTCCGGGGCTATAGCTCAGCTGGGAGAGCGCTTGCATGGCATGCAAGAGGTCGGCGGTTCGATCCCGCCTAGCTCCACCAATCAGCGCCGTGCGCCGCCTCCCAGCGGCGCCATGACAGTAGAACACGTCCCCATCGTCTAGTCGGCCTAGGACACCGGCCTCTCACGCCGGCAACAGGGGTTCGAATCCCCTTGGGGACGCCAAACCGATAAAGCAGCTGTGGACTCCCGGCTGCTTTTTTTCATGCTCTAGCGGTTTGTACCGCCATCCCTGCTTGTCTCTGCGGTGCCTGCTCAGGCTCCGTCACCCTGTCAGCTCCTGCGGGCGGTAATCTCACCGAACACTGGAGAGTGATCAGGCTACGGAGTCGTGATGGGCGGTTGGCCGGTGGGACCCGGCCATTCGCTCCCGGTATTTCCGGCTCGTTTCCGACGGATGAAACGCGGTATCAGGTGCGCGTCGACCGGGCCGGCCCCGACCCGCGAGCATCGCGGGCCAGGAGCCGACTAGGCAACGGTCTCAGAACAGGCAGACGTTCCCCTGGTTGCCCCAGACCTCGACGATGTTTCGCAGGTACGCGGCGCACGCGTCAAACTGGTCCTGGCTGGTGAGCGTGCGATGCGGGCCATCAATGTAGAGCTCGCAGTAGCCTCCGCTGCCCGACCAGCCGGTCCAGAGCACCCAGTAGTTGTTCACGGCTATGTCGTAGAACTGCACGGTCACGAAGTTCGCGTTGTCCTGGACGCAATAGGGCGTCTGGTTCTTGAAGCCGTCCGGAGAGAATGCGTTGCTCTTCTGGTCCCATTCTGTGGAGCAAGGGCAGTCGGGTCCGGGTGGCGGCGGTTCCGGGGCGGAGACCAGCGCGAACGGAATGAACAGGGAGGCCGTGAAACTACCCCCGTCGGTCGACAGCACCAGGACGTAGTTGCCCACTGTGGTGACGGTCGCACCGAGCTCTGGCGTGAACGGAAACTGCAAGAGGGTGCCGGTCGAGCCGGGATCGGGAACGAGCGGCACGCCGGCGAGCGTCGCCGAGGCCGTGGAGGGGTCCAGGTTCAGGCCTTCGACGAGAACCATCGATCCCGTGTAGTCGACCTTGACCGAGTAAACCTCCGGAGCTGGGCCCGCGGCGGGCTGAGTTCGGTCGGGTTTCGCGGCGAGCAGCGAGGCGCTGGCGAGAAGTAGGGCCAGGGAGGCGAGGAGAAGGGGGCTGCGAGTCATGACGTCCACCGCGGGGGTGGCGCGCGGGGTGTGCGTCAAGTGAGTATAGACAGACCGCAACGACCCTGCTCCGCGGACGATCTCGCGATGCATGGCGAATGCCCTCGTGGTGTCGGTCGGGATTGCATCGGAAAATCCGGAGGGGCTGGGATCGCCTGCGACAGGCCCCGTGACCGCAAGTGGCCCGTTCCCGGTTATAGACAATAATGCTATATACAACAGTAACTAATGATTTCCTCCCAAGCCGTGGGGCGCGCTCCGGACCCGGCCGTCCGACCTCCATGGGAGATGCCGTCGAGAATCACGTCGATCCGCGACGGAGGCGTTCGTGACTGTCCCGATCGAATCACGAGGGTTACCCTGCAGGACCATCTAGACGAAAACCGCCGCTTCCATGCGCAAGCTCGTGCCCGGTTCCCGGGACGATGAAACCCCCTTTCCGCCGGCGATCTCGCGGTCTGGCGGACCCGAACGGATTTCGCTGTCGTCGCCGTTCCGATGGACCCCGCGGTCGTCGCGCTGATCAGGTCGCTGGGCACCGCCATGGTGCTCTCGGCGGTGCTCTTCCTGGCCCTCGGCTGGGCGATACGCACCGGTTTGTGGCCGTTTCTCCCTGGCAGGCGGGCACGGGACAGGCGGGCACGGGAACGGATCCATCTCCTCGTCTCGCTGCTTTCGACCGTGATCGTTTTCCTCGTCGCGCTCGCCGCCCGTTGACGCGGGGCGCTCGGTGCCCCGGCCGTCAAAGCCACCGGGTAAACGTCCTGATGGCGGTCCGGCACGGGGTATGCTCCCTCCGCAAGCCGCCGCAACACCCCTGAGTCACGTGGCCGAAGTGGGCCTGGCGAATGAACGGAACCCGCACACCATTGTCTGTTCACGAACCCGGCCCTAGGATCGGCGGATGAACACGTATTCCTCGCCGCGAGCATGGCCCCGGTGTGCCGGGGCGGTCCTCCTCGGCCTGCTCGCGGTCGCCTGCGGCGGGCCGGCCGAACCCGTGCCCGCGACCGACCGGCAGGCGCCCGGAGCGCGCGCCACCCCCGTCATCGCGGCCGAGGTCGAGACCCGCGCCGAGGAGACCCGGGTCGAGGCGGTCGGCACCAGCCGGGCGGTCCGCTCCGTCACCCTCTATCCGGCCAGCGACGGCGAGGTGATCGAGGTCGGCTTCCGGCCGGGAGAACGCGTCGAGAAGGGCGCCGAGCTGCTCAGGCTCGAGCACCGTGACCAGAGCCTCGCGGTGGAGCTCGCCAGGGTCCGGGTGGCCGATGCCGAGCGCCGCCTGAACCGCCTGCGCGGCATGCAGGCGAGCGGGGCGGTGACCCGCGCTGATTTCGACGACGCCATCAGCGCCCTGGAGAGCGCGCGCATCGAACTGCAACGCGCCCGGGTTGCCCTCGACGATCGCACCATGGTCGCGCCGTTCACCGGACACGTGGGGATCAGCGAGATCGAGCCGGGCGACCGGGTCGACACCGACACGCCGGTCGTCACCCTCGACGACCGCAGCGCGCTGCTGGTCCGCTTCGAGATTCCCGAGGTCCTGATCGGCCGCCTCCGCGAGGGGACGCCCATCTCGGTCGAGCCCTGGACCACCCGGGGCAACCCGTCGGAGGGCAGCGTCGTCGACGTCGACAGCCGCATCGACCCGCAAGCGCGGACGTTCGTGGCGCGGGCCCGCGTGGATAACGCCGCGGACCGGCTGCGTCCCGGGATGAGCTTCCGGGTCAGGCTGGTCCTCAAGGGCCAGGACTACCCCGTGGTGCCGGAGGTCGCCGTGCAGTGGGGCGGGGACGGGGCCTACGTCTGGCGCATCGTCGACGGACGGGCCGAGCGGATCGGCGTGCGGATCGTGCAGCGCCTGCAGGGGCGCGTGCTGGTCGACGCGCCGCTGGCTGCCGGCGACCAGGTGGTCAGCGAGGGGGTGCAGCGCATGCGCGAGGGCATGGAGGTCAGCTTCCTCGCCGACGACCCGAACGCGATGGCGGGCCGCCCGTGAAGCCGGGGGACCGCGGGGCTCTCGCCGGGCTGCCGGCGTTGAGCGTCCGCCGGCCGGTCCTCGCCCTCGTCCTGAACCTGCTGATCGGGCTGGC
>JAWVZO010000169.1:0-5591 GCA_033722135.1 Gammaproteobacteria bacterium | reverse complement strand
CGACCATCGCGGCCCGGCCTTCGAGGCGCTGACCGGCGAACTGCTGGCCGCGTTGGCCCCGGTATTCAACTGCCACGGCCCGATCATCATCTTCCCGTCGTCGGGCACCGGCGCCTGGGAGGCCGCGCTGGTCAACACCTGCGCGCCGGGCGATCGCGTGCTGATGGCCGAGACCGGGCACTTCGCGACCCAGTGGCTGCGGCTCGCCGAGCGGCTCGGCCTGGTGGTCGATTTCCTGCCCGGGGACTGGCGCTCGCCGGCCGACCCCGACGCGATCGCAGCGCGCCTCGCCGACGATCGGGAGCACGCCATCCGCGCCGTCGCCGTGGTCCACAACGAGACCTCCACCGGCGTGGTCAGCGACGTTGCCGCGGTGCGCCGGGCGATCGACGCGGCGGATCACCCGGCGCTGCTTCTGGTCGACACCATCTCCTCGCTCGCGTCGCTGCCCTACGACCACGACGGCTGGGGCGTCGACGTCACCGTTGGCGCGTCGCAGAAGGGGCTGATGCTGCCGCCTGGCCTCGGCTTCAACGCCGTCGGTGAACGGGCGCTCGACGCCGCGCTGACCCGGGCCGGCGTGGCGCGCGGCTACTGGGACTGGCAGCCCATCATCGAGGCCAACCGCCAGGGCCGTTTCCCCTACACACCGGCGACCAACCTGTTGTTCGGCCTGCGCGAGGCGCTGGCGATGCTGGCCGAGGAGGGGCTCGACGAGGTGTTCGCCCGCCACGCGCGCCACGCCGCGGCGACCGGTGCGGCCGTCGCCGCGTGGGGACTGGAGACGGTCTGCCGCGATCCGGCGTACGCCAGCGCGTCGCTTACCGCGGTGATGTTGCCCGAGGGGCACGACGCCGACGCCTTCCGCGAGGGGGTCGAGCGGCGATACGCCATGGCGCTCGGCAACGGACTCGGGCGTTTCGCGGGCCGGGTGTTCCGTATCGGCCACCTGGGCGATTTCGACGACCTGATGCTGGCCGCGACGCTCTCCGGCGTCGAACTCGGTCTCGACGCCGCCGCCGTGCCTAGGGCCGGCTCGGGGGTGGCGGCGGCGCTGGCCGTGCTCGGCGGGCGTTCCGCCTAGCCCCCCTCGCGCGTCCGGATGGCGGCCGCGTACTCCTCGCGGAAGGCGTCGAGCAACGACTGCACGGTGTCGGGCGATTCGCCCAGCTCCCGCAGCGCCGCCCCGGCGAGCTGCAGGCTGGTCTCGAGGTTCTCCGAGAAGCTGCGCGTGGCGCCGGCGGCGATCAGCGCCCGGCTGTGGGCCCGGTCGACCGCGCGCACCAGGATCGGCAGGTCCGGCGCCTCGCGGCGAATCGCGCGCACCGCCTGCATCGACGGCTCGCCGCGATCGGTTGCGACCACCGCCAGCCGGGCGCGCCCGACGTCCGCGGCGCGCAGCACGTCGGGGCGTGAGACGTCGCCGAAGAAGACCGTGAACCCCCGCTGCCGGGCCCGCGCGACCGTCTCGATCTCCTGGTCGATGCCGACGTAGGGCACGTTCGCGCGCTGCAGGAGTTCGGCGATGCGCCGGCCGACACGGCCGAACCCGGCGATCAGTACCGGGCGTGGCGTCTCCTCGCTGTCGGGCAGGGTGGTCTGCGTGCCCGCGATGTCGGCCTGGCGGGCCCGCTTCTCCGCGACCAGCAACCGGTCGGCGTAACGGACCAGCAGCGGCGTCAGTGCCAGGCTCAGTGCCACGACGAGGATCGCGCGCTGGAACAGCAGGTCGTCGAGCACGCCGGCCTGGTGGGCGACGCCGAACAGCACGAAGCCGAACTCGCCGCCCTGCGCCAGGAACAGCGCGACCGCCGCGGCCGAGGCCCCGCGCAGGCCGGTGATCAGGGCGAGTGGCCAGAGGATCGCCGCCTTGACCCCGAGCAGCACGACCAGCCAGAGCAGCACGTTCGCCCAGTCGGAGAGCAGGCCGCCGAAGTCGACCGCCATGCCGACCGACATGAAGAACAGGCCGAGCAGCAGGCCACGGAACGGCTGGATGTCGGCGACCACCTGGTGGCGGAATTCGGAGTCCGCGATCAGCAGGCCAGCGATGAACGCGCCCATGGCCATCGACAGCCCGGCGTGCTCCATCAGCAAAGCGGTGCCCAACACCAGCAGCAGCGCCGAGGCGGTGAACACCTCGCTGTTGTGGCTCGCCGCGACGTGGCGGAACAGCGGATTGAGCATGAACCGGCCGGCGAGCAGCACCGCGGCGAAGATAGCCGCCGACTCGAGCAGCGCGAACCCGACGTTGACCTCGATCTGGCGATCGGCGCTGCCCAGCGGCGGCACCAGCGCCAGCAGCGGGACAACGGCGAGATCCTGCAGCAGCAGGATCGCGAACGACAGCCGGCCGTGGTGGCTGGCCAGCTCGTTGCGCTCGGAGAGCATCTGCAGCACGAACGCGGTGGACGACAGCGCCATCGCCGAGCCGAGCAGGATCGCGACCGGCGGGGTCAGGCCGGCCAGGCGGCCCAGTCCGCCGAGAACCAGCGCCGTGACCAGAACCTGGGCGAGACCGTAGCCGAATACCATTTTGCGCATGCGCCAGAGGCGCGACGGCTTCAGCTCGATGCCGATCAGGAACAGCAGGAAGACGATGCCGAACTCGGCGAGGTGCTGGATCGCCTCGACGTCGGTGATCAGTCCGAGCCCCCACGGTCCGACGAGGATACCGGCCGTGAGGAAGCCGAGCACGCTGCCGAGTCCCAGGCGCTGGAACAGCGGCACCAGCAACACCGCGCTGGCGAGCAGGATCAGGATTTCGAGCAGGGGGTTCAGGTCCACGCGACGGCTCCGTGTCTCGGGCAGAGTCTAACGCGTCGTGCTCCCGGCTTCTCCTCCTCGCGGGCCCCGGTCGGTGCCCCGATTGCGGTGGCGTGGCCCCGGGGCGTGTCCTCCACCGCCGTGCGCCGCGATCCACCGGGAGACCGCAAGGAGGGCGTCCCGGGCGCGGGACGGCAGCTCCGGGGGTGGAAAGCCGGTCGCCGGAAGCCGCCGGTCCGGCCCGGCGGCATGGGGACACCGGTTACGTCGGTCCGGTGCGCTGCCCGGAAAACCGTCAGCTCCGCAGCACGTGATCCCATAGCATCAGCACCGCGAAGCCGAGCAGGATCGTCCCGGTGCCGGCGTTGACCGCGAACTGGACACGGGGCCGGGACAGCCAGCGGCGCACGCTGCCGGCGATCCAGGCCAGCGGCGCCTGCCAGGCGACGTTGATCGCCACCAGCACCAGGGCGAGGAAGAGGAGTTGCGTCGTGACGTCGTCGCGGCCGGGATCGACGAAGTTCGGCAACAGGGCGATGAACAGCACGATCACCTTCGGGTTGAGCAGATTGCACAGCATCGCGTCGTGGAGCGCGCGGCGCGCGTTGACCCGGGGTGCGCCCTCGAAGCGCAGCGCCTGGCCGCGGAATCCCTGCAGCCCGATCCAGGCGAGGTAGAGCGCACCGGCGACGGCCAGTCCCTTGAACAGTGTCGGCGAGGCAGCGATCACCGCGGAGACGCCGAGCACCGCGAGCAGCGTGTGACCGGCGAGGCCGACCTGGACACCGGCGACGGTGGCCAGGCCGACGCGGTGGCCCGACCCGATCGTGTAGCGCAGGATCAGCAGCGTGTCGGGCCCGGGCGAGAGGACGATCGCGCCGACGGTCAGGACGTAGGCGAGGAGGGTGGAGGGATCGACGGGCATGCTGGGGGGGATCCGCGGGATACGTACGCCGGGGTGCCCCCGGCGGCAGCGGGGAGCGTGCGGGGAAGACGGCGAGGCTCAGATCAGGCCGTTGGCCGAGAGATCCTCGACGAGCAGGTCCACGAACTCCCTGATGGTCTCCTCGAGCTGCCCCCCGGCGATGGTCTCCGACTGCATCGACCAGATCAGGTCGTCCTCCGGGCTGTAGAGGTTGGTCTCGACGGTGTAGATCTGGAACTGGCGGACCGTCGCCGGCTCGCTGACCACCGAGTAGCTGTTGCGGAAGTAGTCGTGCCAGTGGTCGCGGAGATGCGTTGGGTAGTAGGGCACACCGCTGACGTAGCTCCGCGCTGGGGTGACCACGGAATCGGTGCGGCTGCCCACCACCTTGGCGACGATGACCGATTCGGCGCCCAGTTCCCGGATCTTGAGCTCCGTCGCCTCGCGGTCCTCGATCTCTTTCAGGGAGAAGTGCCTGTAGCTCGGTATGCCGCGGACCCCGCGCTGCTCCAGTTCCCGAGCCAACTCGTCCTCGAACAGGCGCCGGTGCAGGTCGCTCCGTGCCGTGCCGATGATGAACACCGACGCGACCTTGCGGCCTGCGTATTCAGGGTCCGTCCAGCTCGCCTGCTTGGTAGTGGCGGCGCAGGCCGTGAGCAGCAGCGCGGCGAGTGCGAGAGTGATCAGGGGAAGGGGACGCATCATCGGTGATTCCGCTCCTTGTGGAGGGTTCGAGCATACCTTCTCGGGTCCGGGACGGCCATCGGGCGCACGCCGGGACTTGCCGGTTTCTTGGACCGCGATACGCCCGAGTTGATCCATGCCGGCCAATCCGGACAATGGCCTGATGGCCCACCGCCGCGCCCCCAGCTACCCGGTCGACGAGCACGAGCGCAAGCGCGCCAAGATCCCGCACGAGCTGTTCCTGGGCAACCTGATCGGCAATCACATCCTGCTGTTCGTAGCCACGCTCGGCATGGCGAGCCACAACCCTGTCCCGGTCATGGCCGTGCCGCTGGTCTCGGTCGCCTGCCTCGGCTACACGCTGTGGCGGGCGCGCCGCGCGAGGCGCGGGGACGCCTGGTACGTCATGGCCCACTGGCAAACCGCTGCGCGCCTGAGCCGGATCTTCATCGCCATGCTCGCCGTGCTCGCGACCTCGGCCGCGCTCGCCTGGTTCGGCTACGAGTCGCTCGGGCTGCGCAAGGAGGCCGCGCTGGCCCTCGTCGGCGGTCTCGGCCTGCTGCCGACCATGGTCACCATGCTGGTGCTGATCATCATCGAGTCGGACCTCCTGCACCAGGCGGCCCATGGCCGGCTTCCCGGCTGGGTGGTGCGGCGCTTCCCGCCGCCCGAGGGGATGGCGCTCCGGGAACACCCCGTCGACTGATTCGAGCTCGTCCGCCCGAAAACGGGTTGTCTGCACGCGGAATTCTGCCATCATGCGGCCCGGGGCTTTCCCCGTCCTACCGAGGAGACCCGTCATGCGACGCACCCGCCCGGCCCCCCGTGCCGTGCCCGGGGAACCGCGGACCCGTCGCGTGACGGGCGGCGTTCCGCCCGACGCACGCGTGCCCACCTCCGGGGCGCTGTTCCTGCGCATGGCCGGCGTCATGCTCGCCTCGCTCGTCGCGGCGGCAGGCGTCGCGTGGCTTGCCGGCGGCGTCACCGGCTGGCCGATGACTCTGCTCGCCGGCGGCGTCCTGCTCGGCGTGGCGCTGCCGCTGCTGGTGGCCATGGTGCTGCGCCCGCTCCAGGCGGCCTACGGCGCCCAGCTCGACGCCGTCAGCTCCATCGCCTCCGAGGATCCCCGGACCGGCCTGTTGAATCGACGGCAGCTCGAGGAGCACCTGATGCGGAGCCTGGCGACGGCCTCGCGCAGCGGACAACTCGCCGCGGT
>JAWVZO010000168.1:0-5604 GCA_033722135.1 Gammaproteobacteria bacterium | reverse complement strand
GTGATCATGTCCGGCTCGATGCCGTAGTGCTCGGTCGCGAAGAGCCGGCCGGTGCGTGCGAACCCGGTCTGCACCTCGTCGCAGATCAGCAGGATGCCGTTCTCGTCGCAGACCCGGCGCAGCGCCGTCATCAGCTCCGGCGGGGCGATGTAGAAACCGCCCTCGCCCTGCACCGGCTCGATGATGATCGCCGCGACGTCGGTCGGGCCGATGTCGGTACGGAACAGCCGGCCGAGCGCCTCCAGCGTGTCGTCGACGGTCACGCCGTGGTGCGCGACCGGGAACGGCACGTGGAACAGCCCCGGGGGACTGACGCCGAAGCCGGCCTTGTACGGCACGACCTTGCCGGTCAGCCCCATGGTCAGCGCCGAGCGGCCGTGGAAGGCGCCGCTGAACGCGATCACCCCCGGCCGGCCGGTCGCGGCACGCGCGATCTTCACCGCGTTTTCGACCGCCTCGGCCCCGGTCGTCATCAGCAGGGTCTTCGCCTCGCGGATCGGTGCGAGCGCGTTCAGGCGCTCGGCGAGGCGGATGTAGGGCTCGTATGGCGCGACCTGGAAGGCGGTGTGCGTGTAGTTCGCCATCTGCGCCCCGACCGCCTCGATCAGACGAGGATGGCAGTGGCCGGTGTTGCAGACGGCGATGCCGACCGCGAAGTCGAGGTAGCGGCGCCCCTCGACGTCCCAGAGTTCGGCGTTCCGCGCACGGACCACGTGAAGCGGTGTGGCCGAGGCGACACCGCGGGCCACCGCGGCCTGGCGGCGCGCCCCGAGCTCGGCGTTGGTCTGTCCGGGTTGGACGGATTCCAGGGAGTGAGCGGTGACGTTCATCGGCTTGACCTCATCTGATGGTGGGCCCCATGCGCGCGCCCCTGGCGGACGCGGCGGGAATGATGCGGAGCATAGATGCAGAATTTACTACGATAAATTACTATGTTCTTCACTTAACATTGGTGTTTATCAAACATATGACCAGTTCTTCCGGCCACCTTCTCGGACAGGTCACCGACTACGAGATCCGCCAACTCAGGGTGTTCAAGAGCGTCGTCGAGTGCGGCGGCTTCACGGCGGCCGAGACCGAACTCAACATCGGGCGCTCGACCATCAGCCTGCATATCGGCAAGCTCGAGGAGCGGCTCAACCTGAGACTCTGCCGGCGCGGCCGCGCCGGTTTCGCGCTCACCGAGGAGGGGCTGGCCGTCTACCAGGCGACGCTGGACCTGCTCGGCGCGATGGAGACCTTCCGGGGACGGGTCGGCAGCCTGCTCGAGCAGCCGTCGGGCGAACTCCGCATCATCGCCAGCGACACGGTCAGCCTCGACCAGCGCTCCGGCGTCTCCGCCACGGTGGCTACCTTCGCCAGGCAGGCACCCGGGGTTCACCTGCGTCTTGATGTCGGAATCATGAACGAAATCGAGCGGATGGTGCTCCAGGAGGAGGCCGACCTCGGCCTCGTGCCGCACCACCGCGAGGTCGAGGGGCTCGACTACGTCCCGCTCTATAGCGAAACCTGTTACCTCTACTGCAGTCGTGACCACCCGCTGGCCGGCACCCGCGATTCCGGTGCCCTGCTCGCCGCGCTGCCCGACCACCCGGTGGTGCACGCAGGGATCCCGGTGAACGACGCCGTCGGCAAGCAGCTCGCCGGCCTGCGTCTCGGGGCGACGGCCTACTACTACGAGACCCGGCTCGCGCTGATCCTGTCCGGAGCCTACCTGGGTTTCCTGCCCGACGAGTTCGCCTCGACCTGGCTCGCCAGCGGGGCGTTGCGGCGCCTCGCCCCGGAGCACAAGCACTACCGCCTCGGCGTCGCCTCCGTAACCAAACGCCATGCGCGCACCAACCGGGCGCGGGAGCTGTTCAGCGCCCTCCTCGTCGAGCACTACGCCAGACCGAGGCCGCACCTCGACGAGGAAGATTCCCGGAGGGACCACTAGACTGATCCGATCAGACCCGCGCCATAGCCAAAGAGACCCATCCCATGTCCCACGTCTTCCATCGCCACACCAAGGGTCAACTGCCCGTGGCCGTCGGTGGCGAGGGGCCCTTCCTCGTCGACGGCGAAGGGCGCCGCTACCTCGACGCCTGCGGCGGTGCCGCGGTCTCCTGCCTCGGCCACAACCACCCCGCCGTGGTCGAGGCGATCAACATCCAGGCCGGGCAGCTCGCCTACGCCCACACCGCCTTCTTCACGACCGAGGCGGCCGAGGAGTTGGCCGATTTCCTGGTCGCACGCGCGCCCGGCGACATCGATCGCGTCTACCTGGTCTGCGGCGGCTCGGAAGCGGTCGAGGCCGCGCTCAAGCTCGGCCGCCAGTACTTCGACGAAATCGGCCAACCGCAACGCAAGTACTACATCGCGCGGCTGCAGAGCTATCACGGCAACACGCTCGGCGCCCTCGCGGTCGGCGGCAACATGTGGCGCCGCCGGCAGTTCGAACCGCTCCTGGTGCCCGGACACCACATCCCGCCCTGCTACGCCTACCGCCACCGCGAAGAGGACGAGAGCGAGGAGGAATACGGTCTCCGGGCGGCCGAGACCCTGCGTACCAAGCTCGAGGAACTCGGCCCGGAGAACGTGATCGGGTTCCTCTGCGAACCGGTGGTCGGGGCGACGGCCGGCGCGGTGCCCGCGGTAGCCGGCTACCTCAAGCGGATCCGGGAGATCTGCGACGAGTACGGCATCCTTCTGATCCTCGACGAGATCATGTGCGGGATGGGGCGGACCGGGACGCTCTTCGCCTGCGAGCAGGACGGCGTCGCGCCCGACATCGTCACCATCGCCAAGGGCCTCGGCGCAGGCTACCAGCCGATCGGGGCGATGCTCTGCACCGGGCACATCCACGACACTCTCGCCGACGGGTCCGGGTTCTTCCAGCACGGCCACACCTATCTCGGTCACGCCACCGCCTGTGCCGCGGCGCTCGCGGTCCAGCGCACGATCGAGAACGAGAGCCTGCTCGACAACGTGGTCGCGATGGGCGCGCGCCTGCGGGAAGGCCTCCAGGAACGGTTCGGCGATCACCCCCACGTCGGGGACATCCGCGGCCGCGGACTTTTCCTCGGGCTGGAGTTCGTTGCGGACCGGCAGAGCAAGGACCCATTCGATCCCGGCCTGCAGCTGCACGCACGGATCAAGCGGCACGCCATGGCGAACGGCCTGATGTGCTACCCGATGGGCGGAACCATCGACGGGGTGAACGGCAACCACGTGCTGCTCGCGCCGCCATTCATCATCGACGAATCGCACGTCGACACCATCGTCGACCGCCTCGGCACCGCCGTCGACCGGGCGATCGCCGAGATCACCGCGTGACCGTGCCACGCGCTCCGCGCATCGGCCTGGTGCACGCGCTGCGCGAGTCGATCGCGCCGATCGAGGCGGCCTTCGCCAGCGACTGGCCCGAGGCCGAGCCCATCTCGCTGTTCGACCAGTCGCTGTACGTCGACTACGCGCGAGCCGGCGCCCTCACCCCCGAGCTCACCGCAAGGGTCGCGGACCTGCTGCGCCACAGCGCCGGCTGCGGCGTTCGCGCGATTCTGTTCACCGGCTCGCTGTTCGGCGCCGCGGTCGAGGCGGCTCGGCTGGCCCTGCCGGTCCCGGTGCTGACCTCGTACGAGGCGCTTATCGAGGCGGCCCTGCGGACCGGCGACCGCCTCGGCGTGGTCGCGACGGTGGCCGACACGCTGGCCCTGATGCAGGCCGACATCGAGCGCCACGCGGCTCGGCTCGGCCGTGACGTCGCGGTGCGCGGCAGCCACGTCGCCGGGGCGGTCGAGGCCGTGACGTCCGGCGACCGCGCCGGGCACGACCGTCTGGTGCTCGATGCGCTGGAAGACCTCGCGGCCGACGGCGGCTGCGACGCGATCCTGCTCGGCCAGTTCTCGATGGCGCCGGTCGTGACGCGTCTGCGCAGCGACTACCCTCTGCCCGTCCTGACCGCCACCGGCACCGCGCTGGCGCGGCTCCGGGAGCTGGTCGCCGACTGAGCGGGGTGCCACCGCCGAAACGCCGGAGCCCGGCGGGTGCCGGGCTCCGGGATCTTGCGCAGTGGCCGCGTCGGTCGCGCGGCTAGAACGGGATGTCGTCGTCCGGCTCGTCGAAGCCGCCGCGCTGGCCGTCGTCGTGGCCGCCGCCTCCGCCCCCCCGGCTGTCGCCGCCGAAGCCGCCCGAGCCGCCGCCGTCCCCGCGGCTGTCGAGCATCTGCATGTCGTTGGCGACGATCTCGGTGGTGTAGCGGTCGTTGCCGTCGCGGTCCTGCCACTTCCGGGTCTGGATCCGGCCCTCGATGTAGACCTTGGAGCCCTTTTTCAGGTACTCGCCGGCGATCTCGCCGAGGCGGCCGAACATCACCACGCGGTGCCACTCGGTCTGCTCGCGGTTCTCGCCGGTCTGCTTGTCCCGCCACTGCTCGCTGGTGGCCAGGCGCAGGTTGGCGACCGCGCTCTGGTTCTGCGTGTAGCGGACCTCGGGATCGGCCCCCAGGTTACCGATCAGGATGACTTTGTTGACGCCTCTGGCCATGGATCCTCCGTTGGGTTATTCCTTGTCGCGCCGCGCTCCCTGCAGCGGGGGCACAGTCTACGCGCTGAACACCGAAAATTCACGCAGCGCCGCCTCGTCCAGGCGTGCCTCGTCGACCTTGAGGTAGGCGACTCCCTCGTCGGCAACCACCACCGCCTCGACCACGCCGGCCACGCCCCCGATCCGCACCGAAAGCTCCTGCGCCTGGCGCGGCGTCAGGGAACCGACGTTGAGCAGGCGGCTCGTGTACTGGCGCGGCGGTCGCATCCGGGCGGCCAGCAGCAGCCAGGCGAGCGCGAGGCCGCCGCAGAACAGGAAGACCCCCTGGGCGCCGAACGCGCCGTGCACCGCGCCGCCGCCGAGACCGCCGAGGAAGGCGCCCAGGAACTGGGCCGTCGAGTAGACGCCCATCGCGGTGCCCTTGCGGTTGGCGGGCACGGTCTTCGACACCAGCGACGGCAGGCTCGCCTCGAGGAGGTTGAACGCGGTGAACATCACCGCAAGCGCGGCGACGAGGCCGGCGAACGAGCCGCCGGCGAGGTAGAGACCGAACTGGCCTAGGCCGAGCACCGCGATCGCGGCCAGGAACACCGGCTTCATCTTCTGCCGCCGCTCGGCGTAGATCACCAGCGGCACCATGGCGAGCAACGACACCAGCAGCACCGGGAGGTAGACCTGCCAGTGGCGCTCGGCCGCGAACCCGGCCCCGTCGCGCAACACCAGAGGGAAGACCACGAACGTCGCGGTGAGGATGGCGTGCAGCACGAGGATGCCGGCGTCGAGGCGCAGCAGTTCGGAATCGCGCAGGACCGGTCCGAACTGGCCACGGACCGGCTCGGCGTCCCGGTGCGGGACGACGGTGGCATTCGGCACGGCCAGCGTCACGACGGCGATGCCCGCGCAGGCGAGTCCCGCGGTGAGCAGGAAGATGCCCGGTACGCCTATCCAGCGGTCGAGCAGCGGCCCCAGGACCAGGGCCAGCGCGAAGGAGAGGCCGATGCTGGCCCCGATCGAGGCCATCATGCGCGTGCGCACGCTCTCCCGGGTCAGGTCGGCGGCCAGTGCGAGGACCGCGGCGGC
>JAWVZO010000167.1:0-5606 GCA_033722135.1 Gammaproteobacteria bacterium | reverse complement strand
GGGCTCGACCGCGAGGTGGCGACGATCCGTGCCGGCGCCGGCGTCGTGACCCGGCGCGTCGCCGAGGCGGCCGAGGCGGCGGGCTGCGTGTTCGCCGTCGACCCGACCTCTCAGGACGCCTCGACCATCGGCGGCAACGTGGCGATGAACGCCGGCGGCAAGAAGGCGGTGCAGTTCGGCACCGCGCTCGACACCCTGGCCAGCTGGCGCATGGTGACCCCGGACGCGGAGTGGCTCGAGGTCGAGCGGGTCGGCCACAACCTCGGGCGCATCCACGACCAGGAGACCGTCACGTTCCGCCTGACCCGCTTCGCGGCCAACGGCACCACGCCGCTCGGCGAGCCGGAGCTGCTCGAGCTGCCGGGACCTTCGCTGCGCAAGGCGGGTCTCGGCAAGGACGTCACCGACAAGGCGCTCGGCGGCCTGCCCGGCATCCAGAAGGAGGGCTGCGACGGCCTGATCACCTCGGCGACATTCGTGCTCCACCCGCGGCCGAAGGCGATCCGCACGGTCTGCCTCGAGTTCTACGGCAGCGACCTCCGCCATGCCGTGCCGGCGATCGTCGAGACCAAGGCGTACCTCGACGGGCTCGACGGCGTCGCGCTCGCCGGGCTCGAACACCTCGACGAGCGCTACGTGCGCGCGGTGAACTACACGCCGAAGGCGCCGCGCGGCGAGCGGCCGAAGATGGTGCTGATCGCCGACATCGCTGGCGACGACGACGCGGCGGTGGGCGCGGCGGCGTCGGAGGTCGTGCGCCGGGCCAAGGCCCGTGACGGTGAGGGGTTCGTCGCGGCGAGCCCCGAGGCGCGGCGCCGCTTCTGGGCCGCACGCTCGCGCACCGCGGCCATTGCCCGCCACACCAACGCGTTCAAGATCAACGAGGACGTGGTCATCCCGATCGACCAGCTCGCCGCCTACAGCGAGGGGATCGAGCGGATCAACATCGAGCAGTCGATCCGCAACAAGCTGGCCATGGTCGGGGCGGTGCGCGCCTACCTCGCCGGCGATCTCGCCGAGGCGGGTGGTCCGGAGTACGAGGCGAGCGACGAGGCCGACGCCATCCTCGCGGCCAAGGTCGACGCGGCGCGCCGCCACCTCGATGCCGTCGGCACCGCGTGGTCCGGGTTGCTCGAGCACCTGGATGCGCCGGCGGAGGCGCACCGCGACCTGCTCGACGACGCGGCGCGGACCGCTATCGTGGAAGGCGACACGCTGCTGCAGCTCCTCCTGCGCCGCGACCTGCGGGTCTCCTACCGCGCCTCGGTGGAGCGGCCGCTCAAGGAGACCTTCTCGGGGCAGGAACTCGCCGGGGTGCGCGCGCGATTCGACGCCATCCACGCCGAGATGCGCTCGAGCCGGCTGTTCGTCGCCACGCACATGCACGCCGGCGACGGCAACGTGCACACCAACATCCCGGTCAACTCCAACGACTACGAGATGCTCCACGAGGCCGAGCGGATCGTCGACCGGGTGATGCGCCTGGCCACCACGCTCGGCGGGGTGATCTCGGGCGAGCACGGCATCGGCCTGACCAAGTACCGCTACCTCGATGCCGCGCGCGCGGACGCATTCGTGGAGTACAAGCGCCGGGTCGACCCTGAGGGCCGCTTCAACCGCGGCAAGCTGCTTCCCGGATCGGGTCTCGACGACGCCTACACCCCGTCGCTGCGCCTGGTCGAGCAGGAGGCGCTGATCCTCGAGGCGAGCGAGTTCGGCGACCTCAACGACGCGATCAAGAACTGCCTGCGCTGCGGCAAGTGCAAGCCGGTCTGCACCACCCACGTGCCCGGCGCCAACCTGCTCTACTCGCCGCGCAACAAGATCCTCGCCACCGGCCTGATCATCGAGGCGTTCCTCTACGAGGAGCAGACCCGGCGCGGCGTCTCGGTGCGCCACTTCGCCGAGATGAACGACGTCGCCGACCACTGCACCATCTGCCACAAGTGCGAGACGCCGTGCCCGGTCGACATCGACTTCGGCGACGTCACGGTTCGCATGCGCGACATCCTCAAGGCGCACGGTCGGCGCCGGCACAGCCCGGGCGCCTGGCTCTCGCTCGCCTACCTCAACGCGACCGACCCGCTGGCGATCCGCGCGCTGCGCGACGGCGTGCTGCGCGTCGGCTACGCGGCGCAGCGCCGGGTCCACGGCCTGGCCACGCGGCTCGGCCTGGTGCGCGAGACGAAGCGGCCGGCGGCGACGACGGGCCCGACCCGCGCCACGGAGCAGGTCGTGCACCTCCTCAGGAAGCCGCTGCCGGTGCTGCCGCGCGACGACCTGCGCCGGCTGCTCGACCTCCAGGACCGCAAGACCGTGCCGATCCTCCGGGACCCGGGGAAGGGCGAAGGCGAGGCCGACGCGGTCTTCTACTTCCCCGGCTGCGGCTCGGAGCGGCTGTTCAGCCAGATCGGCCTGGCGACGCTTGCGCTGCTCTACGACAGTGGCGTGCAGACCGTGCTGCCACCCGGCTACCTCTGCTGCGGCTACCCGCAGACCTCGAGCGGCGACACCGCGCGCGGCCGGCAGATCACCACCGACAACCGCGTGCTCTTCCACCGCATCGCCAACACCCTGAACTACCTGGATATCCGCACCGTGCTGGTCTCCTGCGGGACCTGCATGGACCAGCTCCTCGAGTACCAGTTCGAGCGGATCTTCCCCGGCTGCCGCCTGCTCGACATCCACGAGTTCCTCTACGAGCGTGGCGTCGAAACGCCGCCCGAGGAGGGCGTGCGCTACCTCTATCACGACCCCTGCCACTCGCCGACGAAGACCCACAGCCCCACCGCGGTCGCGGCGAAGCTGCTCGGCCAGGAGGTCGTCCTCTCCGACCGCTGCTGCGGCGAGGCCGGCACGTTCGCCGTTGCCCGTCCCGACATCGCCACCCAGGTCCGCTTCCGCAAGGAGGCGGAGCTGAACAAGGGAATCGCCCAGGTCGGCGGCGACGGCGAAGGCGCGCCCGAGGTCCGGCTGCTGACCTCGTGCCCGGCATGCCAGCAGGGGCTGTCTCGCTACCGCGAGAGCACCGGGCTCGAGACCCGCTACCCGGTGGTCGAGCTGGCGCGACGCCTGCACGGTGACGACTGGCAGGACGACTTCGTCGCCAGGGCGCGGCAGGGCGGCATCGAGCGGGTGCTTCTGTAGCATTGACCGGGGCCCCGCAGCGGCGGATCCCGAACCCGTTCCTGCGCGCCGGTGGCTGGTGCGCGGGTCAGTCGATCTTCCCGGCCCGTGCGCTCGCGACGGCCCGGTAGAGCCGTGCCGGACGGTGGGTCCCCTCGTGGCGCAGTTCGCCGGTCGCCTCGATCCGCCCTCGTGTGAGCGCCCACTTTCGGAAGTTGCGCCTGTCGAGGGACTGGCCGCGGATGGCCTCGTGGACCGACTGCAACTCGCCGAGGGTGAAGCGATCCGGCAGGAACCGGAGGGCGATCGTGGACCGGTCGAACCCGGCGACCAGGCGTTGGTGGGCCATGGCGATGATCTCCGCGTGGTCGAAGGCAAGCCCGGGCAAGGCGTCGATGGGGAACCAGCCGGCGTCGTCGGCGTCGCTGGCCGCGTGCAGGCGAAGGTTGTCCGGGGGTACCAGAGCGTAGTAGGCGACCGAGATCACCCGCTCGCGCGGGTCGCGGTCGGGCCGGCCGAAGGCGTGGAACTGCTCGAGGTCGAGACCGGTCACGCCGGTCTCTTCCTCGAGCTCGCGCCGGGCGCCAGCCTCGAGATCCTCGTCGATGTCGACGAACCCGCCGGGGAGTGCCCAGCAGCCACGATAGGGGTCGTTGCCGCGCCGGATCAGCAGCACATTGAGCATCGACTTCCGGATCGTGAAGGCCACCACGTCGGTGGTCACGGCCGGGTGCGGGTGGGCATAGTGGTACATGGCGGTACGCAGCGGAAACGGTTTCGTGTGCCGCGTACACTAGGACAGGTCGCGCAACGGCGCGAACCCATCTGGATCCCGGGATGGCGCCTCGCGCGCATTCTTGGGAATACTGGCCACCCCTGACGGTTCGGCCGCGACGACGGCCCGGAGAGCGCGAGACGGATGATCGACGTACAGACCATGATCGACGAGGCCAACCGGTTCGCGGCGACCGCGTTGGCCTGGTTCAGCAGTCCCGTTTTCTACGCGCAGTGCGGCATCGTGCTGGCCGCGATCATGCTGGCGTACTCCGGGGCGGGGCTGATCAAGCGGCGCTCCTCGCTGCTCCGTGAAGCCCCGTCCAAGGGGCCGCTGATGGCGATGCGACGGCAGATCTTCGGCATCCGCGAGCTGATCTTCCCGCTGCTGCTGATCTTCCTGCTGGCGCTTGCCGTCGACGCGAGCCGGGTGCTGTTCGAACAGGGGTGGCTGGTGCAGGTCAGCCTCGGCATCGCCGTGGTGTTCATGATCTACTCTCTGATCACCCACTTCGTGACCAACACGCTGCTGCGCAGAGTGATGGTGTGGCTCGCCATCCCCGCCGCGCTGCTGCACATCTTCGGCTGGCTCGACGAGGTGACCGGCTACCTCGACTCGATCGCGATCGAGGTCGGCAACATCAAGCTCTCCGCCTACGGCGTCCTGCGCGTCGCGATCTTCGGTTCGTTGCTGTTCTGGCTGGGTCGGGTCTCGCGCAGCGCGGGCCAGCGGATCATCCGCAGCCAGGAGGACCTCGACGTCGGCACACGCGAGGTGTTCGCGAAGCTCTTCGAGGTGGTGCTGGTCGTGGTGCTGTTCATCCTGCTGCTGCAGGTGATGGGCATCAACCTGACCGCGCTGGCGGTGTTCGGCGGCGCGGTCGGCGTGGGACTCGGCTTCGGCCTGCAGGCGATCGCGTCGAATTTCATCTCGGGGATCATCCTGCTGCTCGACCGCTCGCTGACCGTCGGCGACTTCATCGAACTCGAAGACGGCCGAGCGGGGATGATCCGCGAGCTCAACATGCGCTCGGCGACGCTCGAGACCTTCGACGGCAAGGACATCATGGTGCCGAACGAGCACTTCATCACTACGACCTTCGTCAACTGGACGCACAAGAACTCCAAGCAGCGCTACGCGCTGAACTTCCAGGTCGCCTACAAGACCGACCTCGAGAAGCTGTTCGAGATCGTGCGCCGCGTCGTCGCCAGCCACCCCAAGGTGATCAGCGGCGACGACGTGCCGATCGAGGAGCGCCCCGATGCGGAGATCCAGGCATTCGGCGAATCCGGCATCGACATCCTCGTCGAGTTCTGGATGGAGGGCATCGACGACGGGCAGAACCGGGTCGGCGCCGACCTGCTGTTCATGATCTGGGCGGCGCTGCGCGAGCACGGCATCGAGATCCCGTTCCCGCAGCGCGAGATCAGCATCCGCGACCGGCGCGATGCCGACGATGGCACGGTCGCCGAACCCGGGTGACCGGGGCGCGCGCGACGCCAGCGTCGGTTAACGCCGCCGCGCGATTCCAGTAAGCTGCGCCGGACCTGCGGCCGCCATCTCCGGCGGTTGCCGACGACAGGAAGGAACTCCTATGAGCTACGAAAACATCGAGGTCGAGACCCACGGAGCGGTGGGCCTGATCCGCTTGAACCGCCCGCAGGCGCTCAATGCGCTGTGCGCGGCTCTCATCGATGACCTGGGC
>JAWVZO010000166.1:0-5613 GCA_033722135.1 Gammaproteobacteria bacterium | reverse complement strand
GGCCTCGAGGTGGTCGGTGACCCGGCGCAGATCGACGCGCGTGGCATCGCGCCCGGGGCGGGGGATCACCTGGACGTGTCCGTCGGCGCCGACGTCGAAGTAGCCGTTGCCCCAGTGCGTGATGCTGTAGGCGGCGCGCGCTTGCGCGATGTCCCAGTCCTGCATTCTTTCCCTCCGTCGACGGGATGTCGACTCACCTCACGCAGCGAACTCCCGAACGTTTCGTGCCGACCACGAGGACGTCGCGGGCGCCGACCGCATCGAGGTTGATCCTGGCGATAATCGGTTCCGACCGTGACCGGCGGTCACGATGCAACGAGGCTGGAATGGATGCCTTGCCGGCGTTACTCGGCCGCCGCCGTGCACGTGCTGGCAATCGCGGCGCGCAGCTCGGCGAGATGCGTGGCGATTTCCGCCTCGGAGAGGTAGACGCGCCGGCCGTCCTCGTCGAGCCGGTACATCCTCTGGGCGGTCTGCGCCTCGTCGAGTGCCGCACGGTTCTGCTCGCAGAGCTGCTGTCGACGGGTGTCGGCCTCGCGGGCGTCCGTGGCGGTCGCGGCAGAGGCGCCCTCCCGGGTTGCGGTCGGCGACGCGGGCGTCTCGCCACGGTACGGCTCGGCGGCGCGGATGACCTCGACCTCGGCCTGAGGCGGCGGCAGATCCTCGTAGTGCACCTGGCCGTCGGCGTCCGTCCACTTGTAGATGGGCGCGGCGAGCACCCCGCCGGCAGTCAGCAGCAGGAGGGCGGCGAGTGCGAGCGGGAGCGTTCGGGGCATTATGCGGAGCCATATTGACATCTTGGCAGCACAAGATAGCGCAGCGGGGCGCAGCCTACCAGCATCGTGCCCCGGGGGCGGTCCAAAAGAAAAGCGGGCGCCGAGGCGCCCGCTTCGGGTCGGACCCTGTCGCAGGGTCAGGTCTTGACGAACTCCGGATAGGCCTCGAGACCGCAGTCCGCGAGATCCATGCCGTCGTACTCTTCCTCCTCGCTGACGCGGATGCCCATGGCCGCCTTGATGATGCCCCAGACGATGAGGCTGGCAATGAACACCCAGGCGAAGATGACGCCGATGCCGATCAGCTGGGCGGTCAGCGTGGCGTCGTCGTTGGACAAGGTCACCGCGAGCAGTCCCCAGATGCCGACCACGCCGTGCACCGAGATGGCGCCGACCGGGTCGTCGATCTTGAGCTTGTCGAGCATGGTGATCGAGAAGACCACGATCAGGCCGCCGATCGCGCCGATCACCGAGGCCAGCCCCGGGCTCGGGGTCAGCGGTTCGGCGGTGATCGCGACCAGGCCCGCCAGCGCACCGTTGAGCGCCATGGTCAGGTCGGACTTGCCGAAGCGGAGCCGGGCGGTCAGCAGCGCGGCGACCAGGCCGGCCGCGGCGGCGGCGTTGGTGTTTACGAACACCAGCGCGACGGCGTTGGCCTCGGCGACGTTCGACACCATCAGTTCGGAACCGCCGTTGAAGCCGAACCAGCCCAGCCAGAGGATGAACGTGCCGAGCGTGGCCAGCGGCATGTTCGCGCCGGGGATCGCGTGCACCTCGCCCTTCGGGCCGTACTTGCCCTTGCGCGCGCCGAGCAGCATCACACCGGCCAGCGCCGCGGCGGCGCCGGTCATGTGCACCACGCCCGAGCCGGCGAAGTCCAGGAAGCCGAGGCCGTCGAGGAAACCGCCGCCCCACTTCCAGAACCCCTGCACGGGGTAGATGAAGCCGGTCATCACGACCGCGAAGAGCAGGAACGCCCACAGCTTCATGCGCTCGGCGACCGCGCCGGAGACGATCGACATCGCCGTGGCCACGAACACGACCTGGAAGAAGAAGTCGGACATGTTCGAGTAATACGGCGCATCGTCCCCGCCGGCCAGGACCGAGGCGGTCGAGTTGTCCTCGCCGAGCAGGAACGAGACGCCCGGGATGAAGCTGTTGATGCTGTCGCCGTACATGATGTTGTAGCCGACGAGCAGGTACATGATGCAGGCGATCGAGTAGAGCGCCACGTTCTTGGTCAGGATCTCGGTGGTGTTCTTGGCACGCACCAACCCGGCCTCGAGCATGGCGAACCCGGCCGCCATCCACATTACGAGCGCACCGGACACCAGGAAATAGAAGGTGTCGAGTGCGTAACTCAGTTCGGTTATCGCTTCCACGGTTGTTTCCTCCGTAAGCTGTTCAGAAAGCGGTTCAGAGCGCGGCCTGGCCGGTCTCGCCCGTGCGGATCCGGACCACGTTCTCGAGCGGGGTGACGAAGATCTTGCCGTCGCCGATCTTGCCGGTCTGGGTCGCCTTGCTGATCGTCTCGATCACCTGCTCGAGCTGATCGGCCTCGATGGCGACCTCGAGCTTGATCTTGGGCAGGAAGTCGACGACGTACTCGGCGCCGCGGTAGAGCTCGGTGTGGCCTTTCTGGCGGCCGAAGCCCTTGACCTCGGTGACGGTGATGCCGCGCACCCCGATCTCGGACAGCGCCTCGCGGGCGTCGTCGAGCTTGAATGGCTTGATTACGGCCGTGATCATTTTCATGGCGTCATCTCCTGTTGATGGGCGTTCAGAAGCTCTTCGAGACGGTCAGCACGAGACGCTCCTCGGCGATGTCGCCCCAGATCGCCTCACCGTCACTGTCGGTGTCATAGAAGCTGAGGTCCCAGTCGAGACCGACGAAGGAGGTGCTCACGCCGAGGTGGTAGTCGAAGTTGCTGTCGGGCACGCCGGCACCGAATACCGCGTCGTCGTAGTCGTAGTAACCGACGTCGGCGGCGAAGGCGAAGCCCTCGATCTCATGGGACGCGGAGAGCAGGTAGTAGACGCCCGTCTCGCTGCTGTTGTAGACGTCGCTGGAATAGTTCACGGCGAAGCTCACCGGGCCCCAGCCGAGACTGCCGCTGACCTCCAGCCAGTCGTAATCGACGCCCGACGCGGTGCCCGGATAGGCGTAGTAGATGGCACCGACGCCGTAGCTGAAACCGTCGCCGAACTCGCCGCCGAAGCTGCCGTAGACGTCGAACTCCATGTCGGCGCTGTCGCCTTCGCCGAAATCGACGTTAGAGGCCCAGACGCCGGCAGCGAAACCGCTCTCGTGCGCGTAGTCGAACCCGCCCTGGATCGCCGGATCCTCGAGGGTCTGCGAGACCCCGCGCCAGACGTAATCGGTGGTCAGCGCGACGTTCGCGGCAATCTCCGCGTGGGAGGCCAGGGGGGCCGCCAGCAGGCCGGCGGCGAAGATCGTAGACTTGAACTTGTTCATCATGTAGCTCCTTAGTTAAGGCATAAAGCTCCGCGTGAAGCCGCGGACACTGGCGGTTTATATGCATTGCCTGTGCCATCGTAAAAAATTACATAAATACAAATTGTTATAAACGTTCGATAGCTGGAATGCTGCAGTGCAGCACCAAGCTGGCGCGCCATCCCGTGGCACCTGCTCCAACACGGTGCACTTGTCTGCCGCTCGGGCGGTCCTTAAAGTGATTCCTACCCCAAAGTCCGAGGCGCTACGGCCATGTTCGATCCGAAACAGCTCGACGAAATCGCGCGCAAGCTCACGGAGGTGTTGCCGCCGGGCGTCCGCGACCTGCAGAAGGACATGGAGCGCAACTTCCGTGCCGTGTTGCACTCCGCGTTCAGCAAGATGGATCTCGTGCAGCGCGACGAGGTCGAGAACCTGACCGACATGCTCGTGCGCACGCGCAGCCGGGTCGATGCGTTGGAGGAGCGGCTCTCGGTCCTGGAGGGCACGGCACCCGAGCCGAACGGCTCGTCGTCGGAACCGGTCACGGAAACATGAGCCTTACGCCCGGGCCAGGGATCGGCCCGGGCGCGAACGAACCCAGGGAGGGGGCATGTCGCTCGCCATCGTCCACACGCGCGCCAGCGTGGGTATCCAGGCACCCGCCGTCACGGTCGAGGTGCACCTGACCAACGGCCTGCCGGGGCTCGCGATCGTGGGCCTGCCCGAGGCCGCGGTCCGCGAGAGCAAGGACCGGGTCCGTGGTGCGCTGCTCAGCAGCCACTTCGATTACCCTGCGCGCCGCATCACCGTGAATCTGGCCCCGGCCGACCTGCCCAAGGACGGCGGCCGTTTCGACCTGCCGATCGCGCTCGGTATCCTCGCCGCGTCGGGGCAGTTGCCCGGCGACGTGCTGGAGGAGCACGAGTTCCTGGGGGAACTCGCGCTCTCCGGGGTATTGCGGCCGGTGCGCGGTAGCCTGGCCGCCTCACTGGCGGCGCGGGACGCCCAACGGGCTATCGTCGTGCCCGGCGACAATGCCGCCGAGGCCGCGTTCGTGCCCGGCGCCAGGGTGCATGCCGCGACGCACCTGCTGGAGGTCACGGCGCACCTGCGCGGAGACGAGCGGCTGGCGTGCGTGGCGGCCGAATGGCCGAGGATGCACGGGAAAACAGGCCTCGATCTCGCGGACGTCCACGGACAGCCGCAGGCGCGGAGGGCACTCGAGATCGCCGCAGCCGGCGGCCACAGCCTGCTGTTCGTCGGTCCGCCGGGGAGCGGCAAGAGCATGCTGGCGAGCCGCCTGCCGTCGATACTGCCCCCGCTGGAGGAGGCGGAGGTGCTGGAGGTGGCCGCGATCGCATCGGTGAGCGACGCGGGTTGGCAGCCGGACGGGTACGCGAGGCGGCCGTTCCGGTCGCCCCATCACTCGGCGTCGCCCGTCGCGCTGGTCGGCGGTGGCAGCCGTCCGCGGCCCGGCGAGGTGTCGCGCGCCCATCGCGGGGTGCTGTTCCTCGACGAGTTGCCGGAGTTCGAGCGGCGCGTGCTCGAGATGCTGCGTGAACCCCTCGAGAACGGCTGGGTCACCATCGCCAGGGCCTCGCGCAGCGAGACGTTCCCCGCGCAGTTCCAGCTCGTCGCGGCAATGAATCCGTGCCCCTGTGGCTACCTGGGAGATTCGCGGTGTCACTGTCCCGCGGAAGCTGTGCGCCGGTACCGCGCGCGCGTCTCCGGACCGTTGCTCGACCGCATCGACCTGCAGGTCGAGGTGCCGCCGGTCGACTCCGACGCGCTGTTCGAACGCGATCGGGGAGGCGAGCCGAGCAGTGCGGTGGCCGAACGCGTCGCCCGCGCCCGGGCATGCCAGAAGCGGAGACAGCAAGGGCTGAACCGGGACCTCGCAGGAGAGGCGCTGGCGCGCCGTTGCCGCCTGGACGATGCCGGTGTCAACCTGCTGCGCGGTGCGATGGAGCGTCTGGGGCTCAGCGCGCGCTCGGTGCATCGCGTGCTCAGGGTCGCGCGCACCGTGGCCGACCTCGACGGCGCGAGCGGGATCGCGGGAGCCCATCTCGCCGAGGCCCTGGGGTACCGTGGCGCCACCGGCCAAACCGGTTGACGCGTTGTGGATTCCTGCGGCGTATCCGGGCTAGAATCTTCGCCCCACGCGCCCGTAGCTCAGCTGGATAGAGTGTCGGCCTCCGAAGCCGAAGGTCACAGGTTCGAATCCTGTCGGGCGCGCCAGACAATGACCGAAGCCCACCCCGCGGTGGGTTTTTTCATGCCCGTCCAGGGTTCGATTCGAACCTGTGACCGTATCCCGATAGAAAAAGGTTCGACAGGCCGGTCATGACCGGCCTGAACGTCGTCGCCATGCGACGACGG
>JAWVZO010000165.1:0-5657 GCA_033722135.1 Gammaproteobacteria bacterium | reverse complement strand
GGTGAGCGCGCTGGTCTCGGTAACCAGCCAGTCGCTATCACCCAACCGCGGCGCCAATGCGCCCCAGCCGGGCAGCCGGGCGGTCGGGTCCACCAGCACGCGTGACGGCCGCCCGGTCAACTCCGCCGGCCACGGCCGGGTGGTCAGGGCAACGGCGACTTCGTCGGTCGGTTCGCTGAGGTCGCGGAACTGCTCGGCCAGCGCGATCTCCACCGGACCCCACACCCGCACCAGTTCCGCGCGCGTGGTCGCCGCGCGCCACAGGTCGAGCGCCCCCGAGGCGATCAGCACCCCGGCCAGCAGGAAGGCCGGGATCGCGCCGAGCGGGATCGTCCGGCGCATCTCGCCGAGGAAGTGCGCGACCGGGATGACGAGCAGCAGTTGGGCCCAGGCGAGGAACACTGCGTTCTCCCCGAGCGCCGGGTCGGGCTGCACGAGGTTGACCAGCGCGAACAGGACGACGCCGGCCAGTGCCGCCGGATGCCCCCACCAGCGGTTGACCAGCAGTGCCGCGACGGCCACCGGCAGGAACAGGCCCCGGTTGTCCCACCAGTAGAGCAGCCAGGGTCGCTGGTCGGCGGCCTCGGCGGTAGCGAGGCCTCCCGGTTTCCACTCCAGGGGCATCCACAGGCGGGCCAGGTCGCCGTGCAGGAACTGCAGCAGCGGCAGGGCGACGGCCACGGCCATCAGCACGATCAGGAACCAGTGGCGCCAGGCGCCCGGCGAGGTGAGTGCCATCGCCAGCACCACGACCGCGCTCGCCGCGAGCGAGCCACCGTGGACCGCGGCCAGCAGGCCGAAGCCTAGGCCGAGCAGCGCGCTGGCCACCGGGCCGACGTACTCGAACCCGTCGCGGTACCAGTGCAGCAGGATCGCGAGCAGCCCGAGCGCCAGGGCCATGCCGAGCAGCAGGTCCCGTTGCACGAGCAGCAGTTCGATGACGGGGTTGCCGAGCACCAGCCCGTGCTGGGGCATCTCCGTGTAGCTGCGATCCGGTGCCGAGAGGAGGTTGTCGCGGAAGGCGAGCCAGGAGGGGTCGGCGCCGAGCAGGGGCTGGACGAGATCCTGCAGGTAGTGGACGAAGCCGAGCCCGCCGGCACAAAGGAACAGCGTGACCGCGAACCAGGTCGGATCGGTGCGATCGAGCGCGGCGCGGTAGAAGAGCGCCAGCATCGCCAGGAACAGGAGCGTGAACGCGAGCGCGGTCAGCATCAGGGCCCAGCCGTGGTCGAGTCCGGCCCGGATCAGGAACCCGGCGAGCGCGTCGGCGACGAACCCGCCGCCGAGCGGTGCGTCCGCCGCCTGGGGATGGCCGAGAAACCAGGTTTCCGGTGAACGGTAGGCGAACACCGAGGCCAGGGCGCTGTGCTCGGGCCACGACCAGGCCACGCCGCGCAGGCCCGCGAAGATCCCGCCGCCGTCCTGGAACCAGGTCCGGGGCCAGAGCCACGCGAAGTAGACGCCCCAGGTCGCCAGGACCCAGAGCAGGGTGTAGCGTGCCCGGCTCCTCTCGGGACCCTGGAAGAACACGTCGTAATGGCGGGACGGCGTCATGCGGTCGGTCCATGGCCGTACGTTCGGTAACAGTCTAATCAATTCCCGGTGTGGAGATGGAGGATGGATGCGCGGAGTTGTGTCCACGAAGGGACCGGGAAGGCGGCCACTGGACCACACGGGGGCGCGTGAGCGGCGTTTCCATGAATGCGGGCGCAGGGTGACTCGGCCTGCGTGCGCACCCGCTTCGGTTAAGGTGACCCGATCGTGCGGCCGCTGGCACCCCGTTCGGCCAGCGCTGCACTGCCGCACTCGGGGGCGATTCGTTACACTTGCTCCGCAGTCGATCAATCCGAGGTTTCCATGCTCGTTCCGGTGATCCTCTCCGGCGGTGCCGGCAGCCGCCTCTGGCCGTTGTCGCGCGAGCTCTACCCCAAGCAGCTGCTGCCGCTGGTCGGCGACCGGACGCTGTTGCAGCAGACGGTCGCGCGGATCGCGGACCTCCCGTCGGCAGCGCCACCGATGGTGGTCTGCAATGGCGAGCACCGGTTCATGGTGGCCGAACAGCTGCGCGGGCTCGGCGTCGAGCCGGGCGCGATCCTGCTCGAGCCGGTCGGACGCAACACCGCGCCGGCCGTGGCGGTGGCGGCCCTCGAGGCGCTGGTCTCCGGTGGCGAGGAGCCGCTGCTTCTGGTGCTTCCGGCCGACCACGTGATCCGCGATGTGAACGCCTTCCACGCCGCGGTCGACACCGCGCGGAAACTGGCCGGCCAGGACCGGCTCGTCACCTTCGGCATCGTGCCCACAGGGCCCGAGACCGGGTTCGGCTACATCGCGCGGGGCGAACCGCTCGCCGAGGTGGCCGAGGACGCCTATGCCGTGGAACGGTTCGTCGAGAAACCCGATCGGGAGACCGCGGAACGCTTCGTCGCCGGCGGCGACCACTACTGGAACAGCGGCATGTTCCTGTTCCGGGCCCGCCGCTACCTCGAGGCGCTCGGTCGCCACCAGCCCGAGATGCTCGCCGCATGCCGCGACGCCCATGCCGGGCGCGAGGCGGATTACGATTTCCTGCGCCTCGATGCGGAGGCCTTCACCCGCTGCCCGGCCAACTCGATCGACTACGCGGTCATGGAGCCGGCCTGCCGGCCCGATGCCCCGGATGCCGCGGCCATGGTGCCGCTCGATGCCGGCTGGTCTGACGTCGGCTCCTGGTCGTCATTGTGGGACGAGGGGACGAAGGACGGTGATGGCAACGTCTGCATCGGCGACGTCGTCACCACCGGGGTCGAACGCTCCTACCTGCGCGCCGAGGACCGGCTGCTGGCCGTCGTCGGGGTCGAGGATCACGTCGTGATCGAGACCGCCGACGCGGTGCTCGTTGCCCACAAGGACCGTGTCCAGGAGGTGAAGGGGATCGTCGAACGGCTCAAGGCGGATGGCCGCGAGGAGGCGGGCAGCCACCGCACCGTCTACCGGCCCTGGGGCAGTTACGAGTGCCTGAACGCAGCCGACCGCTTCCAGGTCAAGCGCATCACGGTCCGACCCGGCGCCCAGTTGTCGTTGCAGATGCACCACCACCGCGCCGAGCACTGGGTGGTCGTCGCGGGAACCGCGCGGATCACCCGCGGCGACGAGGTCTTCCTGCTCAGCGAGAACGAGTCGACCTACATCCCGCTGGGCACGAGGCACCGCCTGGAGAACATCGGCAAGGTGCCGCTGGATCTGATCGAGGTGCAGTCTGGCAGCTACCTTGGCGAGGACGACATCGTCCGCTTCGAGGACAGCTACGGGCGTTAGTCGATCCGCAGGTCGGGCTTCATCAGCCCGACATGAGCGGCAGTCGGGCTGAAGCCCGACCCACGGGAAATCATCGTGGTGTCCCGGGGTTGGTAGGTCGGACTTTAGTCCGACATCGGTAGTCATCGGGCTGAAGCACGACCCACGAAAGCACGAATCAGGGACAGGGGGTTTTTCCAGTGAACGTGACGGTTTTCGGCAGCGGCTACGTTGGCCTGGTCACCGGCGCCTGCCTCGCCGAGGCGGGCAACGACGTGGTCTGCATGGACGTCGACGAGGCCAGGATCGCCCGCCTGCAGCAGGGCGAGATCCCGATCTACGAGCCGGGTCTCGACGAACTGGTCGCGGGCAACGTGAGGGAAGCTCGCCTGCGCTTCACCAGCGACTCCGCGGAGGCGGTCGGCCACGGCCTGTTCCAGTTCATCGCCGTCGGCACGCCTCCGGACGAGGACGGCTCGGCCGACCTGAGGCACGTGCTTGCCGTGGCCGAGACCATCGCCACGCACATGGACGACTACCGTATCGTCATCGACAAGTCGACGGTGCCGGTCGGCACGGCGGATCGGGTCAGGGAACGGATGGACGCGATCCTCGATGAGCGCGGCGGCGGCTTCGAGTTCGACGTCGTCTCCAACCCGGAATTCCTCAAGGAGGGCGCCGCGATCGACGACTTCATGCGTCCCGACCGGATCGTCGTCGGCACCGACAACCCCCGTACCACCGAGCTTCTGCGCGCGCTCTACGCGCCGTTCAACCGCAACCACGACCGGCTGATCAGCATGGACATCCGCTCGGCGGAACTGACCAAGTACGCGGCCAACGCGCTGCTCGCGACCAAGATCAGCTTCATGAACGAACTGGCCAACCTGGCCGACCGCTGTGGCGCAGACATCGAGAAGGTGCGCGTCGGCATTGGTTCGGACAAGCGCATCGGCTACAGCTTCATCTACGCGGGGCTCGGCTACGGCGGCTCCTGCTTCCCGAAGGACGTCAAGGCGCTGGTGCGCACGGCGGCCGAGCACGGCGTCGACGCGGAACTGGTCAAGGCTGTCGAGACGGTCAACGAGCGCCAGAAGCGGGTCATGCTCGACAAGATCCGCGCCCACTTCGACGGAGAGTTGGCAGGGCGCACGTTCGCCCTCTGGGGGCTCGCCTTCAAGCCCAACACCGACGACATGCGCGAGGCGCCGAGCCGGGTGCTTATCGACGCGCTTCTCGCCGCAGGCGCGCAGGTGCGTGCCTACGATCCCGTCGCCAACGACGAGGCACGGCGTCTCTATCGCGACGCCGCCGGCGTCGCCATCGTCGACGACGCCTACGCCGCCGCCGAGGGGGCCGATGCGTTGGTGCTGGTGACCGAGTGGCGACAGTTCCGGAGCCCCGATTTCGCCCGCCTCAAGGCGCTGCTCAAGGCGCCCGTGCTGTTCGACGGCCGCAACATCTATGAGCCGGTGCTGATCCGGCGCGCCGGCTTCACGCATCACGCCATCGGGCGGGGCGCGGGCACCTGATGCGTGTGCTGGTCACGGGCGGGGCGGGCTACGTCGGCTCGCACGCCTGCAAGGCGCTCTCCGCGGCGGGCCACGAGCCGGTCGTTTACGACAACCTCGTCTACGGTCACCGTGACCTGGTGCGCTGGGGCCCCCTCGAGGAGGGCGACATGGCCGACAGGGGCCGCCTGGACGAGGTGCTCTCGGCCTGGCAGCCCGACGCGGCGATGCACTTCGCCGCGTACGCCTACGTCGGCGAGTCGGTGGCCGAGCCCGGCAAGTACTGGGCGAACAACGTTCACGGCACGCTGGTCCTGCTCGAGGCGCTGCGCGCGCACGGTATCGATCGACTGGTCTTCTCGTCGACCTGCGCCGTCTACGGGGAACCGTCCCGGGTGCCGATCCCCGAGGACCACGTGCAGTGGCCCGTCAACCCGTACGGCTGGAGCAAGCTCGCGGCCGAGCGGATGCTGGCCGATTTCCACCTCGCGCACGGCCTGCGCTCGGTGGCGCTGCGCTACTTCAACGCGGCCGGCGCCGATCCCGAGGCCGAGACCGGGGAGCACCACGAACCCGAGACCCACCTGATTCCGCTGGTGCTCGACGCCGCTCTCGGTAAGCGTCAGGAGATCACCGTGTTCGGCGGTGACTACCCGACGCCCGACGGCACCTGCATCCGTGACTACATCCACGTCAGCGACCTCGCCGATGCGCACGTAATCGCGCTCGACTGGCTCGGGGAACGCGACGCCGCGGTCGCGTTCAATCTCGGCAACGGCCGGGGTTTCTCGGTGCGCGAGGTGATCGATTGCGCGCGCCGGATCACCGGCCGTCCGATCGCGGTGGGGGACGGCCCCCGGCGCGACGGCGACC
>JAWVZO010000164.1:0-5728 GCA_033722135.1 Gammaproteobacteria bacterium | reverse complement strand
GTCGCGCGCCTCGACCACGACCCGGGGCCGGCCTGAGGGCGGCGCGAAGGCCGGTCCGCTGCGCGTGAACGGCTGCTCGTTGACGTGTGGGTGGTAGAGTGTGCGGTGGCTGAGCACGCGACCGTCGGGCGTGACCACGCGCCAGGCGTCCGCGTAGTGTTCCCAGCCGGTGTCGGCGTGGCGCAGCGTGACCGTGGGCTGCCAGGCGTCGCCGCCGCGGCGTAGTTCGGCGAAGACGATCTCGACGCCGCCGGCGGCCGCCCGCGCCGGGGCCAGGATCGAGAGCAGCAGGCAGGCGAACAGCACTCGGGTCATCGCGGCGCTCCTCCGGAACCGGACCTAGCGTGCCCTCCACCGGGTGCGCCTGGCAAGCGGGCGCGTATGATGACGGCGAACCGCACGGGACGCCGCCATGCCGATACACCTCACCCTCGCCGTCCTCGTCCTGCTCCTGGCGCTGCCTGGCTGCTCCAGGGAGGAGCCGCCGCGCGAGCCGGAGGAGATCATGAGCGGTGACAACCCGTTCAAGCCGCTGGTCGACAGCCACGACAAGGCCACGGCCGTCGAGCCGCGAGTGCTCGAACAGGCCGCCGGGATCCGGCGGGCCGTGGAAGACCAGGAGCGCTGATCCAAACCGGGCGGGCGCCATGGGCCGCGAATCCGACCGCATTCCCCAGCGGGTCGCTTGCCTGGAGACGGAGCGCATCCCGGCGACGCTGATGTCCGTCACCGGGTACCACTGCGAGGTGTGGCAGGCGCACGGACGGCTCGTCCGCGAAGGACGCCGCGTCGCGCTCAACCTGATCATCAAGTGCCACAAGGAGCCGTGCACGCTGCCGGAGATCAGGCTGCTCGCCGCCGACTACCGCAGGCTGCGCGAGCGGCTCGGCGAGATCGTCCCGCGCGCGACCTTCGTCGCGACCCGCATCGACGGCGCGCGCAACGTCGTGGTCTTCGCCGAGGTGGTGCGGCCCTGGTTCAACATCGCCAACCCGGCCAACGAGGACGAGGCGGTGCCGCTGCTGCGCCGGCTGAACGTCGCGCGGCGCCAGCTCGTCACCTTCGTCGAGGCGGCGCGCGCCTGGTACGAGACCCCGGAGATGCGCGTCATCGACCTTTGGGGCTTCGACAACCTCGTCCTCGACCGCGACCAGCGGGTGCGCTACATCGACAGCTTCCGGGTCTTCTTCTTCGCCGACATGCTGCACGTCATCGCCGAACCCGACGAGGACCTCGAGGCGCGGATCGCGCTCTCGCTGAAACGGCTCGAGTACCTCGAGCATCTGGTCCGGGAGACGCGGGACGGGTGACCCGTCCGCGGGCCCGTGCCACGGTTCAGCCCGCGCGGCGCGCGAGGGGGTCCTGGCGGTAGAAGTCGCGTAGCTGCCCGTAGACCGCCGGGACCAGCTCCGCGACGGCCTCCGGCGCGGTGAAGAAATGCTCACTCAGCACGGCGAAGAACTCCTCGGGCGCCTCCGCCGCGTACGGGTCGATCCAGGTCGCGCGCCCGGCGTCGACCTCGGTGCCGAGGGCGTCGTAGGCGGCCTGGAAGTCCCGCTGCCAGGCGCCACGGTCCATGCCGCGGTGCAGGGGCGGACAGCCGTTCGCCACGCCGTCGAGCTGGTCGAGCTTGTGGGCGATCTCGTGCACCACCACGTTGGTGCCCTCGCCGTAGGGTTGCGCGCCGGGTGCGACGTCGGCCCAGGAGAGGATCAGCGGGCCGTGCTCCCACGACTCGCCGATGCGCTCGTCGCGCAGCGCGTGCACCACCCCGGCCTCGTCCGCTTCCTCGAGGTCGACGACGAAGGTGTCGGGGTAGACGATCACGCTGCGCCAGCCGTCGAGCCAGGTCTCGTCGAGACCGAGCACCGGTAGGCATGCCTGGGCGGCGATCGTCGCCTGCATCGACGGATCGACCGCGAGACTGCGGGCCCCCGAGAAGACCTTGCGGTGGACGAACAGCGTGGCCAGCTCGCGCAGGCGCGCCAGTTCGCCTGCGTCGAGGTCATCGAGCAGCGGGAGTTCGGAGACGGCGGCGTGCCAGAGGTGGTCGTCGAGCGGGTGGCGTTCGAGGAGGCGGGCGCGGCGCCAGGCGCGCAGGCGGGCGAGGGGGTTCACGCCGGCGCCGGGGTGGGCTCAGCCGATGCTGCGCAGTTTCTCGAGGTGGCGGATGGTGTCGCTGCGCAGGCGCTCGGCGATCCGCTTGAACTCGGGGGCATCGCAGGTGACCACGTCGTAGAACTTCGACTCGATGATCGAGCTCTCGATCTGGCGCGCGGTCTTGACCGCCTCGTCGAGCCGCAACTGCGAGTGGTGGGAGCGCTTCAGCGCGCGGCGGACGTCGTTGACCTCCTGCTCGATGATCTCGCTGTCGAACTCGCCGATGCCCTCGAGGTGGTGGCCGGCATCGAGCATCCTGCGGATGGCGCCCAGCGCACCGGCATGGGTCTGCTCCTCGCGCGCGAGCTGTCGCCACTGGGGGCCCTGCTCGGGAAAGCGGACGGCATAGCGCTTGTAGAGTTCGCCGACGAGCTCCTCCCACTCGATCAGGCGATCGATGATCCTTCGTTGGGCACTGATGATCTTGTCGCTAATAGCCATGTTTTTTATAGGTTGGTGGCCTCGCGCCACGATAGCGCAGCGGGACATGGGTGCCAAGCACACGTTGCATCGACCGGCGCCTCGGCTACGCTGGAACGTACCTGGTCCACTGGGGGGTTTCATGCGCGGGCGCGTGCTGGTCGTTGCCGGCTCCGATTCCGGAGGCGGCGCGGGCATCCAGGCCGACATCAAGACCGTGACCGCGCTCGGCGGTTTCGCGGCGACGGCGATCACCGCGCTGACCGCCCAGAATACCCGCGGCGTGCACGGGGTCGTCGGCGTCGAGCCCGGGTTCATCGTCGACCAGATGCGCGCGGTCCTCGACGACATCGGCGCGGACTGCATCAAGACCGGCATGTTGCACAGCATCCCGGTGATCGAGGCGGTCGCCGACGTACTCGCCGGACTCGATGGCATCCCGGTGGTCGTCGACCCGGTGATGGTCGCCAAGGGCGGCGACCTGCTCCTCGAGCAGGACGCCGTCGCCTGCCTGCGCGAACGCCTCCTGCCGCTGGCCCACGTGCTCACGCCGAACCTGATCGAGGCCGGTCAACTGGTCGGCATGGACGTCGACGACGCCAGCTCGATGGTGGCCGCTGGCCTGTGCCTGGTCGACCAGGGAGCGCGCGCCGTGATCGTCAAGGGCGGGCGCCTCACCGGCGAACGGGTCGTCGACCTGTTGGTCACCGCCGACGGCGTCGAGCGCGCCGAGAGCGCGCGGCTCGACTCCACCAGCCTGCATGGCACGGGCTGCACCTTCGCCTCGGCGATCGCCACGGGACTCGCCCAGGGGCTCGAGCTGCGCACGGCGTTCCACCGCGCGCGCCTGTTCGTCCACCAGGCGATCCGCGGCGCACCCGGGTTCGGGAGCGGCCACGGTCCCCTGGATCACGCCCACGCGATACCCGCCTACCATCCGTGAGCCGACCGCCGGGGATCGACGACGGGCCGCTGCGCCGGGAACCGCCTCCGACGCCCGAGCCGGTCTCGCCGCGACGCTGGAAGGTACGCGCGATCTCGTCGCTGATCTTCGCGCTGCCGGCGCTCGCCGTGGGCAGCTACGGGCTGGTTGAACTGATCTCGACGGGCGAGGTGACGGTCCTGCCCAACCGGCCGGCGGTCGGTGGGCGCGATGCCGTCGAGGCCGTCTCGATCTACCTCGGCCTCGGCGCGGCGCTGCTCGCGTGGGGGCTCTACGCCCTGCGCCGCGCCCGCCGCTGAACCGGGTCAGCGCGCGAGCAGCGCGTCGAAGTTGCCGTGCGCCAGACGCGCCGCGACCTCCGCCGGGAGCGCGTCGAGGATCGTCCGGGCCCGCGCGGTGGTCGCCGGCAGCGCCGGCCAGCGCGACGGCGCCCAGGTGTCGCTGCCCATGAGGAAGCGGTCGGCGTGGCGCACCAGCACCTCGCGCCAGGCCGGGTCGAGCGAGGTGCCGTCGAGGATGGCGTCGTAGCGGTAGGAGAGGTCGGCCATCAGCCCCGGGTGCCGGGCGAGGACGCGGTCGACCACGGCCACGGGCTCGCCGAGCCCCGCGTGGGCCCACAGCAGCGGTACGCCCGGCGCGGCGGCGGCCAGCGCCTCGATGCCGTCGCCGTCGGTGTGGGCGTGCAGGAACAGGCCGTGCTCCCGGGCGAGCTCGATCAGCCGGGCCATCTCCGCGGAGCCGACGTCCCCGGCGTCGATGTGGAACTCGCCCAGGCCGCGATAGATCTCGCGTCGTCCCAGCCGGTCCGCCACGTAGGCGACCACCTCGGGGTCGCGGTGCCAGGCGGCCATGTCGCCCCGGTCGCGGTAGGGGCGCAGCACCGGCACGATGCGCTCCGGCGCCAGGCGGTAGAGGGCGAGCGTCCCGTCGTCGGGCGTGCTCGAGACCATGGCCCGGCGGATGCCCGCCTCGTCGAGCAGCGCCAGCGCCCGTTCCGGGCCGACCTCCCCGTGGGCGTTGGCGCTGTAGTGGATGTGCGCGTCGTCGAGCGGTCCGGCCGCCACGACGCCACGTGCCACGGCAAGCAGCGCGAGGCCGGCGAGCAGGCGGAGCGTGCGTTTCATGCGGGGTCTCCCGGCGGTGAGCCAGGGCTGTCCGACGGCGGATAAGTCATGCCGGATCAGCGGGTTTTTCCCATCGTCCGATTCTGACAAAATACGCCACCTTCACGAATCCGTCATCTACCCTAGGACCAGTCTCATGCAGTCGTTCAGCCTGGAGCCTCACGGCATCACCGTCGGCCGTGTCCTGCGCAATGCGTCGCCCGCCCTGCTCTACGAGGAGGCGCTGCGCCACGAGCCCGGCACCGCCGTGTCGTCGACCGGGGCACTGATCGCGCTTTCCGGCGCCAAGACCGGGCGCAGCCCGAAGGACAAGCGGGTGGTCGGCCACCAGCAGGTGCTCGACGACGTCTGGTGGGGCGACGTCAACATCAGCCTCGAGGACCGCGTGTTCGACATCGCGCGGCGCAGCGCGGTCGACTACCTCAACACCCGCGACCAGCTCTACGTCGTCGACGGCTTCGCCGGCTGGGATCCCAACCACCGCGTCAAGGTGCGCATCATCTGCGAGCGCGCCTACCACGCGCTGTTCATGCGCAACATGCTGATCCGGCCGACGCCGGAGCAGCTCGGGGACTTCGGCGAGCCCGACTACGTCATCTACAACGCCGGCCGGTTCCCGGCCAACCCGATGCTCGAGGGCGTGGAGTCGTCGACCAGCGTCAGCCTCTGCCTGGCCCGTGGCGAGTTCGTGATCCTCGGCACCGAGTACGCCGGCGAGATGAAGAAGGGCGTGTTCACGATCATGAACTACCTGATGCCGAAGCGGGGCGTGCTGTCGATGCACTGCTCGGCCAACGAGGGTCCCGACGGCGACGTCAGCATCTTCTTCGGCCTCTCCGGCACCGGCAAGACGACGCTCTCCGCCGACCCGAAGCGCAAGCTGATCGGCGACGACGAGCACTGCTGGACCGACGACGGCGTGTTCAACATCGAGGGCGGCTGCTACGCCAAGGTGATCGACCTGTCGGTCGAGGCCGAGCCCGACATCTACCAGGCGATCCGCTTCGGCGCCGTGCTTGAGAACGTCGTCTTCGACCCGGACAGCCGCGAAGTCCACTACAGCGACGGCTCGATCACCGAG
>JAWVZO010000163.1:0-5749 GCA_033722135.1 Gammaproteobacteria bacterium | reverse complement strand
GCGCATCTGATGGGCGAGGCGTGCGCGCCGCTCGCCGACCACCCGCACGTCGCCGAGGTGCGCCAGACCGGCATGGTGCTGGCCATCGAGATGGTCCGCGACAAGGCCACGCGCGAGCCCTTCCCTTGGCAGGAGCGGCGCGGACGCCGGGTCTACCGTCACGCGCTCGGCGAGGGCATGCTGCTGCGCCCGCTCGGCGACGTGGTCTACCTGATGCCCCCCTACGTCATCACCCCGGAGCAGATCGCCGAGGTGGCCCGCGTCGCGGCCGACGGAATCGACCTGGCCACACGCGACTGAGCGTCGGCGTGCGGATCCCCCGCATCCATCACCCGGGACCGCTCCGCACCGGTACGGAAGTGGAGCTTCCGCAGGTCGCGGCCCGGCATGTGGCCCGTGTGCTGCGCCTTGGCCCAGACGCCCCGCTGGTTCTCTTCGACGGCGCGGGGGGCGAGTACGCCGCGTCCCTCGCCGAAGTCGGCAAGCGCCGGGTCACGGCCCGCGTCGGGACCTTTTCGGCACGCGAGGTGGAACTGCCTTTCGGAATCTCGCTCGCGCAGGCGGTCTCGCGCGGCGACCGGATGGACCTGACCCTGCAGAAGGCGGTCGAGCTCGGGGTGCGGCGGATCACGCCGCTGGTCACCGAGCGTGCCGCGCCGCTGCCCGCGGGGGAGCGTCGCGAACGGCGCCTCGCCCACTGGCGGGGCGTCGTGGTCAGCGCCTGCGAGCAGTGCGGTCGCAACCGGGTACCTGGGGTCGATCCGCCGGCCGCTTTCGAGGCGTGGCTGGACGAACCGGCATCGGGTCAGCGGCTGGTCCTGGATCCGGAGGCCGGGATGCCGCTGCACCGGGTCGCCTCCGAGGTGGGCCCGGTCACGCTGCTGGTCGGCCCGGAGGGCGGGTTCACGGAGGCGGAACTGGACGCGGCCTACCGCGCGGGCTTCGTCGGCGTCCGTCTCGGCCCGCGGGTGCTGCGCACCGAGACCGCCGCCCTCGTCGCGCTGGCCCAGCTGCAGGTGCTGCACCCGGAGCGCGAGGAATGAGCCCGCGAATCGGGCCTCAGCGACTCTCGGCGACCCGGGCCTCGATGGCGTCGAGATCGGGGATCGACGCGCGGCTCTCGTTCAGGCGCACGTCGCAGAGCGCGTAGCCGCCCTCGCCCGGTGCGGCCACCGTCTCGGCCGCCCCCTCGCCCACCGCCAACAGATGCGGGATGCCCGCGGCCACCAGTCCGTAGTAACCGAACGGCGCGTCCTCGGCGAGCGCGTTGACCACCACCACCTGGGCGCCGGCCCCCATCGACGCGGCATCCTCGCCGCGCAGCCGCTCGTAGCCGACCACCGTCAACGACTCGCCGCGCCACGGCATCGTGCCGAGGAGCCAGTCGGGCGCATCGTCCGGGGCCGATTCGAGGTCACGCATCGCGACCACCTCCGCGACGGCCGCGTTGGGCAGCAGCAGCATCCGGCTTCCCTGGATCGGCACCAGCAGCGCACGCACCGGCCGCGCGGTCTGATCAGCCATGCCGGGCCCCCTTCGCGCCGGTGAGCTCGCGGATGTTCTCGAGCAGCTCGGCATCCTGGTAGGGCTTGCCGAGGAACCGGTTGACGCCGATCTCCTCGCCGCGCTGGCGATGCTTCTCGCCGGTGCGCGAGGTGATCATGATGATCGGCAGCTCTTGCAGGCGAGCGTCGCCGCGGATGTGCTGCGCCAGCTCGAAACCGTCCATGCGCGGCATCTCGATGTCGAGCAGCATGATGTCTGGCGACTCGTCCTGCAGCACCTGCAGGGCGTCGACGCCGTCCTTGGCGGTGATCACGCGGAAATCGTGGCGTTCGAGCAGGCGCGCGGTCACGCGGCGCACGGTGATCGAGTCGTCGACGATCATGACCGTCGTCTCGTGCGGCGCCTCGACGGCCTCCTCCACGGCCTCGGCGCGCGATTCGGCCGCCTTGACCTGCGCGCCCATCAGCGCCAGCGCGTTGGTGTCGAGGATCAGCGCGACCCGGCCGTCGACCAGGATGGTGGCGCCGAACAGTCCGCGCACGGTACTCAGCTGCGGACCGACCGACTTGACGACGATCTCGCGGCTGCCGACGAGGCCGTCGACGTGCAGCGCGATGCCCTGCTCGCCGCTGCGGACCAGCAGCACGGGAATCCGCTCCTGCCCCGCCTCGAGCGACGGCTCGGAGGTGCCGAGGAGCCTGCCGAGGTAGCGGACCTGGTAGTCGTTGCCGGCGTGGGTATAGTGCGCCTTCTCGTCGGCGTAGTACGCCTGCAGCTCCTCCGCGCGCAGCCGGACGATGCCCTCGATGCTGGTCAGCGGAATGGCGAACAGCTCCTCGCCCACGTTGACCAGCAGCGCCCGGTTGACCGCCAGCGTGAACGGCAGGCGGATGTAGAAACTGGCGCCGAGCCCCCGCTTGGAGTTGATCTCGACGGTGCCGCCGAGCTGGCGCGTCTCGCTGATCACCACGTCCATACCGACCCCGCGCCCGGAGATCTGCGTGACCTCCTTGGCCGTGCTCATCCCCGACTCGAAGATCAGCTGCAGTACGTCGTGCTCGGAGACCTCGGTGTCGGCGGTCAGCAGGCCGCGGTCGATCGCCTTCTGGCGCACCCTGTCGACGTCGATCCCCGCGCCGTCGTCCTTGACCCGGAAGACGATGTCGGAGCCGTCGCGATCGACGGTCAGCGTCAGCTTGCCGGTGGGCGCCTTGCCCGCCTTCTCGCGCGCCTCCGGCGGCTCGATGCCGTGCGCGATGGCGTTGCGGATCAGGTGCTCGAGCGGCGCGACGATACGGTCGATGACCGCGCTGTCGACCTCGCTCTGTTCGCCCTGGACCCAGAGCTCGACCTTCTTGCCCATCTCCTGCGCGGTCTGGCGCACGATGCGCCGCATGCGCGGCACCAGGCGCGAGAACGGCATCATGCGCGCCTGCATGAGCCCCTGCTGGAGCTCGGTGTTGACGCGCGACTGCTGCAGCAGCAGCGTGTCGCTCTCGCGACTGAGGTCGTCGAGGTACTCGCGGAGGTTGGTCAGGTCGTTGAGACTCTCGAGCAGCGCCCGGGAGGTGGTCTGCAGCGCGGTGTACTGGTCCATCTCCAGCGGATCGAAATCCTCGATGGTGCGGCCCTCGGCCTCGAGCCGCGACATGATCTGCACGTCGGTCTCGATCTCGAGCTGGCGCAGCTGCTCGCGCAGGCGCAGCACGGTCTGCTCGAACTCGCCGAGGTTGAAGCGCATGACGTTGTTCTGCTGCACCAGCCGCGAACGGTAGATGCTGACCTCGCCGGCCAGGTTGACCAGGCTGTTGAGCAGCTGCGCCGGTACGCGCACCTGCTCCTGCTGCGCCGGTGCCCGCCGCGCGGCGGGCTGGGGCACGGCCTTCGGCTCCTCCGCCTTCTCGGCGGGCTTCGCATCCGACCAGACCTTCGGCGGCGGGGCGGCGGGCGGCAGCTCGACCTCCGGGAGGGGCTCGGCGGCGAGGGCCGCGGCGGGTGACGGCTCCCGCCCCGCGGCCAGGGCGAGCAGCGTCTCACGCAGGGCGGTGGCGTGGGCGAGGGGGCGGTCCTGGCGCACCGTGTCGAGCATCTGCGCGAGCCGGTCGACGGCCGCGTTGAGCGCGTCGAACAGCCTCGTGGAGGGTTCGAGCCGCCCCTCGACGACGCCGGTCAGAAGCGACTCAGACGCATGGCTCAGGTCGCCCATCGGCACCAGCCCCGCCATGCGCGCACCACCCTTGAGGGTGTGCAGCTGGCGCTGCAGCAGGGCGATCGCCTCGCGGTCGTTGACGTCCGCCTGCCAGCGATGGACCGTCGCTTCGGCCTCGTCGAGCAGTTCGCTGCCCTCCTCCATGAAGATCTCGAGGAGGTCGGGGTCCGGTGGCTCGTCGGGGACCCAGGGCGTCTCGCCGACGCTTTCCGCGGCCGGTCCGGCCTCCGGCTCGGCACGCGCGGAGGACCCCGCAGGCGGTTCCGCCTCGTGCGAACGCTCCGGCGCCGCGCCGGACGCGAGGTCGCGCAGGTCCTCGGCCAGCGTCGGCGCGAGCGGCACGGGCCGCGCCTCGCGCACCGCCTCGAGCATGCCGACCAGCCGGTCGACGCTCTCGTTGAGGACCTCGAACAGGGTCTCGTTGGGCTCGATCCGCCCCTCCACGACCCCCGTCAGGAGCGACTCCGAGGCGTGGCTGAGATCGCCCATCGGCTCGATGCCGGCCATGCGCGCGCCCCCCTTGAGGGTGTGCAGCTGGCGCTGCAGCAGGGCGATCGCCTCGCGGTCCCCGACATCGGCCTGCCAGCGGTGCACCGTGGCCTCGGCCTCGTCGAGCAGCTCGCTGCCCTCCTCGAGGAAGATCTCCAGCAGGTCGGGGTCGAGCGTCTCCCCGGGGGTCCACTCGCTCTCCGCCTCGGTGGCCGTCGTTCCGGCTAGCGCGGTGTCGCGGATCGCCGCCTCGGCAGGGACGTCGGGCTCCTCCGCCCGCGCCTCCTCGACGCCTTCCCGCGCGGGCGAGGCGGCCTTGCGCCGATCTTCGTCGATCTTCGAGCGCAGACCGATGACCAGCAGGGGGTCCGGGTCCGCGGGCTGGGAGACGGCCAGGCTGTCGAACATCGCGGTCAGGCCGCCCGCCGCGTCGCTCAGCAGGGTCAGGATCTCGCCCTCGGGGCCGTAGCGCCCCTCCGCGAGCATCTCGGCGAAGGCGTGCAGCAGTTCGCACACCTCGGCGACCGCGGGCTGCCCGGCCTCCCGGGCCTCCTCCGCCAGCCGCTCGGCGGCGGCGGCCAGCTGGGTCAGCGGCTCGCTGTCCGCCGAGGCGGCCACCCACCGGCTCACCCCGTCGTCGAGCAGGTCGATCAGGTCCGCGCCGTGGATCAGGAGCTCGTTGGCCTGCTCGGCCGCCTCGGTCTCGACGGGTCCGGCGACGCCTGCGGCCTCGGGCATGGCGGGGCTCTGCTCGACCCGTTCCAGCACGTCGGCGACGTCAGGAAGGGGCAGGCGATCGTCGCCGAGGGCCTGCACCGTCTCGCGGATCAGTACGGCGGCCTGCTCGAGCCGGTCGATGAACCAAGGCTCCAGCGGTTGGCTGGCCATCGACTTCGGCTTGCACTCCTCCTCGAGGCGACCCGCAAGCTCGGCGACCGGGGCCGCGGGCTCCATGCTCGAGCTGCCGCGGAGCGTGTGCAGGGCGCGGACCAGGGCCTCGGTCGGGACGGCGGACTCACCCGCGCGGACCCTTGCGACGAAATCGTCGAGCGTCTCGAGGTGCGCCGCGGTCTCGCGCGCGTAGATGGCGTAGAGACCGGGATCGATGCGGGAGACCGGCTCGGCATCGCCCGGCTCCCCTTCGCCCGGCTGTTCCGCGTCTCCGGTTGCGCCTTCTGGCCCCTCCCCGGAAGGCGGCGCCTCTTCTTCCGGGCCGGCCGTGGTTTCGGTTTCGGCCTCGACCGGCTCCAGCGCCTCCCCGGCAGGCTCGGCCCCGACCGGCTCCGCCTCTTCGGTGTCGGACCCGGCCTCCTCCAGTGCCTCAGCGGGCGGCGTCTCCTCCGCCCCGGTCTCCACGACCGGCACGGGACGCGCTTCATCCGGCAGCGGCCGGCCCTCGGTCAGCGCCTCCGCCGCACGCAGCAGCGCCGCCACCTCGCCGCCCGGCGAGGGTCCACCGCGCAACTGGTCGACCAGCGCCGGCAGCAACGCCACCACACGCTCCAGAGTCGCGTACAGCTCCGGGCCCGGCTCCCGCGTTCCCTC
>JAWVZO010000162.1:0-5755 GCA_033722135.1 Gammaproteobacteria bacterium | reverse complement strand
TGCCAGCCGCCCGCGTGGAGGTCGACGAAGTCGATGACGTAGCCGTAGGCGACCCGGTCGACGAGGTTGCCGACGGCACCGCCGAGGACCAGCGCGAGTGCCACGCCGAGCAGGCGCGATGCGGGGGGCAGCCGCCGGAGCCAGGCGATCAGCACCACGCTGACCACGCTGCTCAGGACGATGAAGAAGGCCCGCTGCCAGCCGCCCGCGTCGGCCAGGAAACTGAACGCCGCGCCGGTGTTGTGCACCAGGGTGAGGTTGAAGAACGGCAGAACGGCCACCGGGACGCCGTAATCGAGGGCCGCCGCGGCCCAGAGCTTGGTCGCCTGGTCGAGCGCCAGCACCAGCAGCGCCAGCCCGAGGCGACCGTGGAAGCCGTGCACGCGGGACGGCTCAGGCGTGGCGGCGCGCTTCGCCCGCGCCGAAGACGTTGGTCACGCAGCGCCCGCAGAGCTCCGGGTGGTCGGCGTCGGTGCCGACGTCGACCCGGTGATGCCAGCAGCGGGGGCACTTGGCGTGCGCCGAGCGCGCGACGTGGATCGCCCAGCGATGCGCCGCCCCGTCGGCATCGGTCCAGGCGAGTTCCGCGGCTTCCCCGGGCAGCGCCTCGACGGCTTCCAGCGTGACCAACGTGGCGCCGGAGGTGATCAGCGCGAAGCGCAGCTCGTCGTCGAGCGCGGCGAGATCCGCGTGCCGGTCGCGGTCGGCCTCACCGTCGATCCTGGCGAACAGCGTCACCTCGGCGTCGAGCGAGCCGCCGATGGTGCCCGCCTGGCGGGCGGCCTCGAGGTGGTCGTTGACCGCGTCGCGCAGCGCGGCGAGCGACCGCCAGCGCGCCATGAACGGCGCGACCTCGGCCTCCGGCAGCGCCACGGGGAGGTCGTACCAGGTCGCCAGGAAGACCGATTCGTCGCGCGCACCGGGAATCTGTTCCCAGATCTCGTCGGCGGTGAAGCTCAGCACCGGCGCCAGCCAGCGGCAGAGCGCCTCGACGATGTGATGCATCGCGGTCTGCGCCGAGCGTCGCGGCAGCCCGTCGGCCTGCGCCGTGTACTGCCGGTCCTTGATGATGTCGAGGTAGAACGCGCCCATGTCGACGCTGCAGAAGTTGTGCACCTTCTGGTAGATCTGGTGGAACTCGAAGGTCTGGTAGGCGCGCACGATGTCGGCCTGCAGGTCGCGGGCGCGCTGCAGCGCCCAGCGGTCGAGCTCGACCATGTCGGCCGGCGCCACGGCGTCGCGCGCCGGGTCGAAGCCGGCCAGGTTGGCGAGCAGGAAGCGCGCGGTGTTGCGGATCCGGCGGTAGGCGTCGGCCATCCGCTTGAGGATCTCGTCGGAGACGCTCATCTCGTTGCGGTAGTCGGTCGCGGCGACCCACAGGCGCAGGATGTCGGCGCCGAGCCGGTTCATCACCTCCTGCGGCGCGACCACGTTGCCGAGCGACTTCGACATCTTGCGGCCCTGGGCGTCGACCGTGAACCCGTGGGTCAGCACCGCCTTGTACGGCGCGACGCCGTGCATCGCGACCGAGGCGAGCAGCGAGGACTGGAACCAGCCGCGATGCTGGTCGGAGCCCTCGAGGTAGAGGTCGGCCGGAAAGTTCAGGTCGGGGCGCCGCTCGAGCACGCTGAAATGGGTGGTGCCGGAGTCGAACCAGACGTCCATGGTGTCGTCGACCTTGCGGTAGTCGGCCGCCTCGTCGCCGAGCAGTTCGCCCGGGTCGAGGTCGAACCAGGCGTCGATGCCGCCCCGCTCGACGCGCTGGGCGACCTGTTCGAGCAGTTCCAGGGTCCGCGGGTGCGGCTCGCCGGTCTGCACGTGGACGAACAGCGTGATCGGGATGCCCCAGCTGCGCTGGCGCGAGATGCACCAGTCTGGGCGGTTGCGCACCATGCCGTCGATCCGCGCCTCGCCCCACTCCGGGTGCCAGTCGACCTCGGTGATCGATTTCAGTGCCTGCGCGCGCAGGTCCCGGCCGTCCATGGAGATGAACCACTGCGGCGTGGCGCGGAAGATGATCGGCGTCTTGTGGCGCCAGCAGTGCGGGTAGCTGTGCTCCAGCGGCGCGACGTGCAGCAGGTTGCCGCGCTCGCTCAGCACCTCGACGACCCGGTCGTTGGCCGCGAACACGTGCAGGCCGGCGAACAGCTCCGTGTCGGGCAGGAAGCGACCGTCGTCGCCGACCGGGTGGTCGACCGGCAGCCCGTACTGCTGGCCGACGATGTAGTCCTCGAGGCCGTGGCCCGGGGCGGTGTGCACCGCGCCGGTGCCGGCCTCGAGCGTGACGTGGTCGCCGAGGATCACCGGCACGTCGCGGTCGTGGAACGGGTGGCGCACGCGCAGCCCCTCGAGGGCCGCGCCTCTGCCGCGTGCGACCACGCGACCGTCCGCGACCCCGGCGCGCGTCAGCACGTCCTGCCAGAGCGCCTCGGCGAGCAGCAGCCGCTCGCCGCCCCCCTCGACCAGCACGTAGTCGAGCTCTGGGTGCAGCGCGACCGCCTCGTTGGCCGGCAGCGTCCACGGCGTGGTGGTCCAGATCACCACGGAGACCGGGCCGCTGCCGCCACCCTCGACGGCCTCCATCCGCGCGAGCAGGGCCTCGCCGTCCACGGCCGGGAAGCGCACGTCGATCGCCGGCGAGCGCTTGTCGGCGTACTCGACCTCGGCCTCGGCCAGCGCCGAGTGGCAGTCGGTGCACCAGTGCACCGGCTTGTAGCCGCGGACGATATGTCCATTCGCGTAGACCCGGCCGAGGGCGCGGATGATGTCGGCCTCGGTGGCGAAGTCCATGGTCAGGTAGGGATGCTGCCAGTCGCCCAGCACGCCGAGGCGCTGGAAGTCCTCGCGCTGGCCGTCGACCTGCTCGGCGGCGAAGTCGCGGCACGCCTGACGGAAGGTGCGCGCGTCGACCTTGTCGCCGACGCGGCCGAGCGTTTTCTCGACCTGGTGCTCGATCGGCAGCCCGTGGCAGTCCCAGCCGGGCACGTAGGTGACGTGGTAGCCGTCCAGCGCGCGCGCCTTGTTGATCACGTCCTTGAGCACCTTGTTGACCGCGTGGCCGATGTGGATGGTGCCGTTGGCGTACGGCGGGCCGTCGTGCAGCACGTACTTCGGCCGGCCCTGCTGGACCTCCTGCATGCGCCGGAACAGGTCGCGCTCCTGCCAGCGCGCCAGCCGCTCGGGCTCGCGCTTGGGCAGGTTGCCGCGCATCGGGAAGTCGGTCTGCGGCAGGTTCAGGGTCTGCTTGTAGTCGGCCATCGTCGGTCCAGTCGTATCGTTCGGTTCAACCCGCCCCGGGGAGCTGCGCGACCTGGTCCTGCAGCTCGTCGAGGAGTTCGTGCGCCGCCGCGCAGTCGGCGGCGATCTGTGCCTTGAGCGCGTCGACCGAGTCGAAGCGCCGCTCGTCGCGGAGCTTGGCGCGGAAGTCGACGCGCAGCTGGCGCCGGTATATGTCCCTGTCGAAATCGAACAGGTGCACCTCGAGCCGCGCCTCGTGTTCGCCGAACGTCGGCCGCCGGCCGATGTTGGCCACCCCGGGCCAGAGCCCGTCCGCCACGCCGGCGACCTGCACGGCGTAGACCCCGCGCACCGGCACCACCTTGTGCCAGGTGTCGATGTTGGCGGTCGGGAAGCCTATCGTCCGGCCCCGCTTGTCGCCGTGGCGCACCGCGCCGAAGATCGCGTACGGCCGGCCGAGCAGCCGCTCCGCCTCCATCAGGTCGTCGGCCTCGAGCGCCGCGCGGATCCGCGTGCTGCTGACCCGCTCGCCGTCGGCGACGAACGTCGGCATCGCGCTGACGCCGAAACCGTGCTCCGCGCCGAGCCGCTCGAGCAGCGCGAAGTCGCCCCGGCCGCCGGCCCCGAACCTGAAATCGTCGCCGACGATCAGGTGGCGGATGCCGAGGCCCGCGACCAGGATGTCGGCGACGAACGCCTCGGCCGGCGTCGCTGCCAGCCGCGCCCCGAACGGCAGGCAGAGCACCCGCTCGATGCCCATCCGCGCGAAGGCGTGGAGCTTACCGCGCAGCCGGGTCAGGCGTGGCGGCGCCTCGTCTGGCCGGAAGTACTCCAGCGGCTGCGGCTCGAAGGTGATCACCGCCGCCGGCAGGTCCAGCGCGTGCGCCCGCGCGAGCAGTTCGCCGAGGACCGCCTGGTGGCCGCGGTGCACGCCGTCGAAGTTACCGATGGTCGCCACGCACCCCCGGTGCCGGGGCTGCAGGTTCGCCGTTCCGCGTATCAGTTCCATGTTCGGCGCGGCTCCCGCCCCGCGGGACGCGGCCCAAAAGCGGCACAGTATAAGGAATCGCCGCGCCCCCGGCCACGGGGGCTCAGTCGTCCGCCGCCGCGCGCTCCGGAGCGCCGAGCAGGTCGGCGGGGCGCACGCCGCTGGCGAACAGCACGCCGAAGTAGAGCACCCCGCCGGCGGCGATCCAGGCGACCAGGTGCCCGGTGCGGCTCATGGCGTCCCACCCGAACCAGTCCGAGAGGTCGCCCGCCCCCCACCAGAGCAGCGCCGCCAGCGCGGCGTTGGCCAGCACGACCCGCGCGAACAGCCCGCGCCAGCCCGGCGCGTGGAGGCAGACACCGCCACGGCGCAGCCCCCGGTAGAGCAGGCCGGCGTTGACGAATGCCGCGATCGACGTGGCCAGCGCCAGTCCGGCGTGGGCAAGCGACCAGACCAGGACCAGGTTCATGACGATGTTGGTGGCCATCGCCACGATGCCGATCTTGACCGGGGTCTTCGTGTCCTGGCGCGCGAAGTAACCCGGCGCGAGCACCTTGACCAGGATGAAACCGAGCAGGCCGACCGCGTAGGCCATCAGGCTGCGCGAGGCCATGTCGACGTCGGCCGGGGTGAACGCGCCGTACTGGAACAGCGTGGCCAGGATCGGTCCGGCGAGCACCACCAGGCCCACCGCGCACGGCGTGCCGACCAGCAGCACCCAGCGTAGCGCCCAGTCGAGGGTGCGCGCGAAGGCCGCCGGGTCGGTCTCGGCGTGGCGCTGGCTCAGGCTCGGCAGGATCACCGTCGCCATCGCGATCCCGAACACGCCGAGCGGGAACTCCACGAGCCGGTCGGAGTAGTAGAGCCAGGAGACGCTGCCGGTGACCAGGAACGAGGCGATCAGGGTGTCGACGAGCAGGTTGATCTGCGTGACCGAGGCGCCGAACAGCGCCGGGGCCATCAGCTTCATGATGCGCCGGACCCCGGGGTCGCGGAAGTTCGGGCGCGGGCGCGGCAGCAGGCCGAGACGCGCCAGGAACGGCAGCTGGAAGGCGAGCTGCGCGATTCCGGCGACGAACACGCCCCAGGCGAGGGCGGTGATCGGTTCCGCCATCCGCGGGGCCAGCCACCAGGCCGCGCCGAGCAGCGCGAGGTTCAGCAGCACCGGGGTGAAGGCCGGAACCGCGAAACGGCCGTAGGCGTTGAGGATGCCGCCGGCGCACGCCGTCAGCGAGATGAACAGCAGGTAGGGAAAGGTGATGCGCAGCATCCCGGCGGCGAGGTCGAAGCGGCCGTCGTCGTCGATGAACCCCGGCGCGAAGAGCATGATCAGCAGCGGCGCGGCGACCACCGCGACCGCGGTCAGCACGAAAAGCACCAGCCCGAGGCTGCCCGCGACGTGGTCGACCAGTTCGCGCACCTCGCCCGGCCCGCGCCGCGTCTTGACCTCGGAGAGGACCGGCACGAAGCCCTGGGCGAAGGCCCCTTCAGCGAACATCCGGCGCAGGAAGTTGGGAATCTTGAACGCGA
>JAWVZO010000161.1:0-5763 GCA_033722135.1 Gammaproteobacteria bacterium | reverse complement strand
CGAGTTCGTGCTGCTGATCCAGGCCCTCGGCAACGACGCCGGATTGGCGAGGGATCGGGCCGGGAGCGTCGCGCACAAGCTTCGAGAGTCGGTCTCCGAGCCGCTCGAGGTCGGGCCGTCGCGTTTCGAGCTCCGCTGCAGTATCGGCGTCAGCATGGTCGGGATCGCACCGGAACGGCCCGTGATGGTCCTGCGTTCTGCAGACACCGCGATGTACCGGGCCAAGCGCCTCGGGCGCAACCGGGTGGTGTTCGCCGAGGATCTCGGCGCCTGCTGGCACCTGCTCGCCGAGGTCGGTTGCGAGGCGATCGATGCCGATCACCGCCGCATCGAGGCCCTGCTGCGCGACGCGATGTCCGCCGACGACGTGGGGTTTCCGCGGGTGATGCGCAGCGTGATCGCCGAGACCAGGGCGCACTTCCTCAGGGAGGAGCGCCACGCGGAACAGGAGGGCCTGGCCATGACGGGGGCGCACGTGGCGGATCACACGCGACTCGATGCCCTCATGGAGCGGCTGCTGGACGATATCGAGGCGGGGCGGGTCGACGCCGTCTGGGCCGGGATGACCGAGGCGCTCCGCGAACACGTCCTCCAGCACGATGTAGGGCTCATCGCGCGCGCAAGCGCATGAATGCGTTCTGACGATTGGTCGCGCTCGCGGGGGCGGGCTTTCAGGAACGCCCGGACCCGTCCGGCAGCGTCACGGTCCGGAACCGGAACGCCGCGATCGCACGGATCACGTCGATCTCCGCCGCAGGGACTAGACTGCCAAGATCGGAGACAAACCGTCCTCCGGCGAGGAGGGGCCATGACCCGCAGGCACGACAGCATTCTCGGTACGGTCGGCAACACGCCGGTCGTGCGCATCAACCATCTCGCTCCCGAGGGCGTTGTCCTCTACGTCAAGGCCGAGGCGTTCAACCCGATGGGCTCGGTCAAGGACCGCCTCGCGCTCGGCGTCATCGAGGATGCCGAGGCGCGCGGCGAGCTCGAACCCGGGCAGACGGTGATCGAGGCGACCTCCGGCAACACCGGCATCGGCCTGGCGATGGTCTGCGCGCAGAAGGGCTACCCGCTGGTGGTGACCATGGCCGAGAACTTCAGTGTCGAGCGACGCCGCCTGATGCGCTTCCTCGGTGCGAAGGTGGTGCTGACTCCCGCCTCGGAGATGGGCAGCGGCATGCTGGCCAAGGCGATCGAGCTGGCCGAGACGCACGGCTGGTTCCTTTGCCACCAGTTCGAGAACGAGGCCAACGCCGACATGCACTCGCGCACCACGGCGCCGGAGATCCTCGCCGCGTTCGACGACGACCGGCTCGACTGGTGGGTTACCGGTTACGGCACCGGTGGCACGCTCAAGGGCGTGGCGCGCGTGCTCAGGCAGGCGCGGCCGGAGACCCGCATCGCCGTCTGCGAGCCCGACAACTCCCCGCTGCTCGGCAGCGGCCTGGGCCAGCGCCGCAATCCCGACGGCACGCCGGCCGAGAGCCACGCCGCCTTCCGCCCGCACCTGATGCAGGGCTGGACGCCCGATTTCATCCCCAAGCTGGTCGGCGACGTCGTCGACGCCGCGCTCTACGACCGCCTGGTGCCGATCCGCGGCGCCGACGCCATCCGGTGCGCGCGCGATCTGGCGAAGCGGGAGGGCATCTTCACCGGTATCAGCGGCGGGGCGACCTTCGCGGGAGCGCTGCAACTCGCGCGTGAGGCGGAGGCCGGGAGCGTGATCCTGTGCATGCTGCCGGACACCGGCGAGCGTTACCTCAGCACGCCGTTGTTCGAGGACGTGCCGGTCGACATGACCGAAGAGGAGATCGAGATCTCCCGTTCGACGCCGCGGTTCCGTTTCGATGCCGCGCCGAGCGATGATGGAGGCGAGTCGACCGGCGACGAGGTCCCGGACGTCCCGGCGACGCCCGAGGCGGCGGCCTTCGTCGAGGCCACGGTCGACGATCGCGAGAAGCCGGTGGTGATGTTCGCGCTGGAGTGGTGCGAGTTCTGCTGGTCGGTGCGCAAGCTGTTCGGCCGGCTCGGGATCGACTACCGCTCGGTCGACCTCGATTCCGCCGACTACCAGGACGAGGACTGGGGCGGCCAGGTGCGCGCCGCGCTGATCGCGCGAACCGGCATGCCGACCATTCCGCAGATCTTCGTCGGTGGCCGCTTCATCGGCGGCGCCAGCGAGACCTTCGACGCCTTCAACGACGGCACCCTGCGGAAGGCGTTCGACGACGCCGGCATCGAGACGGCCGATGTCGGCGATCTCGATGCCTACGATCTGCTTCCCACCTGGCTGCACCCGCGGTGAAGGCCGTCACGCGTTCCCGCTGAGATCGACGTCGCCGGATTGATCGGCAACACGTCCCGGCGGCCTGTGGCCGGCGTTACCCGACGGTCGGGCCTGCGTCGCTAAGCCGGTGAACCCGCCTCCGGCAGCCCGGCCTCCACCAGGGCGCGCGTGACCGCGTCGCGCGTGGTTTGGTCCCGGTAGGGCTGCCAGGTGCACCAGGCCTGCGCGGAGAGCGCCGGGTCCTCGGCCAGCGCGTCGTTCACCAGGTAACGGGCCTCGCTGCCCCAGCCGACCGTGACGCAGGCCGCCGCACCGATCAGCCGGGCGTCGACGGCGTGCCGGTTCAGGCGCAGCGCCTCGCGCACCACTCCGACCGCACGGTCGGGGTCCCCCGAGAGCAGGTAGGCCGAGGCGAGCACGTCGAGCCACCACGGGGCGTAGATCGGCGAGTAGCGGATGGCACCCCGCATGCGCTCGATGGCCTCGGCGTGGAAGCCCGAGTAGTTGAGCACGCTGGCGTAGAACGCGTTGGTGTTGGCGCACAGCGGCCGGATCGCAACGCCTTCGGCGCCGATGCGCAGCGCCTCGTCGTGGCGTCCGTGGTGGACGTGGACGTGGGCGAGGATGCCATGCGCCTGGCCGTCGGCATCCTCCATCGCGACCGCGCGCTCGCCCCATTCACCCGCCAGCGCGAGCGATACGGCCGCGTCGTCGCTCCAGCCTCGGAACGCCTCCCACCAGTGACAGATCGCCAGGTACGTAGGTCCGAGAGCGACGTCGGCTGCGAGCTCGAAGACCCGTTCGAACAGCCCGCGCGCCACGGCCATGTCCTCGCGGGTCATACGCATGAAATGCGTCAGCCCACGGTAGAACAGGTCCAGTGCCTGCGGGTCGCGCAGGGTCTTGCGCCACACGCGCGCCTGCTCGCCACCCGCCAGCTTGACGTCGAGCGCGGTGACCACGCGTCGGGTGATCTCGTCCTGGACCTCGATCGGGTCATCGAGCGAGGGATCGTAGCGTTCAGCCCAGACGACGCGGTTGTCCTGCGTGTGGGTGAGCTGTGCGGTCACCCGCAGACGCTGCGCGGTGCGCTGCACGGTGCCCTCGAGCACGTAGCGCACGCCCATCTCGCGGCCCACCTGCTGCGCGGGCACGTCGCGTCCCGCGTAGCTGTTGGCGGGGCCGGCCGCGATCACGAGCATGCCCGAGATCTTGACCAGCGCGGTCTGCACGTCGAGCCGGAGGCCGGTCGCGAGGTGCTCGTTGCCGTCGTCACCGCCCAGATTGGTGAACGGGAGGATGATGATCGACGGCTTTTCCGGCAGCGGCAGGTCGAGCCCGCGGCAGTGCGGTGCCGGGTGGGTGTTCGGAGCTCCGGAACCGTCTGCCGGGGGTGTGACGACGAACACGGGCGCTCCACCGTCTCCTGTTTCCCTGGCTTCGAGCATAGTCTCCGTGCTCGCGTCGAGCCGGCGTTGCACGCCCGACGCGACCGTCACCTCGCCCGGGTCGGTGTACTGCAGGATCGCATGGGCGTCGGCGTCGCTCGATCCAAGAGCGATACGCCAGGTGCCGCGAGCGTCATGGGTCGCCGAGCGACTTGCGAGCACGGCATCGAGTGCCGTGCCGGCGTCGGCGAACACCGCGTGCACCTCGTTGCCGATCGAGTGGCGCACCTGGCCGCCACCCCGCTCCAGACCCGCGGCGAGCCGCGCGTGGTCCACCGGCTCCGCGTCCGGGTCGTGTGCGCGGCCGATGTCGTAGAGGAGATCGACGGGACGCGGCGCGGCGATGACGAAGCAGGGCGCGGCCTTTCCGTCGCCAACGGGCGTCTCCCGGTGGACTTCGGCGACGAACCGGAACCCCCGCCGGGGGACCGTCTTGATGACCCGCTGAGCGCGGCCGTCGTCGTCGAGCGCGCGGCGTGCGGCATTGATACGCGTCGAAATCGCGGCATCGGAGACGATACGGCCACGCCATACCTCCGCGATCAATTCGTCGCGGTCGACGACCCGATCGGCGTTTTCGGCGAGGTGGGCAATCAGGTCGAAGGCCTGGGGCTCGACGGCCACCGGCGTGCCGTCCTTGCGCAGTTCCAGCAACTCGGTGTCCAGAATGAAATCCTCGAACCTGAGCGTCATCGATCCGTCCTGCTCGGGGAGGGGGTGTCCTGAACTCTAGCGCATGAAGCCCGGCAGCCGGACGCCGGCCCGGGAAAAAAAGGAAATCAAAAGGGTTCCGTTAGATCGTCGCGAAGCGTGCGGCCCGGTTTCTCCGTAGCGTACGAACCGTACCCGGGCCACGGCCCGCAGACCCAGGAGAACCGTCATGCAGACCCCACGCCACCCCTTCCTGAACGCCCACGGCACCCTCGACCACGCACGCGTCGAGCATTCAGCGGCCCAGACACGGAGCGAGGCCCTGCGCAGCATGGTTCTCGGTCTGGCGAGGACACTGCGTACGTTCGGCTCGCGGTCTGCGACCCACTGGTTTAGGCAGCACCCCGCTGGCTGAGCGTGCCGTGCGGGTCATGCAACCGGCGCACCGGTGACCTCCACGCGTCTGCCGGGTGGGCGCGGTGCGCCCGGACGGGATGCCTATGCCCGACGCCTCTCGGTGGGCGATACGCAACGGGCCGGATTGGCGTAGAATGCGCGGCCCCGTTCCCGTCCGGCGCCTCCGAGGTCCATGCCGCTCCGGGTACCCACCCAGACCCAGGCCCGGCGATGTCCGACACCCCCAGTTCCTCCTTCTCCGCGCTCGGCCTCGCGCCGGACGTCCTGCAGGCCGTCCTCGAGGTCGGCTACGAGACCCCGTCGCCGATCCAGGCCGCGGCGATTCCGCCGCTGCTCGCCGGGCGCGACCTGCTGGGCCAGGCGCAGACCGGCACCGGCAAGACCGCCGCGTTCGCGCTGCCCCTGCTCAGCCGCCTCGACCTCGCGTTGCGCACCCCGCAGGTGCTGGTCCTCACGCCGACCCGGGAGCTGGCCATCCAGGTCGCCGAGGCGCTGCAGACCTACGCGCGCCACCTCGCCGGTTTCCACGTCCTGCCGATCTACGGCGGCCAGTCGATCGGCGTCCAGCTGCGCCAGCTCGAGCGCGGCGCGCACGTCGTCGTCGGCACCCCGGGGCGGGTGCTCGACCACCTCGGCCGCAAGACGCTCAATCTCGACCGGCTCGCCGCGCTGGTGCTCGACGAGGCCGACGAGATGCTGCGCATGGGCTTCATCGACGACGTCGAGGCGATCCTCGAGGCGACGCCGTCGACGCGCCAGGTGGCGCTGTTCTCGGCGACCATGCCGCCGGCGATCGCGCGCGTGGCCGGCAAGCATCTCGAGGATCCGGCCGAGATCCGTATCGCCTCGAAGACGGCCACGGTGGCGACCGTCGAGCAGCGCTTCTGGCCGGTCAGCGGCCTGCACAAGCTCGATGCCCTGACCCGCATCCTCGAGGTCGAACCGTTCGACGGCATG
>JAWVZO010000160.1:0-5770 GCA_033722135.1 Gammaproteobacteria bacterium | reverse complement strand
GGCTCTGCGCACGGCGCAGATCGTTGGACTGGTGGCTATGGGTGGACTCGAACCACCGACCCCATCATTATGAGTGATGTGCTCTAACCAACTGAGCTACATAGCCATTGAAGGGCGGGAATTGTACCCGCTGCCCCGGGGGGTGTCAAGCTCGCCGGCCCGCCGGCGGGCGGCCGCGACGGGGCGTCAGACGTTGAAACGGAAGTGCATGACGTCACCGTCCCGCACCACGTACTCCTTGCCCTCCAGGCGCATCTTGCCCGCCTCCTTCGCCCCCTGCTCGCCGAGGCAGGCGATGAAGTCGTCGTAGCCGATCACCTCGGCGCGGATGAAGCCGCGTTGGAAGTCGGTGTGGATGACGCCTGCGGCCTCGGGGGCCGTCGCGCCGACGCGCACGGTCCAGGCGCGCACCTCCTTGGGCCCGGCTGTGAAGTAGGTCTGCAGGCCGAGCAGGCGGTAGCCGGCGTGGACGACACGGTCGAGTCCCGGCTCGTCGAGGCCCAGGTCGGCGAGGAACTCGGCCTTCTCGTCCTCGGCGAGCTGGGCGATCTCGGCCTCGATGGCGGCGCACACCGCGACCACCTCCGATCCCTCCTCATCGGCCAGAACGCGGACGGCGTCGAGGTGGGGGTTGCCGTCGAACCCGTCGTCGGCGACGTTGGCGATGTAGACCGTCGGTTTCGCGGTCAACAGGTGCAGTTCGCGGAGCACCAGCCGCTCCTCGGCGTCGAGAACCAGCGAGCGCGCCGGTGCGCCGCCGTCGAGGTGGGCCTCGACGCGCTCGAACAAGGCCTTCTGCGCCAGCGCCTTCTTGTCGCCCGACTTCGACGCCTTGCCGGCCCGCTCGACCGCGCGCTGCACGGTGTCGAGGTCGGCCAGCGCGAGCTCGGTATTGATCACGCCGATGTCGCGCACCGGGTCGATCGCCCCGTCGACGTGCACCACGTCGCTGTCCTCGAAGCAGCGCACGACGTGGGCGATGGCGTCGGTCTCGCGGATGTTGGCGAGGAACTTGTTGCCGAGCCCCTCGCCCTGCGCCGCGCCGGCCACCAGCCCGGCGATGTCGACGAACTGCATGGTCGTCGGAATCTTCTCCTTCGGCTGGACGATAGCCGCGATAGCGTCGAGCCGGGGATCGGGCAGCGGCACCACGCCGACGTTCGGGTCGATGGTGCAGAAGGGGTAGTTCTCGGCCGCGATGGCCGCCCGGGTCAGGGCATTGAACAGGGTCGACTTGCCGACGTTCGGCAGGCCGACGATACCGCATTTGAAGCCCATGGCCGGGTCCTGTGCTAGCGTTGACTGGCCCTTTGGGGGCCCAAAGGGGCGGCATTGTAAGTCGCCGGAGACGCCGGGGAAACCGCGTGCTCTCCCCCCTCGCCACCCGGAGACACCGTGAGTACGCACCTCGTCCCGCTCGCCCTGCTGTGGATCGGCTACTTCGCGCTCCACTCGCTGCTCGCCTCGCTCCGGTGCAAGCGCGCCGTCGCCGCGCACTGGCCCACGGCGATGCCGGCCTACCGCCTCGCCTACAACGGCCTCGCGGTGCTCCTGCTCCTGCCGCCCGCGTGGCTGATGCTGTCGTGGGACGGCCCGTGGCTGTGGCGTTGGACGGGCCCGTGGGGCTGGCTGGCAGACGGCCTCGGGCTGTTCGCCCTGGCGCTGTTCGCCTGGTCGCTCGGGGGCTACGACACCGGGGAGTTCAGCGGGCTACGCCAGTGGCGGTCACGACGCCGCGGCAGCGAGGACGAGGGCCGGCTGCGCATCTCGACGCTGCACAGGTACGTGCGCCACCCGTGGTATTTCTGCGCCCTGCTTCTGATCTGGACGCGCGACATGGATGCCGCGCGCCTGCTCAGCGCCGCGCTCGCGACCGGCTACTTCGTCATCGGCTCGCGCCTGGAGGAGCACAAGCTGCTTGTCTTCCACGGCGAGGCCTACCGGCGCTACAGGAAACGGGTCCCCGGCCTCCTCCCGTGGCGCGGCCGGGCGCTCGACGACGCCGCGGTCCGGCAGATCGAACGCCTGGCCGGCGAGGCGCCAAGCCACAACGGATCGCGCGAGACCTGACCGAAAAAGTTGCCGCCCCGGCCATACAATGGCACGGGGCGGCGAGGTGCTTCAAGCACCTACGACTGGCGGGAGGGGGAGCCAGTCGATTCAGCTCGGGTCGGCGACGAACGGCAAGGCGAGCCAGGCGATCACGCCGGCGACCACGAGTTCCTTCATGTCCCCGAACGGGCTGAAGATGAAGTACGCCGCGCCGTCCGTCGCTCCCGCCGCGTCGGCGAAGAAGGCCCAGATCACTACGGCCAGCAGAACCCTGAGTACTTTGGTCTGGTAGGTCATCATGGCAGCGTCCTCACTGCGTTTCCTTGAGCCAAAGTCTGGCAGGACGCACCCTGGCGAACCGGGCTGTCGTTCGCACCAGGAATGTGACGCTCTTCACAAAACCGGAATTAATTCATTCATTTGCATGGACACGGCGACCCGATCGAGGTCATCGTGACCCTGCCGCATTGTCCCAGGGGACGAGGTGGCCACAACGAGGTCGACTAGGCTTTATGTTGATGCACGGCCCATGCGACCGGTCGCAGACTGGTCGGCGGTCCCGAACGGAGAACCAGATATGAACACCTCGATACGCAACCTGATCCTCGGCGGTTTCGCTTTCGCCGCGGCCGTCTCGATCGCCTCGTGCGGAGGCGGTGGGGGTGGCGGTAGCGCCAGCACGCCCACGGGCTCGATGAGCCTGTCCGTGACCGACGCGGCGATCGACACCCTGCCGGAGACCGCACGCGTGATGATCACGTTCACCGGCGTGGAACTGCAGCCACAGGACGGCGAACGTGTTGAATTCACGTTCGACAACCCCAAGACCATCGACCTGCTGGCCCTGACCGGCAACCTCAGCGAACCGCTGCTCGGAGACCATGACAGCGACGAGCGCGTCACGGTCCCGGCCGGCTCCTACAACTGGATCCGGCTCGCCGTCAACGCGCAGCAGGGACAGCTGGATTCGTTCGTCGACCCCGACGGCATCGACGACTCCGGCGACGAGGTCTCGCTGTACATTCCCAGCGGCGATCAGAGCGGCCTGAAGCTCTTCGCGGCCAGCAACAAGGTCTTCGTCGCCGAGAACGGCGAGGCCGACTTCGTCATCGACTTCGACCTGCGCAACTCGGTCTTCTTGGCTGAGACACCTGGAGGCGACTACCGGCTGCGCCCGACGATCCGCATCGTCAACCGGCTCGAAGCCGGCTCGATCGCCGGCACCGCCACGACCGAGTTCGTCGATGCCGAGAAGGCCAGGCACCCTGAGAGCGCCGTGTGCGCCGTTTACGTCTTCGCGGGACCGGAGTCCCCGGTCGACGACATCGACGAGGGCGCCGACGGTACCGATGCGGCCGACGGGCCCGAGCCTCTCAGCAGCGCCAGCCTCGAGGAGGTGCTCGACGACAGCGATCCTCCCGTCGTGACCGGCTACACCTTCGAGGTCGGTTTCCTCGATGCCGGCACCTACACCCTCGCCGTGACCTGCCAGGCCAACCTGGAGAACGCCGAGGGGCTCACCGACGACGACGAGACCGTTCTCTTCAGCGCCCCGATCGACGTCGAGGTCACCGCCGGCGACCCGACCCCGGCTGAATTCACGTTGTAACCGGCACCGTACCGGTCTGCTCACGCAACACCGCGGGCAGGGTCCGTCCCGGCGGGCGGTTTTCTCGTTGCCCTTTATGGATCCCCCACACGGCCTGCCTGGAGGCGGTCCGGCGGATCAGTCGCGTGGCTTGGGTACCGTCCTCGACCGCAGGTACTCGACGATACGCTGCGCCTCGTCCTCGCTGATCCAATCGGCGTTCTTGGCCTGCATGCGCGTGACCACGTGCATCCAGGCGTAGGGGTTGTCGCGTTCGGCCTGGACCTGGCGGTAGACCCGGTCGAGTTCGTGGCACCCCTTGCAGCGCTCGCGGAAGAGCTGCTTGCCGTCGTCCGACCGCTCGGGCTGGACCACGGCCGGGTCGCCGGACCGGGTCTCCACGTACGCGAGGATCCGCTCGACCTCCTCGTCGGAGAGCCAGCGCGAGCCGGCCTCGAGCCGCTCGCGCATCCGCAGCACGACGTGGCGTCGCTGTTCTGGCGTCAGTTCGAGCAGGAAGATCCGTTCCTGGGGATGGCAGTTGCCGCACTTCTCCTCGAAGAACTGCTGCTCACGGGCAGGGGCGCCGGCCGGGTCCGCTTCGGCCGGCGTCGTGAACAGCAGGGGCGCCGCGAGGGCGAAGAGACTCGCCCAGCGCTGGACTGATCCGGCATGCATCGACGGCCCTCCCTGACTCGCATGGATCACGATCCGGTGCGTGCATTCTCCGGGGCATGCGCGAAGCGGGCCATATACCGCTTTGCATATCGATTTGGGGGTAGGGCCGCTACCCGACGCGTGGATCGCCGGGATTCGTGCCGGGCGGGCACTTGAACCAGGCCCGGGCCATTGGCTCGGTTCGCCGCTGGCGGCACGCGGCCTGCCCGTCGCGACTCAGCGCGGGTAGTAACACATGTAGCCGTGGTCGCAGTGTGCGCGGTCGCCACGCATCGAGACCGCCACCTCCCGGACCGCCGCCTCCGGCTCCTCCGCGACCACGCGGTCGCGGATGTCCCGGACCATCGCGACGCTGGCGCGCTTGCGCTCGGTGGCGGCCTCGCGTCCCGCGATCTTGATCGCGGTGAGCCCCGCGGCATGGAAACCGGGCAGCGCGCAGAGCCCGCACGGGCCGTACGGCAGCCCCTGATCGGTGGTGCTGAAGCCGCAGCCGGTGCGGTACCAGAGCCAGCGGCGGTAGTCCTCCTCGTGCTCCACGAACCGATTCCGCTCGGCCGGTTCGAGCGGCACGCCGTCGTCTCGACGAACCTCCTGGCGGTACCCGTCGAGGCAGATCGGACCGCCGAGGGCGCCCGGGAGGTGGATCGAGTGGCAGACCCCCTCCTCGTAGATGCAGCCGTCGTTGAGCACGAACGCCTCCAGCTCGACGCCCGGCGACCTGCGGAGCATGCGCGCAACCTCGCGCCGGGTGACGTCGCGCGGCAGGATCACCCGGTCGACGCCGAGGTCGCGGTACCACGCGATCGCCTCGCTGTTGCGGCACGAGGCGACGGAACTCAGGTGCAAACGGAGCCCGAGGCCGGCCTCGACCAGGACCTCGAGCAGGAACAGGTCGCCGACGATCAGCGCGTGCCCGCCGAGCGCCTCGAACCGCGCCGCGAATGCGACCAGGTAGTCGAGCTGCTCACCGGTGTAGTTCTGGGCGTTCATCACCAGCGACAGGCGCACCCCGGCCGCCCGCGCGGCATCCGCGGCCCGTGCCAGCTCCTCCTCGGACTTCAGGTTGCCGAAGATGCGCCGGTTGGCCCCGGAGTTGTTGAAGCGCTCGGTCCAGGTCTTCGGCACGAGGCCGCAGTAGAGCTCGTCGGCGCCGGCCTCGGCCAGCACGCCGACCTCGTCAGCCCGGCTGATCGGCGCGACGATCTTCATGCTACTCTCCCGGGTAGACCAGGCGATGGACGAGCCCGAGCCGGACCGCTTCGGCCAGGGCCCGGACCATCGCCCGCGAGTGGACGTAGTGGACGGCGTTGCCGCGCTGGAAAGTCGCCAGGTCACCGACGGAACGGGGCCCGTCGCGCCGCTGCTCGGCCACGTAGTCGTGGCACTCGAAGCGACAGGCGTGACCCGGGGCGAACTTCCGGCCGGGCGCCAGCCCGAGCGACCCGAACCGGC
>JAWVZO010000159.1:0-5804 GCA_033722135.1 Gammaproteobacteria bacterium | reverse complement strand
CGTGCCGCTGACGCTCGAGCTCAACCCCGACCACCGGTTGGTCTCGCGCCTCGAGGCCGAGGGCGACGAGGCGCGCTTCGCCGAGTGGGCGGAGCTCCTCTACGAGCAGGCCCTGCTCAGCGAGGGCGGCCAGCTCGCCGACCCGGCCCGTTTCGTCAAGCGGATGAACGGCTTGTTGCTCGACCTGGCGCAGTGAGCGCGGCCGGCGCACGGGGTATCGTCGGCCACGCGCTCCGGTATAATCGACCGTTTGGCGACCCCGGCCCCGGTCGGCTCGCGCGGACGTGGCGAAATTGGTAGACGCGCTGGCTTTAGGTGCCAGTACCTCACGGTGTGGGAGTTCGAGTCTCCCCGTCCGCACCAGCCATCACCGGCCGCGCGAGGGCGCCGGTGCCGTTCCGCGGAGCGCGGGGCGACGACAACGGCGCGGCGCCGGCCAGGCCGGAAGGCCTCCCGCCCGCAGACAGCAAGGTAGACAAGATCAATGCAGGTATCGGTGGACAAGATCAGCGACCTCGAGCGGAAGATGCACGTGCAGGTTCCGGCCGAGGAGGTCGACGGGCAGGTCGAGGAGCGGCTCAAGTCGATGGCGCCGCGCACCAAGGTGCACGGCTTCCGGCCCGGCAAGGTGCCGCTCCGCGTGGTGCGGCAGATGTACGGCAAGCAGGTCCGCGAGGAGGTCCTCGGCGAGCTGATCCAGTCGAGCTTCATCGAGACCGTCCAGAAGGAGGCCCTGCGGCCGGCGGGTGGTCCCCAGGTCGAGCGCAACCAGGACGCGCCCGGGGAGCCGTTCGAGTACAGCGCGACGTTCGAGGTCTATCCCGACATCGAGCTCAAGCCGCTCGAGGAGCTCGAGGTCCGGCGCGTCTCGGCGGACATCGAGGACACCGACGTCGACCGCGTGGTCGAGAACATGCGTCGCCAGCGCACCCGCTGGGAGCCGGTCGAACGACCGGCGCAGGAGGGCGACCGCGTGACCCTGAGCTTCGAGGGGCGCATCGACGGCGAGGTCTTCCCCGGCGGTAACGCGAAGGACTATCCGCTGGTCCTCGGTTCGGGGCAGATGATCCCGGGCTTCGAGGACGGCCTGGTCGGCGTCGAGGCCGGCGACAGCCCCACGCTCGACCTGACCTTCCCCGACGACTACCCGAACCAGGAGCTGGCCGGTAAGCCCGCGCAGTTCGCCGTCGAGATCAAGTCGGTCGCCCGGCCGGACCTGCCGGAACTCGACGACGCCTTCTTCGCCTCGTTCGGCATCGACGAGGGGGGCAGGGAGGCGTTCTACGACGCCGTCAAGCAGAACATGGCGCGCGAGCTGGAGCAGACGACCCGCGGTCGCGTCAAGAGCGAACTGTTCGACCGCCTCGTCGAGGCGAACGACGTCAGCGTGCCGCGCACGCTGGTCGAGCAGGAGATCGACGGCATGATCGAGCAGATGCAGCAGCGCACCGGCGTCAAGGCCAAGAGCGGGCTGCCGCGCGAACTCTTCACCGAGCAGGCCGAGCGCCGCGTGAAGCTGAGCCTGATCGTCGGCGAACTGGTCAGGGCCAGCGAGATCCAGCCCGATCCCGAACGGGTGCGCCAGGCGATCGAGAGCCATGCCAGCGGCTACGAGAATCCCGAGGAGGTGATCAAGTGGATCTACTCCAACCGCGACCAGCTCTCCTCGGTGGAGATGGCCGTGCTCGAGGACCAGGTCGTTGACTGGGTGCTCGAACGGGCGAAGGTCGTCGACGAGAAGATCCCCTTCGATGAGATGATGACACCGCCGGGCCAGGCGGCCCCGACGCAGGAGAGCGAGGCATGAGCAACCCGGTCGAGACGGCCATGAGCCTGGTGCCGATGGTCGTGGAGCAGACGGCGCGGGGCGAGCGCGCCTACGACATCTATTCCCGCCTGCTGAAGGAGCGGGTCATCTTCCTGGTCGGCCCGGTCGAGGACCACGTCGCCAACCTGGTCGTCGCCCAGCTGCTGTTCCTCGAGGCCGAGAACCCGGACAAGGACATCCACCTCTACATCAACTCGCCCGGCGGCGTGGTTTCGTCGGGGCTGTCGATCTACGACACCATGCAGTTCGTCAAACCCGACGTCAGCACCATGTGCATCGGCCAGGCGGCGAGCATGGGGGCGCTGCTGCTCGCCGGCGGGGCGAAGGGCAAGCGGTTCTGCCTGCCCCATTCGCGCGTGATGATCCACCAGCCGCTCGGGGGCATGCAGGGCCAGGCCGCCGACATCGAGATCCACGCGCGGGAGATGCTCAACACCCGGGACCGCCTCAACCGCATCCTCTCGGACCACACCGGTCAGGACCTCGACAAGGTCAAGAAGGACACCGACCGGGATTACTTCATGAGCGCCGAGGAGGCCCAGGCCTACGGCCTGGTCGACAAGGTCCTGACCGCCCGCAACCCGGTCAAGGAAGCCTGATCACGGCGCCGTCTCCCGGGCGGGAACCCGCCGCCCGGGAGGCGATCCAACCTGATATTGCGACCCGCTTTCCCGCGCTGGCGGATGGCCGTATGACCTGGCGCAACTCGTCATGGCCTCGGCCTTGCATTCCGCTGGGAAAGTCCGCATCTTGAACGCGTACCTGACCAGCGAGGGGTGACCCGATGAGCGACGACTCCCACGGCAAGGAAGACGGCAAGCTGCTGTACTGCTCGTTCTGCGGCAAGAGCCAGCACGAGGTGCGCAAGCTGATCGCCGGGCCGTCGGTCTACGTCTGCGACGAGTGCGTGGAACTGTGCAACGACATCATCCGCGAGGAGATGCAGGAGCGCCCCTCCGACGAGGCGGGCAGCGCCCTTCCCAAGCCTAAGGAAATCAATGACATACTGAATGATTATGTCATCGGTCAGGACCGCGCGAAAAGGACGCTCGCCGTCGCGGTCTACAACCACTACAAGCGGCTCAACGCCGAGTCCGACGGGCAGGGCGACGAGGTCGAACTGACCAAGAGCAACATCCTGCTGATCGGCCCCACCGGGTCGGGCAAGACGCTGCTCGCCGAGACCCTGGCGCGGCTGCTGAACGTCCCGTTCACCATCGCCGACGCCACCACGCTGACCGAGGCGGGCTACGTCGGCGAGGACGTCGAGAGCATCATCCAGAAGCTGCTGCAGAAGTGCGACTACGATGTCGACAAGGCCCAGACCGGCATCGTCTACATCGACGAGATCGACAAGATCTCGCGCAAGTCGGACAACCCGTCGATCACCCGCGACGTCTCCGGCGAGGGCGTCCAGCAGGCGCTGCTCAAGCTGATCGAGGGGACCGTCGCCTCGGTGCCGCCGCAGGGCGGGCGCAAGCACCCCCAGCAGGAGTTCCTGCAGGTCAACACCGCCAACGTGCTGTTCATCTGCGGCGGGGCCTTCGACGGCCTCGAGAAGATCATCCGCCAGCGCTCCGAGAAGGGCGGCATCGGCTTCTCCGCCGAGGTCAAGGCGAAGGACGACCGGCGCAGCGTCGGCGAACTGCTCGGCCACGTCGAGCCCGAGGATCTGATCCGCTACGGCCTGATCCCCGAGTTCGTCGGCCGCCTGCCGGTGGTCGCCACCCTCGAGGAGCTCGACGAGGACTCGCTGGTGCGCATCCTGACCGAGCCGCGCAACGCGCTGACCAAGCAGTACGCCAAGCTGTTCGGCATGGAGGGCGTCGAGCTCGAGTTCCGCGAGGACGCCCTGCGCGCCACCGCGCGCAAGGCGATGGAGCGCAAGACCGGCGCCCGCGGCCTGCGCACCATCCTCGAGCAGATCCTGCTCGACACGATGTACGACCTGCCGTCGATGGAGAACGTCTGCAAGGTGGTGATCGACGAGTCGGTGGTGACCGGCGAGTCGAAGCCGTACATGATCTACGAGGGCATCGAGCGCCAGCGGATCGCCGCGGACTGACCTGCGCGCCGGACGAGCTGCCCTGTTCCCCGCGCCCGCCCCGGGCGCGGGCCATGCGTAACGACCCAAGGAGCCTTCCATGGCCGACAAAGAAACCCCCGTGTCCGTCGCCGAGGACGAGCGTTTCGTGACGCCCGTGCTGCCGCTGCGCGACGTGGTGGTTTTCCCGCACATGGTGATCCCGCTGTTCGTCGGGCGTGACAAGTCGATCAAGGCGCTCGACGACGCGCTCGGCAACGACAAGCAGATCCTGCTGGTCTCGCAGCGCAGCGCCGAGATCGACGACCCGGCCGTCGACGACATCCACCCGATCGGCACCCTGGCGACCGTCCTGCAGCTGCTGAAGCTGCCGGACGGCACGGTCAAGGTTCTCGTCGAGGGCGAGCGCCGCGCACGGGTCCACGACTACGTCGCGACCGAGCCCTACTTCGCCGCCGAGATCTCGACCATCGCCGAGACGGGCCAGCTGGTCGAGCGCGAGGCCGAGGTGCTGCTGCGCTCGGCGCTGGGGATGTTCGAGCAGTACGTCAAGCTGAACAAGAAGATCCCGCCGGAGATCCTTACCTCGCTGCAGGGGATCGAGGACCTCGGCCGCCTCGCCGACACCATCGCCGCGCACATGACCCTCAAGCTCGAGGAGAAGCAGAACGTCCTCGAGATGGGCCACGTCCAGCAGCGCCTCGAGCACCTCATGGGCCTCATGGAGTCCGAGGTCGAGATCCTGCAGATGGAGAAGCGCATCCGGGGCCGGGTCAAGCGCCAGATGGAGAAGAGCCAGCGCGAGTACTACCTCAACGAGCAGATGAAGGCGATCCAGAAGGAGCTCGGCGAGCTCGAGGACGCCCCGAACGAGGCCGAGGAACTCGCGCAGAAGATCGAGAAGGCCGGGATGAGCAAGGAGGCCAAGACCAAGGCCACCGCCGAACTCAACAAGCTCAAGATGATGTCGCCGATGTCGGCCGAGGCGACGGTGGTGCGCAACTACGTCGACTGGCTCGTCAGCGTGCCCTGGAAGAAACGCTCGAAGGTCATCCGCGACCTGCCGAAGGCCGAGGCGGTGCTCGAGGCCGACCACTACGGCCTCGAGAAGGTCAAGGAGCGGATCCTCGAGTACCTCGCCGTCCAGCAGCGGGTGCGCAAGATCAAGGGCCCGATCCTCTGCCTCGTCGGTCCGCCCGGCGTGGGCAAGACCTCGCTCGGGCAGTCGATCGCGCGTGCGACTGGCCGCAAGTTCGTGCGCATGTCGCTGGGCGGCGTGCGTGACGAGGCCGAAATTCGCGGGCACCGTCGCACCTACATCGGTTCCATGCCCGGCAAGATCCTGCAGAACATGAGCAAGGTGGGCGTGCGCAACCCGCTGTTTCTGCTTGATGAAATCGACAAGATGGCGGCGGATTTCCGGGGTGACCCGGCCTCGGCCATGCTGGAAGTGCTGGATCCCGAGCAAAACAACACCTTCAACGATCATTATCTTGAAGTGGATTTCGATCTGTCCGACGTGATGTTCATCGCCACCTCCAACACGATGAACATTCCGGCCCCGCTGCTGGATCGCATGGAAGTCATCCGTCTGCCGGGTTACACCGAGGATGAAAAGCTCAACATCGCCAAACGCTATCTGTTGCCCAAGCAGATCAAGAACAATGGTCTGAAGGACTCCGAGATCAAGGTATCCGACGGCGCGATTCTGGATATCATCCGGCGCTACACGCGCGAGGCCGGGGTGCGCAATCTGGAGCGGGCCGTCGGCAAGATCACCCGCAAGGTGGTCAAGGAAATCATCGAGAGTGACAAGATCGACCACGTCAACGTGGGCACGCGCCAGTTGGAGAAGTACATGGGCGTGCCGCAATACCGCTACGGCAAGGCCGAGGACCAGAACCAGATCGGTCAGGTCACCGGCCTGGCCTG
>JAWVZO010000158.1:0-5883 GCA_033722135.1 Gammaproteobacteria bacterium | reverse complement strand
GGTGCGGGTTCGCCGTCCGCATCGTCCGTCCCCGGCGCCACGGCTCCGAACATCGCGTCGAGCCGGTCCCGCGCCCTGGCGGTGGCGTCGGCGCCGCCGGCGTAGGCCCCGGTGCGCAGACGGAAGTGGGCGCAGAAGTTGGCGACGTCGACCTCGCGCGCCGGCTCGGCACGGTCGTGGCTGCACTTGGTGGTGTACTGCGGCGCGTAGAAACGGCACTGCCGGCAGACGTGGAGGTCGCTGCCGCATGCGAGGCATTTCTCGAGGCGCGGGAAGATGCGCGGCAGGTCGTCGCGCAGCGGCGCGCCGCAGCGCCAGCAGACGGGCTTCTCCGCCATCGTGGATTCCCGGGTCGGCTCCTGGAACCCAAGACTATAGGAACCACCCCGTGGCCCGGGCAACGGGGTCTAGAATGGGAGCCATCCCCAGGCGGAGCGAAACGATGACGGGCCGAGTCCTGGTCACCGGCAACAGCAGCGGCCTCGGCCACGGCTTCACCGAGGTCTATCTCGCGCGCGGCTGGACCGTGCACGGCCTGAGCCGCCGAGGCTGCGACGGGTTGGCCGGCGACCTCCACGACGTCACCTGCGACCTCGGCGACGCCGATGCCATCGCCCCGGCGCTCGATCAACTTCTGGAAGGCGTCGAGCGGCTCGATCTGGCGATCCTCAACGCCGGCGTGCTCGGTCCCATCCGCGACCTCGCCGACACCCCGGTCGCCACCCTCGAGGAGGTCATGCGGATCAACGTCTGGGCCAACAAGCGGATCCTCGACTGGCTCCTCTCCCGCCCGCTGCCGGTGGACCGGGTGGTGCTGGTCTCGTCGGGCGCCGCGGTCAACGGCCACCGCGGCTGGGGCGCCTACGCGCTGTCCAAGGCGACGCTGAACATGCTCACCCAGCTCTACGCCCACGAGTTTCCCGACAGCCAGCTGCTCGCGGTTGCCCCGGGCCTGGTCGACACCGCGATGCAGGCCGAACTCTGCGACCCGGCCCGCACCGACGCAACCCGCTACCCTTCGCTGCGCCGCCTGCGCGACGCGCGCGGCACCGACGCGATGCCCGATCCGCGCGCGGCGGCGGAACGGATCGCCGATCTGCTGCCCGCGCTGGCCGGTCGGCCGAGCGGGAGCTTCGTCGACGTCCGCGACCTCTGACCCGGCGTCAATGGGCGTCAATGGGCGTCGCGCGGCGCGGCGACGCCGACGGTACGCTTGAGCAGCGGTCCCACCGTGAGCCCCTGGACGAGGATCGAGAACACCACGATCACGTAGGTCGCCGCGACCAGCGGATCGCGGACCGGCGACTCCGGAAGCGACAGCGCGAGCGCGACCGAGATGCCGCCGCGCAGGCCGCCCCAGGTCAGGATCTTGACCACGTGCGGGCTGAACGAGCGGCGCGCGCGCAGCACGCCGACCGGCAGGCCGACGCTGACCAGCCGGGCCAGCAGCACCAACGGGATCAGCGCCAGGCCGGCGAGCAGGTACTCGCCGCGGAAGGTCAGCACCAGCAGCTCCAGGCCGATCAGCAGGAAGAGCACGGCGTTGAGCACCTCGTCGACCAGTTCCCAGAAGGTGTCGAGGTGCTCGCGCGTGCGCTCTGACATGCCGAGCCGGCGGCCCTGGTTGCCGATCAACAGCCCGGCGACGACGATCGCGATCGGCGCCGACAGGTGCCACGCCTCGGCCAGCGCGTAGACGCCGTTGGCCAGCGCCAGCGTGATCAGCACCTCGACCTGGTAGCTGTCGACCGTCGCCAGCATGCGGTAGGCGAGCCAGCCGGCGGCGGCGCCGAACAGCGCGCCGCCGACCGCCTCCTTGACGAACAGCCACGCCACCGCGCCCGGCGTCGCCTCGGTCTCGCCCGTGGCCAGCCCGAGCAGCACCAGGAAGACCACCACCGCGACGCCGTCGTTGAACAGCGACTCGCCGGTGATCTTGGTCTCCAGGCTCTTCGGCGCGCCGGCGGTCTTGAGGATGCCGAGCACCGCGATCGGGTCGGTTGGCGCGATCAGCGCGCCGAACACCAGGCACCAGATCCACGGCACCTCGAGCCCGACGAGGCCGAACACCAGCCACGCGGCACCGGCGGCGAGCAGCGTCGCGCCGATCACGCCGACGCTGGCCAGCAGCGCGATCACCCGGCTCTGCCCGGCGAGGTCGCCGAGGTTGACGTGCAGCGCGCCGGCGAAGAGCAGGTAGGCGAGCATGCCGTGGAGCAGCGTGTCGTCGAAGTCCACCGCGCGGAGCATCCGCTCGCCGGCGGCCTCGATGTCGGCGCCGAGCGGACCGAGCGCGAGAATGCCGAGCGAGACCACCAGCGCGACGAGCATCACGCCGATGGTCTGCGGCAGTCCGAGCACGCGGTGGTTGAAGTAGCTGAACAGGGCCGCGAGCGTCAGCAGCGTCGCGAGGAGTTCGAAGAGGTTCATCGGCATGGTCCGGCGCGGACGGGATCACGACAGGGTAGCCGACCGCCCTGCGCACGTCGCGGCCGGTCGGGGCTGGAACCGGGAGTGGCCCGGTTGCGGCCGTTCCGGGGGCGGGGTAGCTTAGCCGCGACCGGGCACGGAGTCGCGCATGATCGACAAGCACTTCATCTCGGCGCAGGAATTGCTGGAGGACTCCTTCCGCCTCGCGCTGATGGTGCTCAAGAGCGGTTTCCGGCCGAGCTTCATCGTCGGCGTCTGGCGCGGCGGCACCCCGGTCGGCATCGCGGTGCAGGAGCTTCTCGAGGCGTTCGACGTCCGGGCCGACCACATCGCCATCCGCACCTCGTCGTACACCGGCATCAACCAGCGCGGCAAGGAGGTGCGCGTCCACGGCCTCGGCTACGTCGTGCGCCACGTCGACGCCGAGGATCCGCTGCTGCTGGTCGACGACGTCTTCGACACCGGCCTGAGCCTGCAGGCGGTGCTCACCGCGCTGCGCGCGCGCTGCCGCCGCAACATGCCGCGGGACGTGCGCATCGCGACGCCGTGGTACAAGCCCGCCAGCAACCGGACCGACCTGGTCCCCGACTACTTCGTCCACGAGAGCAACCGCTGGCTGGTCTTCCCGCACGAGCTCGACGGGCTGAGCCGCGAGGAGATCCTGGAGCACAAGGCCGGCCTGCGCGGCCTCTACGAGGAGTTCGGCGTCTAGCGCCACGCCCCGGGACCGTCCGGCGAACGCGCGGCGGACGCGCCGGGCGCGAACACGACGGCCCGTTTCACCCGACCCGGGGCCATCTGCTACCCTGCCCGATCCTGCGAAACCAAGCCACGGAACCCGAGATGAGCAAAGAGACGTCCCCCGAGCTCAAGATGGACCCCGATTCGCTCTACCGCGAGGAGGTCTTCACCGACAACCGGGTGGGCACCATCCGCCGCATGACCCCCGTCGACAGCCACGGCGAGGACGATGCCGCGCGGCCGGTGGTCTACGTCGGCCAGGCCCAGCTGCTCACGCCGATGGGCGCGATCCCGTTGACCTTCGAGATCGAGGCGGAGTCGCTCGCCGACGCGATCGAGAAGTTCGCCGGCGCCGCCGAGGTGCAGCTCGAGGAGACCGCGCGCCAGATCGAGGAGGCCCGGCGCGACGCCGCGTCCCAGATCGTCATCCCCAAGGGAGGCGCGGGCGGCATGCCGGGTGGCGGGATGCCCGGCGGCGGCATGCCGGGCGGCGGCGGGATCCAGATGCCCTGACGACGTGACGCGATCCGGCCGGTGCGCCGGCCGGTCAGCGCGTCGTTTCGTCGTCGGCCAGGCCGAGGTGACCGGTCTCCGGCGGCGATGGCGAGGTCTCTTCCTCGTCCTTCTCCAGCAGGTCGGACCCGGCCTCGGCGGTGCTCAGGTGGCTGGTGTCCGGCGCCTCGGGTGGCGGGCTCTCCGTCGCGTAGCCCTCGAGCACGTCGGCGCCGGCCTCCGCCGCGCTCAGGTGGCTGATGTCGGGCGGTGGCGGCGGAGGTTCGCGCTCGACCCCCTCGAGCAGGTCCGCCACGTCGCCGCTGGCCGAAAGGTGGTCGACGTTCGGTGCTGGCGGGGGCGGCTCGGGTTCGTAGCCCTCGAGCACGTCGGCGCCGGTCTCGGCCGCGCTCAGGTGATCGGTGTCGGGCGCCGGCGGGGGCGGTGCCGATTCCGGCGACAGGCGGCTGCCGGACTCGGCCACGGTGGGACCGTCGGTGCCGGCCGCGTCGCCGGCGGCAGTTGCGGTCTCGCGCAGCTGCACGACCAGCCCGGCCTGGGCGAAGGCCGCCTGGTAGCGCTTGGCGGTGGTCTCGTCGACCCCCCGCTTGATCGCCACCTCGTTGCCGGAGAAGAGCGGGTCGACCTTGCTGCGGTCGGCCTTGAACAGCGTCGCGAGGTTGTCGCGCGCCTGCTCGGGATCGTGGCCGGGCTTGACCACCCCGTAGAAAAGCACGTCGTAGGTCGCGTCGCTCATGCCGGTGTCCGTGGCCGCGGGCGTGCGTTCGCGTCGCGCCCGTCAGCTAACAGCCTATGCCATGGGCGGCGATTATCAAGCGCTTACTCGTCCTGGGCGAAGCCGCGCACGATGTAGCCGCCCGACTTGTCGTCGTGCTCGAGCTCGACGAGCTTGCGCGTCTGCATCTCCTCGAGCAGGGCGTTGAAGCTGCGGAAGCCGTGGTAGCCCTCGCTGAAGCCGGGCTGGCGCCGCTTCAGGGTCTGCTTGACCATCGAGCCCCAGATCTTCTCCTCGGCCCCGCGCTCCTCGAACAGCGCCTCGATGGTTTCGAGCACCAGGTCGATCGCCTCCTGGCCGGTCTCCTCCTCACTCTTCGCCGCGGCCTTGCGCCCGCCCTTCTCCGCCGGCGCCTTGCGCCGCGCGCGCCGCTTCTTGCCGCTCTCGCGGACCAGGTCGTCGTAGTAGATGAACTCGTCGCAGTTCGAGGTCAGCAGCTCGGAGGTCGACTGCTTGACGCCGACGCCGATCACCAGCTTGTTGTTCTCGCGCAGCTTGCTGACCAGCGGCGAGAAGTCGGAATCGCCGCTGACGATCACGAAGGTGTCGACGTGCGCCTTGGTGTAGCAGAGGTCGAGGGCGTCGACGACCATGCGGATGTCGGCCGAGTTCTTGCCCGACTGGCGCACGTGCGGGATCTCGATCAGCTCGAACGACGCCTCGTGCATCGGCGCCTTGAACGGCTTGTAGCGCGCCCAGTCGCAGTAGGCCTTCTTGACCACGATGTTGCCCTTGAGCAGCAGGCGCTCGAGGATCGGCTTGATGTCGAAGGCGGCGTACTTCGCCTCCTGCACGCCGAGGGCGACGTTCTCGAAGTCGCAGAAGATCGCCAGGTTGCGCGTGTCGCTGTTGCTCATGTCGTAGGAGGGTCCCTGTGCTCAGTGCTCAATGATCATGCCCGCCGGGGCCGTGGGCGTGGCCGTGGGCCAGTTCCTCGGCGGTGGCCTCGCGCACGTCGACCAGCTCGATCTCGAAGTGCAGCGTCAGCCCGGCGAGCGGGTGGTTGGGGTCGACGTCGACGTTGAACCGGCCGACCTTGACCACAGTGGCCTGACGCGTGCCGTCGTCGGCCCGGTAGGCGACGACGTCGCCCGGGCCCGGGCGGCCCTTGCCGAGCAGGCGCTTGATCGGCACCCGCTGCGGCGGCAGGTCGGCGTGAGGCCCGTAGGCCCGGTCAGGCGGGACGCTGAACGCGAGCTTCTCGCCCGCCGCGTGGCCGACCAGGCCGGCCTCGAGGCCCGGCACGAGGGTGCCGTGGCCATGCAGGTAGACGACCGGCGTCTCGCCGCTGTGGCCGAGCTCCTCGCCGTCGTCGTTCTTCAGCCGGTAGTGGAACGTGACCACCCGGTCCTTGTCGACCTGCATGTGCTGCCCCCGTGGCGTAAGCCGGGAGTATGACGGGGCGGCCGGGGCGTGACAACGCG
>JAWVZO010000157.1:0-5925 GCA_033722135.1 Gammaproteobacteria bacterium | reverse complement strand
CGGGTCAGGCGCATCCCAGGTCTCCCGGTAGCGGGCGAAGTTGGCCGCGCTGAGCGAGACCCAAACGCCCCAGACGAACGCCTCGTCGTGACCCACGATCGGGACCTCCAGGCAGGCGCGCACGAAGTGATCGCGGCGGTCGCCGTGGTCGATGGTGCAGAGGTCGCTGCCGAGGCGGGCCATCGCCGCACGCTCGGCCTCGTCGAGCTCGGCGTAGTGGTGCGGCACGTCGAAGCCGATGCTGGGTGCGCCCTCGTGGCGTGCGCCGCAGCAGCTGCACCGGAAGGTGAAGATCGCGGCCATCCTCCTTCTCCTTCTAGAAAAACGGCAGCAGGACGAGCCTTGGGATCACCACCGGGGAACCCTTGCGGCGACGCTCCGTGAGCCGGCCACTCTCCTCCCAGGACTGCGCTGTGCGCACCCGCTGCCGTTCGCGGCGCCCGACCGGTTCCATCAGGCGCCCGGGCGGGGAGCCTTGCCGGGCCCGGAGAGGCGGTGCGACCGCATCAGTCGTCATCGACCCGGCCGCGAAGCCGCTTGGTGCGGCCGTGGCGCGTCTTGGTGTCGAGCCGACGCTTCTTCGACGCCTTGGTCGGGCGCGTCGGGACGCGCTTCTTCGGCACCGTCGCGACACTGCGCACCAGCTCGGCGAGACGCTCGAGCGCGGCCGCGCGATTTCCCTCCTGGGTGCGCTGGGCCTGGGCCTTGATCACGATCACGCCGTCGCCGGTCACGCGCCGGTCGCGCAGCGCCCGCAACCGTTTCTTGTAGACCTCCGGCAGCGACGAGGCGCCGATGTCGAAACGCAGGTGGATCGCGGTGGCGACCTTGTTGACGTTCTGGCCGCCGGGTCCGCTCGCGCGCAGCGGCGCGAGCTCGATCTCGTGCAGCGGGATCGCCACGCGGTTCGAGATCACGAGCCGTTCGCGCCCGGTCGGATCGTCGTGGGGGGCGACCACGTCAGCGCACCAGGTGACGTGAGAGGAGGTGCAGCCAAGGCACGAGCGCGATCGCGGCGGCGAGCGGAAGCCTCCCCGCGAGCGGCCAGGCGAGGTCTGCGCGGTCGCCGGCCACGTCAGCGATCCCCGATCCGCCCGGCGAAGATGCCGCCATCGCCCGTGACCCGGCCGCGCGTGCTGCCGCCGAGCAGTCCCGTGCAGCTGTCGACCTGCAGGCCGCGTACGGCGTCGGCCAGCACGAGCAGCAGCGCCTCAGTAGTGCGGCGGCTTCTCATCGGTCGGGTCGACCGCACCACCCTGCTGGAGCGTGGCCAGCCGGTCGCCGAGCTGGCGGCAGAGCGCCTCGAGCCGGTCGAGCCGCTGCTGCTGGCGATGCAGCACGTCGCTGAGTTCGTTGACCGCGTGCTCCTGGTGGGCGAGCCGCTCCTCGAGGCGGGTCAGGTCTGAGTCATCCATGCGCGTGCTCCGTCAGCTCACGGGTTCCGGTACGCCGAGGTGCGCCGCGTCGGCATCACGTCTACCGTCCGGCCAGGTCCTGGACCAGCACGAACGGCTTGACCACCACGGCCCACACCTCGGCCTCGGCCTCGTACCAGGCGAGCGCCTGCGCATCGTCGACCGGGCGGAGCTCGCCGCTCTCGAGCCACGCGGCGACCCGGTCCCTGTTGTCCTGCGACATCTGCACGGCGACCTCCACGAGGTCCACCCCGGGACGTACCACGAGCACGTCGCCGGCCGCGAAGAAGCCCTGCAGCGCTCGCCAGGCGATCCGCCCGGTCTCCAGGTTGATCTTCGCCCGCAGCAGGGTCTCGTCCTCGGCCACCTGCGGGTCGTTGGGGGTGGAGCTTTCCATCGGCACATCATACCGACCGGCGCGCGTCGGGGCGCGGCAGCAGCCACACGATCGGCGGCAGAAAGCGCGGTCACGGGGTCGCGGGAATCCCCCCCCCGGCCGGAGGCGAACGACACCACGCGCTAGGTGTCGGGACCGGAGCGCGCGCGGTCGGTGTGCCCGAGGTCGCGGTCGGGCGCGACGACGTCTCGGACGCGCTGCTTGAGCTCCTTGATGTCGGGGAAGCGCCCCGCCTCGCGCCGCGACCAGAGCAGCGTTCCGTCGACGCGCACGTCGAACGTGCCGCCGGTCCCGGGAACCAGCTTGACCCCGCCGAGCTCCTGCTCGAACGTGGTCAGCAGCTCCTGCGCCATCCAGGCGGCGCGCAGCAGCCAGCGGCACTGCGTGCAGTAGGTGATCTCAACGCAGGGGCCCGTCGCGGACCCGCCCGACGCCACGGGATCAGCCGCCGACACGGAGCTTGCGCACCTCGCCGACGGTCCGGACCCAGGCGCCGTGCTTGCGCGCCGCCTCGGGCAGCCGGGCCAGCGCACGGTTCGCGTCGCCGCGGCTGGCGAAATCGCCGTAGACGACGAGGAACCAGGATTTGCCGTCGCGGCGGGTCTCCACCAGCGCCGCCCGGTCGCCGAGCCCGTGGCGGCTGACGAAGCGCTCGAGCGCGTCGGGGTTGCTGCTGCCGATCAGCTGGGCGGTGTAGTGGCCGGCAGGCGCGGCGTCGAACCAGGTCTGCGGTTCGCGCGGTGCCTCGGCGGGGGGCGGTGTCGCATCGAGTCGGACCGTCGAAGCGGCCTGCCGGGGGGCGGTGGCGACCCGCTCCCGCGGCGCTTCCGCCGCGCTCGCGGACGCGGCGTCGGCCGTCTTACCGGGCGCCGCGCGGGCCGGTTCCGCCGGCTTCGGCGCGGCGGGTTCGGCCCGGGCCGTGACGGCGGGTGCGGGCGCCTTGCGCTCCTCCGCGCGCGGCGCCGCCGGTTCCTGGCGGGGCGCGACGGCCACCATCGTCCCCGGGGGAGGCTCCTCCTCGCGTTCGCCGCGGGCCCGGGCAGCCCAGTAGTCCGCCCGCTCGCCGTTCGCCGTAATGCCGCGTCCCTCGCGGTAGAGCCGCGACAGGCTGGCCTGGGCGTCGCGGACCCCCTGCAGCGCGGCGCGTTCGTACCAGAGCGCGGCCTGGCCCGGGTCGGGCGCGACGCCGATGCCGTTCTCGAGCATGGTGCCGAGGCTGTTCTGCGCCTCGGGATGCCCCTGGCGCGCGGCCGACTCGAAGAACCGTGCCGCGAGCACCGGATCGGCCTCGGTTCCGCGCCCGTCCCACAGGCGCGAGGCGTAGGCGGCCTGGGCCTGGGGCAGCCCTGCCTTGGCGGCCTTCTCGTACCAGCGCAGCGCGCTCGCCGGGTCGCTGTCGACGCCGTTGCCCTGCTCGAGCATGAAGGCGACGTTGTATTGCGCCTGCGGCAGGCCGACCTCGGCGGCGCGCAGGAACCAGGCGTAGGCGTCCTCGGCGCTCTGCGCGACGCCGGTGCCGCGCATGTAGAGCGAGCCGAGCGAGAACATCGACCGGCTGTCGCCGTTCGCCGCGGCACGTTCCCAGATCTCGCGTGCGCGCTGGTGTTCGCCCGACTGGTAGGCGTCGAAGCCCTCCTCGAACGTGGCGGCGCGGACCGCGAGCCCCGTCAGGAGCAGCAAAGGCAGCAGCCACCATGCCCGCATGCGCGTCGTCTCGGCCCGATTCCCTTCGCTACGTGCCCGTCGAACCATCCGGGTGCCTCCGTTCGCTGTGGCGTGACGCGCACATCATAGCCGCACACGCGCCGCCGCTCACCCGGGCGCCACGGTGCGCGGCGTTCAGGTGGCGAACCGGGCGGCCAGGGTCCTTACGGAGGACGCGGCGGAAGCGGACATCTGCGGCCTCCCGGGCAGCCGCGGAATGCCTCCAGCATAGACCGCGGGAGGCGCGGCACGCGCCCTGTCGGCTAGAATGGCCGACCTCATGGACGCCCCCGCCCACATCGATCCCGCCACCGAACTCAAGGCACTCGAGACGCGCCTGCGCGGCCACGTCGGCCGCGCGATCGCCGACTTCGCCATGATCGGCGACGGCGACCGGGTCATGGTCTGCCTCTCAGGCGGCAAGGACTCCCACACCCTGCTCGACGTGCTACGCCTGCTGCAGCGCCGCGCGCCGGTCGACTTCGAGCTGATCGCGGTGCACCTCGACCAGAAGCAGCCGGGCTACCCGGCCGACGTGCTCCCGGCCTACCTCGAGTCGACCGGCATCCCCTACGCGATTCTCGAGCAGGACACCTACGCCGTCGTGCAGCGCGTGCTGCCGGAGGGCAAGACCCAGTGCGGGCTCTGCTCGCGGCTGCGGCGCGGCCGGCTCTACGCCTGGGCCGCGGAGCACGGCATCACGAAGATCGCGCTGGGTCACCACCGCGACGACCTGGTCGAGACGCTGTTCCTGAACCTGTTCCACGGCGGGAAACTGGGCGCCATGCCGCCGAAGCTGCGCTCGGAGGACGGCCGCCACGTAGTGATCCGCCCGCTCGCCTACGCGCCCGAGGCGGAGATCGCCCGCTACGCAGAGCTGCGCGGTTTCCCGATCATCCCGTGCAACCTCTGCGGCTCGCAGGACGACCTGGAGCGCGTCGCCATCAAGCGGATGCTGCGCGACTGGGAGCAGGCGCACCCTGGCCGGGTCGAGAACATCTTCGCCGCCATGCGCAACGTCGACCCCGCGCGCCTCGCCGACCCGGGGCTGTTCGACTTCGCGGGACTGGCGCGGGATGCCTGACATCGACGGCCCGGCCATCTGGGTCGACGCCGACGCCTGCCCGCGGGTGATCCGCGACATCCTGTTCCGCGCCGCCGAGCGGACCGGCATTCCGCTGACGCTGGTCGCCAACCAGCCGCTGCGCACCCCGCCCGCAGCGCACATCCGCGCGCTGGTGGTCGCGCCCGGCTTCGACGTCGCCGACAACGAGATCGTCCGCCGGGTGCGGGACGGCGACCTGGTGATCACCGCCGACATCCCGCTCGCCGCCGAAGCGATCGACAAGGGCGCGCTGGCGCTGAACCCGCGCGGCGAGCTCTACACCCGGCAGAACGTGCGCGCGCGGCTCAACATGCGCGATTTCATGGAGACCATGCGCTCGAGCGGGGTCGTCCACGACGGCCCGCCGGCGCTGTCGAACGCTGACCGCAAGGCGTTCGCCGACCAGCTCGACCGCTGGCTGGCCCGGCGCGTCCCGCGCTAGCCAGCCGGCTCCAGGAACCGCCCCATGCCGGCACGCAGGTCGTCGGGCAGCGTGCGGCCGCGCACCCCCTCCGCCACCTGGTCGGCACAGACGAGCACGCTCTCGGCCGTGAACCGGACCTCGTCGCCGCAGCGCGTCTCGATGGCGAGCGTGAACGAGCGGCTGCCGAGGCGCTTCACCTGCAGCGCCACGTCGAGCCGTTCGCCGAGCCGGCTCGCGGCAAGGAAGCGCAGGTGCAGGTCGACGGTCGGGATCGCGAGATTCCGCACCTCGTGCAGCTCGCGGAAGTCGACGCCGAGGCCGTCGGCGAACCAGTCCTCGATCACCCGGTTCACCAGCAGCACCAGCCGCGGGTAGAAGACGATCCCGGCGCCGTCGCAATCCTCGAAGCGGACCGGGTAGGAACGGACGAACGCGGGCATCGGGAGCCTCCTTCGGGTCGACGACGGCGCCAGCGTAACGCAGGTGCGCACGAGCCCGCCCGTTCACAACGGCGGCCGCGCTACGCCGGCGCGCGTGACGCGGCCCTTCCCTGCCCGGCGAGGATCCCGGCCAGCAGGCGGGTCGCCGGGCCGGCGCCGTCGCGATCGGCGTAGACCAGGTGCAGCGTGACTGGCCGCGAACCCCCCTCGCGCAGCGGGAGCGGCACCAGTTCCCCCGAGGCGAGCTCGTCGGCGACGTGGTTCCGCGGCACCCAGGCGAACGCCAGGCCCCGCCTGATGGTGGCGATGGCCGTGCGCAGGTGCGACACCGTCCAGCGCTGGTCCGCGCCCAGCCAGCCGGCGTCGAGGCTGCGGTGCAGGCCGGTGTCGCGCACCACCACCTGGCGGTGGCCCGCGAGGTCGCTGTCGGTCAGCTCGCG
>JAWVZO010000156.1:0-6012 GCA_033722135.1 Gammaproteobacteria bacterium | reverse complement strand
TTCAGATACCAGATATGGGCAACGGGACTGGACAGTTCGATGTGGCCCATGCGCGCGCGGCGCACCTTGGACAGGGTCACCTCCACGCCGCACTTCTCGCAGACCACGCCGCGGTGCTTGAGGCGCTTGTACTTGCCGCACAGGCACTCGTAATCGGTGGTCGGACCGAAGATCTTGGCGCAGAACAGGCCGTCACGCTCCGGCTTGAAGGTGCGGTAGTTGATCGTCTCCGGCTTCTTGACCTCGCCGTACGACCAGGAGTGGATCATCTCGGGCGAGGCGAGGCCGATGCGGATCGCATCGAAGTCCTCGATCTGGCCCTGGTTCTTCAGAAGGTTCAGTAGGTCTTTCAAGATCGTTCTCCTGCTCGTGACCGGGGTTCGCGTCGTGGCCGGGCCAGGACCTCAGTCCTGTTCCAGCTCGATGTTGATCCCCAGAGCGCGGATCTCCTTCAGCAACACGTTGAACGACTCCGGCATGCCGGCGTCCATGCGGTGATCGCCGTCGACGATGTTCTTGTACATGCGGGTGCGGCCCTGCACGTCGTCGGACTTCACGGTGAGCATCTCCTGCAGCGTGTAGGAGGCGCCGTAGGCCTCCAGGGCCCACACCTCCATCTCGCCGAAACGCTGGCCGCCGAACTGCGCCTTGCCGCCCAGCGGCTGCTGGGTGACCAGGCTGTACGGGCCGGTGGAGCGCGCGTGCACCTTGTCATCGACGAGGTGGTTGAGCTTGAGCATGTGCATGTAGCCGACCGTCACCGGGCGGTCGAAGGCTTCGCCGGTGCGCCCGTCGCACAGTTCCGCCTGGCCGCTCTCGGGCAGTCCGGCGAGCTTCAGGAGCCCCTTGATCTCCTCCTCGTTGGCGCCGTCGAACACCGGCGTGGCCATCGGCACGCCGCTGCGCAGGTTGCCGGCCAGCTCGAGGACCTCCTCGTCGTCCAGGCTGTCGAGATCGACCGTCTGCCCGCCGCTCTTGTTGTAGAGCTCGTCGAGGAACTTGCGGAGTTCCGCGATCTTGGCCTGCGCGTCGAGCATCTTGCCGATCCGCTGGCCGACGCCCTTCGCCGCCCAGCCGAGGTGCGTCTCGAGCACCTGGCCGACGTTCATGCGCGACGGCACGCCGAGCGGGTTGAGCACCACGTCGACCGGGGTGCCGTCGTCCATATAGGGCATGTCCTCGACCGGGACGATGGTCGAGATGACGCCCTTGTTGCCGTGGCGGCCGGCCATCTTGTCGCCGGGCTGCAGGCGGCGCTTCACGGCGAGGTAGACCTTGACCATCTTCAGCACGCCGGGGGCAAGGTCGTCGCCGCTGGTGATCTTCTGCTTCTTCTCCTCGTAGCGCTGGTCGAAATCCTCGCGCTGGGCGCGCAGCTGCTCGGCCGCGGCCTCGAGCTGGTCGTTCGCGTCGTCGTTGCGCAGGCGGATCTCGAACCAGCGGTCGCGGTCGAGATCGGCGAGGTAGCCCTTGGTAATCCGGTCGCCGTCCTTGAGCTTGTTCGGCCCGCCAGCGGCCACCTTGCCGACCAGCAAGCGCTCGATGCGGTGGTAGACGTCCTCCTCCATGATGCGGAACTGGTCGTTGAGGTCCTTCTTGACCCGGGCCAGCTCGGCCGACTCGATGGCCAGCGCGCGCGCGTCCTTCTCGATCCCGTCGCGGGTCAGGACCTGGACGTCGATCACCGTGCCGTCCATGCCCGACGGGACGCGCAGCGAGGTGTCCTTAACGTCCGAAGCCTTCTCGCCGAAGATCGCCCGCAGCAGCTTCTCCTCGGGAGTCAGCGGGGTCTCGCCCTTCGGCGTCACCTTGCCGACCAGGATGTCGCCCGGCTTCATCTCGGCGCCGATGTAGGCGATGCCGGCCTCGTCGAGCTTGCCCAGAGCGGCCTCGCCGACGTTCGGGATGTCGGCGGTGACCTCCTCGGCGCCGAGCTTGGTGTCGCGCGCCACGCAGGTCAGCTCCTCGATGTGGATCGTCGTGTAACGGTCCTCCTCGACGACCCGCTCCGAGATCAGGATCGAGTCCTCGAAGTTGTAACCGTTCCACGGCATGAACGCGACCAGCATGTTCTGGCCGAGCGCGAGCTCACCCATGTCGGTCGACGGGCCGTCGGCGAGCACGTCGCCGCGGGCGATCTGGTCGCCGATGTTCACCAGGGGGCGCTGGTTGATGCAGGTGTTCTGGTTCGAGCGGGTGTACTTGACCAGGTTGTAGATGTCGACGCCCGGCTCGCCCGGGAGCGTCTCGTCGTCGTTGACCCGCACCACGATGCGCCCGGCGTCGACCGAGTCGACCAGGCCGCCGCGCTCGGCGACCACGGTCACGCCCGAGTCGGTGGCGACGACGCGCTCCATGCCGGTGCCGACCAGCGGCTTCTCGGCGCGCAGCGTAGGCACCGCCTGGCGCTGCATGATCGAGCCCATCAGCGCGCGGTTGGCGTCGTCGTGCTCGAGGAACGGCACCAGCGCCGCGGCCACCGAGACGATCTGCTTAGGCGAGACGTCCATGTACTCGACGCGGTCGGGCGTGGACATGGTGAACTCGTTCTGGTGACGGCAGGTGACGAGCTCGTCGATCAGGGTGCCCTTGTCGTCGAGAGTCGCGTTGGCCTGGGCGATGACGAACTCGGCCTCGTCGATGGCCGACAGGTAGTCGATGGTGACGTTGCCGCCCTTGTCGCGCACGATCCGGCCGTCCTCGACCTTCATATAGGGCGTCTCGAGGAAGCCGTACTTGTTGGTCCGCGCGTAGACGGCGAGCGAGTTGATCAGGCCGATGTTCGGTCCTTCAGGCGTCTCGATCGGGCAGACCCGGCCGTAGTGGGTCGGGTGCACGTCGCGAACCTCGAAGCCGGCGCGCTCGCGGGTCAGGCCGCCCTGCCCGAGCGCCGAGATGCGCCGCTTGTGGGTCACCTCGGAGAGCGGGTTGTTCTGGTCCATGAACTGCGAGAGCTGGTTGGAACCGAAGAACTCCTTCACCGCGGCCGAGACCGGCTTGGCGTTGATCAGCTCCTGCGGCATCAGCCCCTCGGACTCGGCCAGGTTCAGGCGCTCCTTGACCGCGCGCTCGACGCGCACCAGGCCGACGCGGAAGGCGTTCTCGGCCATCTCGCCGACGCAGCGCACGCGGCGGTTGCCGAGGTGGTCGATGTCGTCGACGGTGCCGTTGCCGTTGCGGATGTCGATCAGCGTGCGGATCACCGCGATGATGTCGTCGCTGTCGAGGATGCCGGGACCTTCGATCTCCTTGCGGCCGACGCGCCGGTTGAACTTCATGCGCCCCACCGCGGAGAGGTCGTAGCGGTCGCTCTCGAAGAACAGGTTGTTGAACAGCGTCTCGGCGGCGTCCTTGGTCGGCGGCTCGCCGGGCCGCATCATGCGGTAGATCTCGACCAGCGCCTCGAGCTGCGAGGTCGACGGGTCGAGCTTCAGGGTGTCGGAGATGTAGGGCCCGCGGTCGAGGTCATTGATGAAGAGCGTGTGCAGCTCGCCGACGCCCGACTCGAGCAGGCTGGCGAGGAGCTCCTCGGTGATCTCGTCGTTGGCCGCGGCGACCAGCTCGCCGGTCTCGGTGTCGACGACGTTCTTCGCCAGCACCTTGCCGACCAGGAACTCGCCCGGGACGTCGATGCTCTTGACGCCAGCCTCGGAGAGCTCGCGCACGTGGCGCGCGGTGACCCGCGAGCCGGCCTCGAGCAGCACTTTGCCGCGCGGGCCCTTGACGTCGAAGGTGATGTTCTGGCCGCGCAGGCGCTCGGGCACCAGCGCCAGCTTGATGGTCTCGCCCTTGATCGTGAAGTGGTCGAAGTCGAAGAACAGTTCGAGCATCTGCTCGGTGTCGTAGCCGAGCGCCCGCAGCAGCACGGTGGCCGGCAGCTTGCGGCGCCGGTCGATGCGGGTGAACAGCGCGTCCTTGTGGTCGAACTCGAAATCGAGCCACGAGCCCCGGTAGGGGATCACGCGCGCCGAGAACAGCAGCTTGCCCGAGGAGTGGGTCTTGCCCTTGTCGTGCTCGAAGATCACGCCCGGCGAGCGGTGCAGCTGCGAGACGATGACCCGCTCGGTGCCGTTGATGATGAACGTGCCGTTCTCGGTCATCAGCGGCAGCTCGCCCATGTAGACGTCCTGCTCGCGGATGTCCTTGACCGGCTTCGGCGTGCCGGGGGCGTCCTTGTCGTAGATGATCAGGCGCACCTTGACGCGCAGCGGAGCGGCGTAGGTCATGCCGCGCAGGCCGCACTCCTTGACGTCGAACAGCGGCTTGCCGAGGCGGTAGTTGACGTACTCGAGGCTGGCGTTGCCTGAGTAGCTGACGATCGGGAACACCGACTTGAACGCCGCGTGAAGCCCCTGGTCGAGGCGGTCGTCGATCGTGGCGTCGGCCTGCAGGAACTCGCGGTAGGAGCCGAGCTGGATATCCAGCAGCGGCGGCACCTCGAGCACGCTCAGGCGCTTGCCGAAATCCTTGCGGATGCGTTTCTTCTCGGTGAATGAATAGGCCATCGATCTTCCTCGGCTTGGGTCGCCTACCTGTGCCAGCCCGGGTGCGGTCCCGGGCGCGGTCAGACCGCCGTAGCGGCCGACCGGAAACGGGAAAAGGCCGGCGGCACGGAGCCGCCAGCCGTTCCGAGAAGCTGGTCCTGTCTAGGTGACAAGACCGGCTTACTTGAGTTCGACGGTGCCGCCGGCTTCCTCGAGCTCCGCCTTCATCTTCTCGGCATCTTCCTTGCTCACGCCTTCCTTGACCGGGCTGGGCGCGCCCTCGACCAGGTCCTTGGCCTCTTTGAGGCCCAGGCCGGTCATGCCGCGCACCGCCTTGATCACGCCGACCTTCTTGTCGCCGAAGCCGGTCAGGATGACGTCGAACTCGGTCTGCTCCTCGGCCGCGGCAGCGGCTTCGCCGCCGCCGGCCGCCGCCGGCGCCGCGGCGACCGGGGCCGCGGCGGAGACGCCGAATTTCTCTTCCATCATGGAGATCAGGTCAACGACCTCCATCACGCTCATGTTGCCGATCGTTTCGAGAATCTCTTCTTTGGACACAGCCATCTCGATTACTCCAGTTGGGGATGCCTGCGGGGCTACCGCGGGCTCCGGTTTCTAATGAATGTCAGGCAGCCTGCTTCTGGTCACGGACCGCGGCGACCGTGCGCACCATCTTGGCGTGCGGCTCGGCCAGCGTGCGGACGAACTTCTCGATCGGCGCCTTCATCACGCCAAGCAGCATGCTCAGGGCCTCCTCGCGGGACGGCAACGAGGCCAGTCGCTCGAGGTCGGAAGCGGGCAGCGACTGGCCACCGATGGACACCAGCTTGACGACGAGCTTGTCGCTCTTCTTGCTGTAGTCCTTGATGACGCGTGCCGCCGCTCCCGGGTCGGCCTGAGAGAAGGCGAGGATCAACGGACCCACCAGCTGGTCGCTGACGCAGGCAAACTCGGTCCCGTCGAAGGCCCGCCGGGCCAGCGTGTTCTTCACCACGCGCAGGTAGACGCCGGCGTTGCGGCTCTCCCGGCGCAGTTCGGTCAGCTGCTCGACGGTGAGGCCGCTGTACTCAGCCGCGACGAGGGAGTGGGCCCCCGCGGCGACCTCGGCGACTTCGGCGACGACGGCCTTTTTCTGCTCGTATGTCAGACTCACCTGGTTACACCTCTAAATCGCAGCCCGGTCGGACCGTGGCTGCTTCCCTTGTGACGGACGCCACCCGGAGGTGGAGTCCACGCTTAACGGTGTCCGTCACCAGGAACATTCCTGAATCCGGTTGCACCGTCTGCGCAGGCCGGTATTCACCGATTAAGCCCCCCGGGGGAGCGCCTGCGGTCTTTGACGGCCGCCGCCCGCGGTCGGCGCCCCAAAGTCTTTCCCGGGACCGGCGGTCCCGGGTCCGGCTAGACGTCCAGCGACGCCTGGTCGACCGGCACGCCCGGCCCCATCGTGCTGGAGAGCGTCACCCGGCGCATGTACTGGCCCTTCGAGGCCGACGGCTTGATGCGCTTGAGGTCGGCGAGCAGCGCC
>JAWVZO010000155.1:0-6047 GCA_033722135.1 Gammaproteobacteria bacterium | reverse complement strand
GATGATCCTGGTGACGGTGCCGATGGCCTTCACCGGGGTGATCCTCGGTCTCTACATCACCGGCAACCCGCTGAGCCTGTTCACGCTCTACGGTATCGTGGCGCTGTCGGGCATCGCCGTGAACGCCGCGATCGTCCTGATCAGTGCCGGGAATGAGCGGCTGCGCATGGGCATGAGCCCGTTGCACGCGACGCTCTACGCCGCGCGGCGGCGGGTGATCCCGATCCTGATCACCTCGCTGACCACCGTCGCCGGGCTCTTCTCGCTCGCCACCGGGCTCGGCGGCGAGTCGCTGCTCTGGGGGCCGGTCGCCACCGCGATCGTCTGGGGACTGATCTTCTCGACGGTGCTGACGCTGCTCGTCGTGCCGCTGCTGTTCCGGCTGTTCATGGGCTGGTCGCTGGCGCGCAGGGCGCGCCGTCGCGCGGCGCGCGAGGCGGCGGCGCAGGTCACGGGGGTGTCGGGCTGAAGCCCGACCAACACCAGGATGCCAGGGGTACTCGTAGGTCGGGCTTAAGCCCGACATAAAGACGCGACAGCCCCGTGGTTCGGTTTCCGGTCCGACGACTGCATGCGACATCCCTTTCGGTGACAAACCCGGATGTGGATTTCGCCCCGCCGGCGATCACCCCCCGGCGGTCCGCCGGAGCGTGGCGTCGAGCAGGCGACGCAGTTCGCCCGCCTCCGGCCCGAGCGCCTCGCGCATGCGGCGCTCGGCCGCCTGCCATAGCGGGTAGGCCCGGTCGTGGACCTCGCGCCCGGCCCGGGTCAGTCCGACCGCCCGCTGGCGCCGGTCGCTGCCGGTGGCCACCAGGACCCAGCCGGCACGCACCAGCGGCCGCAGGTTGCGGGTCAGCGTGGTGCGATCCATCTCCAGCCGCTCCGCGAGTCCGGAGATCGACAGCCCTCCCTCGCGCACGACGTTGGCGAGGATCGTGAACTGGTTCACGCCGACACCCGCCGGGCGCAGCGCCCGGTCGTAGAGACGCGAGACGGCGCGTGCCGTCCTGCGGAGCGACGCGCAGGTGCACGGCGTCGCGTGCGGTGCGGATCCTGTCCGGTTGACTTCCATCGGGAATGAATGTGTAAATACACTAGTGCATATGCACTTATCCTAGCCCTGGAGCCGAGTGATGTCCAACACGGATCCGGATCGCCAGTTCGGCCTCGCGCCGACGGAACGCCTGCAGGCCCTGAGCGGTCACGACTTCCTCGTCGCGATACGCGACGGCGAGCTGCCCGCGCCGCCGATGGCCCGCACGCTCGGCTTCCAGCTCGCCGAGGTCGAGACCGGGCGCGTGGTGTTCCGCGCGACGCCGTCGCTCGACTACTACAATCCGCTCGGCGCCGTGCACGGCGGTTGGCCGGCGACGCTGCTCGACTCCTGCATGGGCTGCGCGGTCCACTCGACGCTGCCGGCCGGCACCGGTTACACCACACTGGAGTTCAAGATCGACATCCTGCGGCCGATCACCGAGGCGACCGGGCCGGTGGCCGCCGAGGGCCGGGTGGTCCGGGTCGGTCGCCGCGTCGGCGTTGCCGAGGGGGCGCTGACCGACGGGGCAGGACGCGTCCTGGCGCGCGGCAGCACCACCTGCCTGGTCTTCGGCCACTGACGGCGACGCCACGGGAGGCAACGGCATGAACGATGCGGCACGCAGCGACTGGCGCACCCCGGCGGTGGTGCTCGTCGCCGGCTGCCTGATCGCGATGCTCGGCTTCGGGCCACGCTCCGCGCTCGGCCTGTTCCTCGAGCCGATGACCCTGGCGCGCGGCTGGAACCGCGAGACCTTCGGCCTGGCGCTGGCGATCCAGAACCTCTTCTGGGGCTTCGGCGTGCCGGTCGCGGGGATGCTCGCCGACCGCTACGGGCCGAGTCGGGTGCTCTACGCCGGCGCCGCGATGTACGCCCTCGGGCTGTGGGGCATGGCCATGACCGAGTCGGTCGTGCTGCTGCACCTCGCGGGCGGGGTGCTGAGCGGCCTCGGCGTCGCCTTCACGGCCTTCTCGTTGGCGCTCGCCGCGATGGCCCGGGTGGTCGGCCCCGAGAAGCGCTCGCTGGTGCTCGGCCTCGGCACCGCGTCGGGCTCGATGGGCCAGGTGGTCTTCTCGCCGCTCGGCCAGGCCGGCATCGCCGCGCTCGGCTGGCAGCCGGCGCTGCTGTGGCTAGGCGCCGCGACCCTGCTGATCGTCCCGCTCGCGTTCGTCCTGCCGGGCGCGACCGAGGTCAAGGGCGAGGCCCCGAGCGAGCAGACCGTCCGCGAGGCGCTGCGCGAGGCGCTGGCCCACCGCGGCTACGTGCTGCTGACGACCGGTTTCTTCGTCTGCGGCTTCCACGTCGCGTTCATCACCGTGCACTTTCCCGCCTACGTCGCCGACCTCGGTCTCGGCGCTGAGGTCGGCGCCTATGCGATCGCCCTGATCGGCCTGTTCAACATCGTCGGCTCGTTCGCGTCGGGCGCGGTCGGACAGCGGTTCAGCAAGAAGGGCGGCCTGGCGTTCATCTACTTCGCGCGCGCGGTCTGCATCACCGCACTGCTCCTCGCGCCGAAGAGTCCGGTGACGATCTACCTGTTCGCCGGGGCGATGGGCGTCCTCTGGCTGTCGACGGTGCCGTTGACCACCGGCATCGTCGCCCAGGTGTTCGGCGTGCGCTACATGGCAACGCTGTTCGGGGTGGTCTTCTTCAGCCACCAGCTCGGCAGCTTCCTCGGCGTCTGGCTCGGCGGCCGGCTCTACGACACCACCGGTTCCTACGACGCGATCTGGTGGGCCGGCGTCGCGCTCGGCCTGCTCGCCGCGTTCATCCACCTGCCGATCAACGAGCGACCGCTGGCGCGGCTGAACGCCGCACCGGCAAAGGCGAACCCCTGACCCGACTCGGTCCGGCGCCGCGCCGGGGCCAGGCACGGGATGGAGGAGTGAACCGGGACGGGCGGTCAGGCGATCGCGGCGAACCGAGCGAGCAGGCCGTGGCTCAGCGGCGTCTCGACGCCCTCCGCGAGCAGTGCCCCGGCGTCGGCGCCGCGCTCGGCGAGCGCAGGCCGGTACCAGTCGACGTGGGCCCGGGTCACCGTGGCGTCGAACTCGGGGTGGAACTGCACGCCCCAGGCCCGATCGCCGAAACGGAACGCCGCGTTGGGATCGAGCGCCGAGTGCGCAAGGCGCACGGCCCCGTCCGGTAGCACGAGCACCGACTGCCGGTGGCTCATGTTCGCCATGAAACGGGTGGGCAGGCCGCCGAGCAGGGGGTCGTCGCCTGCGGCCGGCGTCTGTTTGACCTCGACGCTGCCCACCTCGACGCCGTTCGGGTTCCAGCCGGCCTCGCCGCCGAGGGCGTGCGCGAGAAGCTGGTGGCCGAAGCAGATACCGAGTACCGGCGTACCGGCAGCGACCGCTTCGCGCAGCCACGCGGCGGTCGCCTCGGCCCACGGCTCGCGGTCGCTGACCATCGCCGCCGAGCCGGTGACCAGCACGCGGGCGCAGTTGCCGGGCGACGGAAGCGGCGGCGCGGCACGGACGTCGACGGTGACCACTTCGTCCGCGTGCCCGCCGAGACCCGCGGCGATCCAGTCCTCGAAGTCGCCGGGATGACCGGCGAGGGTGTCGAGCTTCTGCCCGGCCTTCAGGATCAGCGTCGGTGCGCCCGGCATCAGCCCGTGAATGCCTCGTCCGAGTCGAGCCAGGCCTGCTCCTCGGGGGTGCTCTCGCGCCCGAGGATGGCGTTGCGGTGCGGGAAGCGGCCGAAGCGGCGGATGATCCCGCGATGGTGCTCTGGCCAGCGGGTGTCGAGGCCGGCCTCGCGGTACAACCGGACGGCGCGTTCCTGGTCATCGAGCGACTCGCTGTGCATCAGCGGCATGTAGAGGAAGCCCTTCTCCTCGTCGTCGAGTTTCCGGTCGAAGCCTTTCGCGATCGCTTGTTCGGCCACCGCGCGGGCGGCCGCTTCGGTCTCGAAGCTGCGCGGGCTGTCGCGGAACATGTTCAACGGCAGCTGGTCGAGCACGATCACCAGTGCGAGCGCCCCGCGCGGCGTCGCCGCCCAGGCGTCGAGCGCCCCGTCGCGCGCTGCCTCCCAGGTGGTCAGGTAGCGGTCGCGCAGCAGGTCGTCGAAGGCCTGCGTCGAGTCGAACCACCGCGGCTTGGCCTCGTCGCCGAACCAGAAGCGCAGCAACTCTTCGGGATTCGCGATTCCGGGATCAGCCATCGCCGTCACCCGTGGCGATGCTGCTGCCGATGAAGGTCTCGACCAGGTTGACCGGCACGGCACCCACCTGCTGCGCGACCAGTTCGCCCTCGGGCGAGTAGAGCAGGAACGCCGGGGTGCCGTTCAGCGGCGTCCCGGTCAGCTCGTGGAAAAGCCGCATGCCTCCCTCGAGGTCGATGATCAGGTTGGGGTAGTTGAGCCCGTGACGCGCGACGAACGCCTCGGCGTCGGCAAGGTGGTCGCGCCCGTCGAGGCTGATACCGAGCATGGTCGCGTCGTGGTCGCGGTGCGCCGCGTGGAAGGCGACGTACCGGTGGGCCTTCGAGTTGCACACCGGGCAATCCGAGACCCAGATCTTGACCACGGTCCATTGGCCCTGGCCGGTGTGATTCGCGAGGTCGGCGGGTTCGCCGTCGAAGGTGGTCAGGGGCGCCGCGGCGGCGGGCAGGACGAGGCCCAGCAGGAGCGCGAGCGGCAGGAGCAGGCGGGCGGTTCGGTTCATGAGGTTCTCCGGTGGCGAGGGGCGCGGGTCGGCGCGGTCGCTACCCGTTAGGACCACGCCGGAACCGAAAAGCTCACGTCGGCGCGTTGCGCCGCCAGGCCCAGAGGTAGCGGCAGGCGCGGCTGCGCCAGGGCGACCACGGCGCGGCGATGGCGCGCATCGCCGCCCGCCGTGCGCGGCCCCGCGGCGGCAGCGGGTAGAGGCGCTCCATGGCCCGCTCTATGCCGACGTCGTCGGCGGGGAAGACGTCGGGGCGGTCGAGCGAGAAGATCAGCACCATCTCCGCGGTCCAGCGGCCGATGCCGCGGATCGCCGTCAGGCGCTCGAGCACGGCCTCGTCGTCGAGCTTCTCGAGGCGGCCGCGCGCCAGGCGCCCGCCGCGGGCCGCCTCGGCGACGGCGGTCACGTAACCCGCCTTCTGGCGCGACAGGCCGACCTCGCGCAGCCGCTCCGGGTCGGTGCGCAGCAGCGCCGCGGGAGTCGGCCGCCGGCGCGGGAAGAGGTCGAGGAAGCGCCGCTCGATCGCGTCGGCGGCCTGCTTGGAGACCTGCTGGGCGAGCACGGCGCGCAGCAGCGCCTGGTAGGGCTCCTGCGCGGAGGTGCGCGGCGCGAGGCGGGTCTCGGCGACGACCCGGGCGAGCACCGGGTCGCTGGCGGCGAGGTGCGCGTCGGCGCGTCGCGCGCTCATTTCCCGCGCGCGGCGTGCAGCGGCTCGTATTGGCCGTCGTACACCCGAGGCCGGTCGGGCTCGACCTCGGCCAGCGGCTCGGCCGGCAGCAGCGTGGCCAGGCTGCGTCGGGCAAGCTCCTGGTACTCCTTCGTTCCCCGGCTCTTCCAGGCGACGTCGGTGTCGTCGAGATCGCGCAGCACCCGGGCCGGGATGCCGGCGACCAGCGTGCGCGGCGGCACCTCGAAGTCGGCGCGGACGAAGCTGAGCGCCGCGACGATGCTCTCTTCGCCGAGCACGGCGTGGTCCATGACCACCGCCTGCATGCCGACCAGCGCGTTGCGTCCCACGGTGCAGCCGTGGAGGATCGCCCCATGGCCCACGTGGCCGTCGGCCTCGACGACGCAGTCGCCCGAGGGGTAGCTGTGCAGCACGCAGTTGTCCTGCACGTTGCTGCCCGGGCCCATGACGATGCGGCCGAAGTCGCCGCGCAGCACTGCGCCCGGGCCGACGAAGCAGCCCGGTCCCACGATGGCATCGCCGATCAGCACCGCGGTCGGGTGGACGAACGCCTCCGGGTCGATGACGGGGATGACGCCGGAGACGGCGTAGACCATGGCCATGGCGGGTTCCTGCTCGGGGTGTGATCCCGACTGTAGCGCGTACCGGCG
>JAWVZO010000154.1:0-6091 GCA_033722135.1 Gammaproteobacteria bacterium | reverse complement strand
CGAGCCTCTCCGTGACCGGCCGTGGGGACGGCAGTTAGACCGGTGGATCACTCCCTCCCTGAAGGGGCGGGAGATCACGGGTGACTGGCGATCGCACCGGGGTCCACGGCCGAACTGCCAGTCTAGTCCAGACCATGACAACCGCGTGCGAGCGGCGAGCTTGCCGCGCTCACCGGGTCACGGGGAAGCATCCCCGCCCCACGATCGACGGAACGGAGGTCACGTTCGCTCGCGCCGATGCCTTCTCGCGGCCCCGGCCCGGCACGTCGCTTCCCGGGTCAGTGTTCGGCCGAAAAAAGAAAGGGCCGGCAGGCGGTGCCGGCCCTCCGGGGTCTCCGCCGGGAAAGCCTGGTCAGGCCGAGGAACCGGCCTCCTCGGCGGCGGCCTGGTAGCTCTCGATCCGGTCGAAGTTGAGGTAGCGGTAGACCTCGTCGCGCACCCCGGCCAGCCCCTGGACCTGCTCGAGGTACTCCTCCGGCGTCGGCAGCTTGCCCATCCGTCCCGCGACGGCAGCGAGTTCCGCCGAGGCGAGGTAGACGTTGGCGCCGAGCCCGAGGCGGTTGGGGAAGTTGCGCGTCGAGGTCGAGACCACGGTGCAGCCCGGCGCGACGCGGGCCTGGTTGCCCATGCAGAGCGAGCAGCCCGGCATCTCCATGCGCGCGCCGGCCTTGCCGAAGGTGCTGTAGTAGCCCTCGTCGACCAGCTGGCTCTCGTCCATGCGCGTCGGCGGGGCGATCCACATCCGCGTGGCGACCTGGTCGTCGGAGGTCTCGAGCACCTTGCCGGCGGCGCGGAAGTGGCCGATGTTGGTCATGCACGAGCCGATGAAGACCTCGTCGATCTTGGTGCCCATCACCTCGGAGAGCGGCTTGACGTCGTCGGGATCGTTGGGGCACGCGAGCAGCGGCTCCTTGATCTCGTTCATGTCGATCTCGATCACCGCGGCGTACTCGGCGTCGGCGTCGGGCTCGAGCAGCTGCGGATCGGCGATCCACGCCTCCATCGCGTCGGCGCGGCGCGCCAGCGCGTCGGCGTCGCCGTAGCCCTCGCGGATCATCCAGCGCAGCAGCGTCACGTTCGAGCGGAGGTACTCGATGATCGGCTCCTCGTTGAGCCGGATCGTGCAGCCGCCGGCGGAGCGCTCGGCCGAGGCGTCGGAGAGCTCGAACGCCTGCTCCACCTTCAGGTCCGGCAGCCCCTCGATCTCGAGGATGCGGCCCGAGAAAATGTTCTTCTTGCCTTTCTTCTCGACGGTCAGCAGCCCGTCCTGGATCGCCTGGTACGGGATGGCGTTGACCATGTCGCGCAGCGTGATGCCGGGCTGCAGCTCGCCTTTGAAGCGGACCAGCACCGACTCCGGCATGTCGAGCGGCATCACGCCGATCGCCGCGGCGAACGCGACCAGCCCGGAACCGGCCGGGAAGCTGATGCCGATCGGGAAGCGGGTGTGCGAGTCGCCGCCGGTGCCGACGGTGTCGGGCAGCAGCATGCGGTTCAGCCACGAGTGGATGACGCCGTCACCGGGGCGCAGCGCGACGCCGCCGCGCTGCTGGATGAACTGCGGCAGGGTCTTGTGGGTGTTGACGTCGACCGGCTTCGGGTAGGCGGCGGTGTGGCAGAAGCTCTGCATCACCAGGTCCGCCGAGAAGCCGAGGCACGCCAGCTCCTTGAGCTCGTCACGGGTCATCGGCCCGGTGGTGTCCTGGGAGCCGACGGTGGTCATCTTCGGCTCGCAGTAGGCACCGGGGCGCACGCCCTCGACGCCGCAGGCGCGGCCGACCATCTTCTGTGCCAGCGTGTAGCCCTTGCCGCTGTCGGCCGGCTGCTCGGAGACGCGGAACACGTCTGACGGCGGCAGGCCGAGGGCCTCGCGGGCCTGGCCGGTCAGCGTGCGGCCGATGATCAGCGGAATGCGGCCGCCGGCGCGCACCTCATCGAGCAGCACCCGGGTCTTGAGCTCGAAAGTCGACACCGTCTCGCCGGCCTCGTTGGTGATCTTGCCCTCGTAGGGGCGGATGGTGATCACGTCGCCTGTCTCGAGGGCATCGACGTCGCACTCGATCGGCAGCGCGCCCGAGTCCTCGACGGTGTTGAAGAAGATCGGCGCGATCTTGCCGCCGAGCACCACCCCGCCCTGGCGCTTGTTCGGCACGTGGGGTATGTCGTTGCCCATCAGCCAGAGCACCGAGTTGGTCGCGGATTTGCGCGACGAGCCGGTGCCGACCACGTCGCCGACGTAGGCCACGGGGTGCCCCTTCTCCTTGAGCGTCTCGATGGTCCCGAGCCCGTCCTCCATCCGGTTCTTCAGCATCGCCTTGGCGTGCAGCGGGATGTCGGGGCGGCTCCAGGCGTCGCCGGCCGGCGAGAGGTCGTCGGTGTTGGTCTCGCCCGGCACCTTGAACACGGTGACGGTGATCGCCTCCGGCACCTCCGGCTTCGACGTGAACCACTCCGCCTCGGCCCAGGACTCGAGCACCGATTTCGCGGCGGCGTTGCCGGCCTTGGCCCTGTCGGCGACGCCGTCGAAGCCGTCGAAGATCAGCAGGGTCTTCTTGAGCCCTGCGGCGGCGGTCTCGGCGAGGTCGGGATCGTCCAGGAGGTCAACCAGCGGCTGGACGTTGTAGCCGCCCAGCATGGTGCCGAGCAGCTCTACGGCGCGGGTGCGGTCGACCAGCGGCGTGGTGACGCGTCCGGCGGCGACGTCGGCGAGGAACTCGGCCTTGACTTTCGAGGCGTCGTCCACGCCCGGGGGCACCCGCTCGGTCAGCAGCTCGAGGAGGAACGCCTCCTCGCCCTGCGGCGGATCCTGGAGCAGCGCGGCCAGGTCTCGGACCTGGTCGGCGTTCAGCGGCAGCGGGGGCACGCCCTCGGCGGCGCGCTCATCGACATGCTTGCGGTAGGCTTCCAACACGGTGATGAACCCTCTCTTGTCGTGGCCGGGCCGCGACGCGGGACGCGCCGCACTCATAACGATATATTAACTGCATACAAAAATAATTGATACCCAAGCCACCACCCGCCACACGGCCCTGTGCCGCCCCACGGCGGGTGGGTGCGGTATCATCCGTCGGCACCGTAAGCATCCCGGGGAATCGCCAGGCCATGGAGTTGTCCGCGCTCAACGCCCTCTCTCCCGTCGACGGGCGATATGCAAGCAAAGTCGACGATCTGCGACCGATCTTCAGCGAATACGGCCTGATCAGGCACAGGATCCTGGTCGAGATCCGCTGGTTGCAGGCGCTGGCCGAGGCCCCGGACGTCCCAGAGGTTCCGCCGCTCGGCGACCACGCGACCCGGGTACTCGAGGCGATCTACGAAACCTTCTCGGAGGAGGACGCCCGGCGGGTCAAGAACATCGAGAGCTCGACCAACCATGACGTCAAGGCGGTCGAGTACTTCCTCAAGGAGCGCATCGCCGGCAACGCCGAGCTCGAGGCGGTGGCCGAATTCATCCATTTCGCGTGCACCTCGGAGGACATCAACAACCTCGCCTACGCGCTGATGCTGCGCGAGGCCCGCACCCAGGCGCTGCTGCCGCTGGCCGACCAGCTGATCGATGCGCTGCGCGCGCTCGCCCACGACTTCGCCGAGCTGCCCATGCTCGCGCGCACCCACGGCCAGCCGGCCTCGCCGACCACGCTCGGCAAGGAGATCGCCAACGTCGTCCACCGTCTGGTGCGGCAACGGGCCCAGATCGCCGCGGTGCCGATGCTCGGCAAGATCAACGGGGCCGTCGGCAACTTCAACGCCCACCTCGCGGCCTACCCGGACGTCGACTGGCCGGCGCTCGCCGAGCGCTTCGTCACCGGGCTCGGCCTCGACTGGAACCCCTACACGATCCAGATCGAGCCGCACGACGGCATGGCCGAGCTGTTCGACGCCGTCGCGCGCTTCAACACCGTGCTGCTCGACTTCGATCGCGACGTCTGGGGCTACATCGCCCTCGGCTACTTCCGCCAGCGCACCGTGGCCGGCGAGGTGGGCTCGTCGACCATGCCGCACAAGGTCAACCCGATCGACTTCGAGAACTCCGAGGGCAACCTCGGCATCGCCAACGCCCTGCTCGGCCATTTCGCCGCAAAGCTGCCGGTGTCGCGCTGGCAGCGCGACCTGACCGACTCGACGGTGCTGCGCAGCGTCGGCGTCGCGCTGGCGCACAGCTGCATCGCCTACCGCTCGACGCTGCGCGGCCTCGGCAAGCTGGAGGCCGCCCCCGAACGCCTCGCGGCCGACCTCGACGGCTGCTGGGAGGTGCTGGCCGAGCCGGTGCAGACGGTCATGCGCCGCTATGGGATCGAGAAACCCTACGAGAAACTCAAGGAGCTGACCCGCGGCCGGGGCATCGACCGGGAGGCGATGCGGGCATTCGTCCAGGGCCTCGATCTGCCCGACGAGGCGCGCGAGGCGCTCCTCGCCCTCGAGCCGGGCGGCTACACTGGTAACGCCGCGCGGAAGGCCCGCGAGATCTGAGGACGACCGCGCGCGGGTCCGGATGGCAGGGAGCCCGGAGGATGGACAAGCCGTTCAGTGCATACCGGTTGGGCGAGGACCACGAGGCGCTGGCCCTCGACAGCCTCGGCGACAACATCGACGTGGTCGACGCGATGGCGTCCCAGTCGCGGCGCACCCTCGATCTCTTCACCCGCGACCTCGAGCCGCGGCTCTACGACCGGGAGCCGTTCTACCAGGCGCTGCGCCAGCTGGCGATCTCCAGCCGCAACGCGATGATCCGCGTGCTGATCATGGATTCCGACCGGGTCGTCAAGGAGGGCCACAAACTGATCGACCTGGGCCGCCGGCTCTCCACCTACGTCGCGTTCCGCAAGGTGGCCGAGGACTACCGGGACCTGCCCTACAGCTTCCTGGTCGCCGACGTCCGCGGCTACCTCTACCGTCCTCTCGCCGTGCAGTACAAGGGCGAGGCCGACTTCCACAACCCCTACCGTGCCAAGGAGCTGGCGCGGGAGTTCCAGGACATCTGGGAGCACAGCAGCCCGGACCCGAACCTCCGCCGGCTGCACCTCTAGCCGCTCGCCCGCGTACGTTCCAGCGCGACCAGGTCGCCCGGCCGGGCCGCGCGCAGGGCCGCGGTGAGCAGACGGTAGTGGTCGAGGTCGAGCGGCTGCGTCTCGGCCAGGCCGCGCGGCAGCGGCAGATCGAGCTCGTCGAGCGGGCCCAGCCAGCGCCAGCGGTCGATGACGTGGACGGTGACCACCCGCCCGTTGGCATCGCGCTCGCGCAGGCCGACCGCTCCCGCATGGGGCCAGACGAACCGCCGGAGGCCCGCGAACCCCTCGAGCAGGCGCAGGTCGTGCTGCTCCTCCCTCTCGCGACCGCGGCAGACGCCGGCGCAGTGCCCGAGCTGGGATCCGAAACAGGCCCCACGGCCTCGCTCGAGGCCGAGCCGCCGCGGGCACAGCCCACGCGCCCTGGCCAGTTCGCGCAGCGTCTCTCGCGCCCGGCGGCGCGTCCTGAACAGCCCCCAGTGCTCGCCGTCTCCCTCGCCCGGCACCCGGCCGTCGAGGGTGACGAGGCTCGGGGGCCGGTACGCGCCCGGCGAGGCCGTCCAGCTCCAGCTGCACAGTTCGCGGCTGCGTCGCAGCCGCCGGTTGTGGACCGGTCGCAACGTCTTGATCAGCGACGACTCGCGCAGCTTCGCCTCGAGTACGCCCCGGGTCGTCTCCCAGCGCACGTCGGCGACGCGCGCCACCATCCGCGCGCCGCGGCCGCCGGCGGCCCCGGGACGGAAGTGGTCGCCGACCCGGCGCCGCAGATCGCCGCTCTGGCCGACGTAGAGCAGCGCGCCGGCGGCGTCGTAGAAGCGGTAGACGCCGGGTTCGCTTGGCAGGTTTTCCATCAGCGCGGGATCGAGCCTCTCGGGCAGCAGCGGCCGCGCGTCGAGCCGGTCGAGCGCCTCGCCGACCCGCGATCCCGGCAGCGGGCGCACCGCGCGGTCGAGCCAGTCCCAGACCGCGCGGGCATCGTCGAGCGCCCGGTGGCGCCGGGCCACCTGCAGCCCGTGCCGCGCGACTAGGCTGTCGAGGTCGTGCCGACGGTGTTCCGGGAACAGCGTGCGGGAGAGACGCGCACT
>JAWVZO010000153.1:0-6123 GCA_033722135.1 Gammaproteobacteria bacterium | reverse complement strand
CTCCTCGCCGAACGGGTCGGCGCCGTGATCCGCGTCGTGCCGCTGCAGGACGACGGCAGCCTCGATCTCGACGGCTACGCCGCGCTGTTCGGGCCGCGCACGCGCATGGTCGGCGTGGTCCACGTCTCCAACGCGCTGGGCACCGTCAACCCGGTCGCGGAGATGATCGCGATGGCGCACGCCCACGACGTGCCGGTGCTGGTCGACGGCGCCCAGGCCGTGGCCCACGCGCCGGTCGACGTCCAGGCGCTGGGCTGCGACTTCTACGCCTTCTCGGCGCACAAGATCTACGGTCCGAGCGGCATCGGCGCGCTGTACGGCCGCCGTGAGCTGCTCGAGGCGATGCCGCCGTGGCAGGGCGGTGGCGACATGATCCGTACGGTGGCGTTCGAGGGCTCGACCTGGGCCGAGCCGCCGTACCGCTTCGAGGCCGGCACCCCGCATATCGCCGGGGCCATCGGGCTCGCCGCCGCGCTCGACTACGTCGCTGCCGTGGGCCTGCCGGCGATCGCCGCCTACGAGCAGGAACTGCTCGCCTACGCCACCGCCGCACTCGGCGCGGTCCCCGGGTTGCGCCCGATCGGCACCGCGCCGGTCAAGGCGGCGATCCTGTCGTTCGTCATCGACGGGGTGCATGCCCACGATATCGGCACCGTGCTCGATTTCGAAGGCGTCGCGGTACGCGCCGGCCATCACTGCGCGATGCCGGTGATGACCCACTACGGCGTGCCGGCCACCGCGCGCGCCTCCTTCGGGCTCTACAACACGCGCGAGGAGGTCGACGTGCTGGTGCGCGCCCTGCACCGCGTCACGGAGATGTTCGCCTGATGTCGGACCTGCGCGAGCTCTACCAGGAGGTGATCCTCGACCACGGGCGCAAGCCGCGCAATTTCGGCCCGCTGCCCGAGGCCAACCGCCACGCCGACGGCAACAACCCGCTGTGCGGCGACCAGGTGCACGTCCACGCGCGGGTCGAGGACGGCGTGGTCCGCGAGGTGCATTTCGAGGGGGTCGGCTGCGCCATCTCCACCGCCTCGGCCTCGCTGATGACCCAGGCGATGACCGGCAAGCCGGAGGCGGAGGCGCGCGCCCTGTTCGACGAATTCCACGAGTTGGTCGCCGGCAACGGCGAGAGCGGCGGGCACCTCGGCAAGCTGGTGGTGTTCGCCGGCGTGCGCGAGTACCCGTCGCGGGTGAAGTGCGCGACCCTGGCGTGGCACACCCTGCAGGCGGCCCTCGAGGACGATGGCCGGGAGGTAACGACCGAATGAACCACACCACGGATCCGGCGACCCTGCCGCCCGAGTCGCAGGGGAGCGAGAACGACGCCCCGGGCGCCGGCCAGGAGGAGGCGCGCGTCAACCCGGACGAGCTCCGCGAGCAGATCATCGACGCGCTGCGCGAGGTCTACGACCCCGAGCTGCCGGTCAACATCTACGATCTCGGCCTGATCTACACCTGCGACGTCGACGAGCAGGGCCGCGCCTACGTCGAGATGACGCTCACCGCGCCCGGCTGCCCCGTGGCGCAGACCTTCCCATACTCCGTCGAGTGCGCGGTGCGCGCGGTGCCGGGCGTCACCCAGGCCCACGTCGAGCTGGTCTGGGAGCCGCCCTGGACCCAGGAGCGGATGAGCGAGACCGCGCGCCTGCAGCTCGGCTTCTTCTGAGACGAGCCGAACCATGTCCGACTGGATCGACGTCGCCCCCGCCGACGCCTTCGGCCCCGACTCCTGGCACGTCGTCGACGTCGACGGCACCGAGGTTGCCGTGTTCAACGTCGACGGGAACTACTACGCCGTCGAGGACCTCTGCACCCACGACGGCGGCGAGCTCGCCGGCGGCGAGGTCGAGGGGACCGAGGTGGTCTGCCCGCGCCACGGCGCCCGCTTCTGCCTGAAGACCGGCGCGGCGCTGACCCCGCCGGCCTACGACCCGATCGAGACCTTCCCGGTCCGCATCGAGCAGGGGATGGTCCAGGTCCGCGACGACCGCTGGGACTGACCGCGCCGGGGCCGCCCCGCAACCCCCTGTACAATCGACCCCTGGCAGGATGCCGCGGAGCCCGAAACCCGAGATGACGATTCCGAGACCCCTTCACGGCCTCGCGCCGGCCCTGCTCGCGGGGCTGCTCGTCGCCGGCTGCGCCGCCCGCCCGCCGGCCCCGGCCGACCCCCTGATCGGCCGGATCGTCGAGGGCGAGAGCGGCGCGGCGCTCGAGCGTGCCGCCCTGATCGAGCGGATGGGCGAGGCCGAGGTGGTCTACCTCGGCGAGGTGCACGACAACCCGCATCACCAGGCCCGCCAGCGCGAGGTGCTCGACGCGCTGCTCGAGGCCGGGCACCGGCCGGCGCTGGCGATCGAGTTCTTCGGCACCGAGCAGACCGGCTGGCTGATGAACTTCGTCCAGCCGAAGCGATCCACGGACGACGAGGCCGCCGAGGCGCTGGCGGTGCGCGCCCTGCGCTCGCGCGTCGGCTGGGACGGTGAGGAGGACGACCGCTGGTCGCGCTATGGTCCGCTCCTGCGTGCCGCGCGCGAGCATCGCCTGCCGGCGTACGGCATCGACCTGCCGCCGGCGCTGCGCCTGCGCCTGCAGCGGGTCGGACTCGAGGGCCTGACGCCGGTCGAGCGTGCCCAGCTCCCCGACACGAGTCCCGATCCCGAGGCCTACGCCGGCGTCATGAACGACCGCCTCGGCCAGGCCCACTGCGGCTTCGGCACGCCGGAGAGCATCGCGCGGCTCTACGACACCTGGCTGGCGCGCAACGACGCGATGGCGGCCACCGTGGTCGACGCGCTGCGCGACCCGGACCACCGCCCGGTGCTGGTGGTGCTCGGCGCCGGCCACGTCGAGCACGGGCAGAGCGTCGTACGCCGGGTCGCCGAGCTGCGTCCCGGCACCGGGCAGCTCGCCGTCGGCCTGCGTCCGGTGAGCGACCCTCCGGTGCCGCTCGAGGAGCACCTGGAACCGCTGGTCCACGACGGCGTCGACTTCGGCCCCGACTACGAGGTGTTCTGGTTCACGCCCCTCCAGGAGCGCGAGGACCTGTGCGAGGCGTACCGCGAGATCCTGCGCGAGCGCCACGGTGAGAAGCGGCCCGCGGACGACTCCGCGTGACCCGGACGGCAATACCCACCCGGGGGTTCCTCGGCTACCTGCTGCTGACCGCGGTGATCTGCGGCGGCCTGGTGATGGTCATCGAGGTGCTCGGCTCGCGGGTGATCGGGCCGTTCTTCGGCGTCAGCCTGTTCGTCTGGACCTCGCTGATCAGCGTCGCGCTGATCGCCCTGGCGCTCGGCTACGCGGTGGGCGGCTGGATCGCCGACCGCCGCGACCGCCCCGCGTGGCTCTACACGATCATCGCGCTGGCCGGGCTCGCCACCCTGCTCGTGCCGCTGCTGCGCGGACCGGTCCTCGATCTGACCGTCCCGCTCGGCCTTCGCGCCGGCAGCTTCACCGCGACGCTGCTGCTCTTCGGCCCGGCCCTCTGGCTGCTGGGCATGGTCTCGCCCTACCTCGTGAAGCTCGCGCGGCGCGAGAGCGCAACGCTCGGCTTCACGGTCGGGGGGTTCTACGCCCTCTCCACGCTGGGCAGCGTGTTGGGCACGGTGCTGACCGGTTTCGTGCTCATCGCGCTGCTCGGGGTCGACCGGATCTTCCAGCTCGCGGGGACCCTGCTGCTGCTGCTCTCGGCCGGTTACTTCGTGCTGTTCGCCCGCCGTCCTGCCGCGGCGGCGCTGCTGCTCTTCGCGCTGCCCGGCTGGTTCGCCGGCGACGCGCGGGTCGACCGGGTCATGGCCAACGGCACCCGCGTCGTCGAGGTCGAGACCCGCGACAGCCACTACGGACTGCTGCAGGTGATCGACTACATCGGCGGGGGCGTGCACAGCCGGGAACTGGCCATCGACGGCCTGGTCCAGGGCGGCATCGACCTCAACAACGGTTTGGCGGTCTACGAGTACTCCTACTTCCTGCAGTTCCTGCCGGTGGCGCTCCATCCCGGGGGCACGCGCGCACTGGTCATCGGCCTCGGGGCCGGCATGGCGCCGCGCTGGTACGTCGCCCGGGGGATCACGGTCGACGTGGTCGACATCGATCCAGACGTGGTCGACCTCGCGCGCCGCCATCTCGACTTCACCACCAACGGACGGGTCGCCATCGAGGACGCGCGGACCTTCCTCGCCCGGCCCGGCCCCCGCTACGATTACATCCTGCTCGACGTCTTCAGCGGCGACGTCACGCCGGGCCACCTGCTGAGCCGCGAGGCGGTCACCCTGGTGGCCGGACGGCTGGACGACGGGGGGGTGCTGGCGCTGAACCTGATCGGCAATCTCGGCGAGGGCCGTTTCATGACCGCGTCGGTGGTCGAGACGCTGCGCACGGCCTTCGACACCGTCGAGGTGACGCCGACGTTCGATCCGGGAATCTACCCAAGCGAGGGCAACCTGATCATCACCGCCTACCAGGGCCCGCGGCGCGAGGTCACGCCACGCATCCTCTCGCCAGTGCACCCGCTGGCGATCGACCGGGTGCGGCGCAACCTGGCGCGTCGCTACACCTTCCCGCCCGGGACGCCGGCCATCGTGCTGACCGACGACTACAACCCGATCGACGTGTTCGACGCTCCGCTGCGCGAGCGGGTGCGGCGCAGCATCATCGCCACCACCGAGCCGGAGCTGCTCGGCGCCGGGGGCTAGGCGCGCGCCAGGCCGGGATTCCCCTCGACGTTGACCAGCCGCGGATCGTTGACCTCGTCGACACGCACCGTCCTGCGGTCGCGGAGGTACTCGGCGACCGCGTCCCAGACCGGCGTGCCCTCGAGGGGCTGCGCGACGCTCGCCCAGCCGGCCACCTTGTAGGTCTTGCCGGCCTCGATCGGCCTGCCGTCGAGCTCCATCGCGATGACCCGCGAACCGATCTCCTGGGTCGGGTCGAGGGTGTAGCGCAGCCCGCCGACGCGCACCATGTCGCCGCCCTGCTGGTAGTACGGGTCCTTATTGAACAGGTTGTCGGCGACGTCCTCGAGGATGGTCTTGAGGAACTCGCCGGTGAACTCGTTGACCGTCACCGTCGGGTAGGTGATCGCGGTCTGGGTCATCAGGTCCTCGAAGGTGATCGTCTCCCCGGGCAGCAGCGTGGTGCCCCAGCGGAAGCCGGGCGAGAGCGCGATCTGCGCGTCCTGGGTCGCCATCAGCGCGTCGCAGATCAGCTGGTCGAAGGTGCCGTTGAAGTTGCCGCGGCGGTAGAGCAGGGAATCGCTCACCGCGAGCGGCTCCGTGAGCCGCTCGAGGTACGGCGCCCGGTGCCGCGCGATCAGCGCCTCCATCTCCGGGTCGGCCGGAAGCAGGTTCGAGAAGACCGGGAGCTGGTGGAAACGGTAGTCGCGGATCCTGCCCTGGCGCACGTCGAGGTCGAGCACCGACAGGAACTTGCCGTTCGCCCCCGAGTTGATCACCAGCGTGGTACCGCCCGCGTTCGCCACCTCGATCGGCCTCGGCATCGCGTCGTGGGTGTGGCCGCCGAGGATCGCGTCGATGCCGGCGACCCGGCCGGCCATCTTGAGATCCGGGTCGGCGCCGTTGTGCGACAGGACCACGACCACCTGCGCGCCCGCCGCGCGCGCCTCGTCGACCACCTGCTGCATGCGCCCCTCGCGGATGCCGAAGGTCCAGTCGGGGATCATGTAGCGCGGGTTGGCGATCGGCGTGTAGGGGAACGCCTGGCCAATGACCGCCACCGGCACCCCGTTGATCTCGCGGAGCGTGTAGGCGGGGAAGACCGGCTCTTCCCAGGTGACGTCGAGGACGTTCTGGGCGACGAAGTCGATCCGGCCGGCGAAGTCGTTCTCGATGATCTCGGTGACCCGCTCGGCGCCGTAGGTCATCTCCCAGTGCGAGGTCATGACGTCGACGCCGAGGGCGAGCTGGGCATCGACCATGTCCTGCGCGTTGCTCCACAGCGCGGTCGCCGAGCCCTGCCAGGTGTCGCCGCCGTCGAGCAGCAGGCTGCCCGGGCGCGCGTCGCGCAGCCGCCTGACCAGCGTCGCGAGGTGGGCGAAACCACCCACCTTGCCGTAGCGCCGGGCCGCCTCCTCGAAATCGAGGAACGTGAAGGCGTGCG
>JAWVZO010000152.1:0-6124 GCA_033722135.1 Gammaproteobacteria bacterium | reverse complement strand
CCCTCGGCGACCAGGTTGCGGTCGGCGACGATCCGCCTGGCGACGTCGCGGTTGAGGTTCTGCGCCAGCTCCTGCAGGTGCCGGCTGGTCGAAGACGCGACCAGGACCGCGTAGAGCAGGCCGATCGCGACCAGAACGCCGCAGAGCACGGCGGCGAGTCGGGCGTAGAGGGTGTGGAACACGTCCCGGCCGCCCCGCGTCAGTCGGCCCCGGGCGGGCGCTCCGCGAACTTGTAGCCGACGCCCCAGACGGTGAGCACGTAGCGCGGCCGGGCCGGTTCGGGCTCGATCTTGGCGCGCAGCCGGTTGATGTGCGAGTTGACGGTGTGCTCGTAGCCCTCGTGGTTGTAGCCCCACACCTTGTCGAGCAGCTGCATGCGGCTGAACACGCGCCCGGGGTGGCGGGCGAAGAAGAGCAGCAGGTCGAACTCGCGGGCGGTCAACTCGACCGGCGAACCCGCGACCCGCACCTCGCGGCGCGCCACGTCGATGGTCAGGTCGTCGTGCTCGAGAATCTCCTCGTCGCCGACACCTGCCGGATGCGGCGCCTCGTGCGCCTCGACGCGGCGGAACAGCGCCTTGATGCGCGCCAGCAGCTCGGCGATGCTGAACGGCTTGGCGAGGTAGTCGTCGGCGCCGACCTCGAGCCCGACCACGCGGTCGAGCTCGGTCGACTTGGCGGTGAGCATCAGGATCGGCAGGCGCGGCGCGGCGCGGCGGAACTCGCCGCACAGCGCCAGGCCGTCGGCGTCCGGCAGCATCCGGTCGAGAACGACCAGGTCGACGCCCCCCGCGGAAAAGAGCGTGCGGGCGTGCGCCGCGTCGGCGGCCACCGCCGACTCGCAGCCGATGTCGGCGAGGTGTTCGCAGACCAGCCGGGCGATGTCGGGCTCGTCCTCGACGACCAGGACCTTGCGTTGCATCGAACGATAGTAGCAACAAGCCGGCCGCCCCTCGCCCGGCCGGCCGGCCCGACCGGGCGACGGCGCCCGGTGCGGGCTACATCTTCTTGTCCATCTGGCCCCCGCTCATGCCCTCCTCCTTCATCGTCTCCTCCTTGGCCATACCTTCGTCCTTCATCATCCCTTCCTCCTTCATCATGCCCTCCTTGGCCATCCCTTCCTCCTTCATCATCCCCTCCTCGGTCATCTTGTCCTGGGCCTGCATCGACGAGTCGCCCATCATCTTCTCGCCGGCGAGCGCCGCGCCGGGCAGGCAGAGCAGCCCGCCGAGGGCCATGGCAGCGAGGGTCGTATTGCGTGTCTTCATGACGTGATCTCCGGTTTGCTTGGGAACGGCGTCCATTGCACACCCCCCGCATCACCGCGCCGTCACGCGGATTTCACGAATCGATCACGCGCAGCTTCGGCGACGAGCCAGTAGAATCGACGGTGACTTCTCGCCTGGGACCGCCCGATGACCGCCACCGGACCGATCGACACCCTGCTCCGCGACGCCCTCGACACCCGTCACCCCGTGATCTACCTCCGCTCGTCGGACGAGGCCCGGGTGGTCGAGGCGCTCGAGCGCGTCGCGGCCGACCTCGGCGTCGGCCTGCGCGAATGGACCTGCACCGATCCGGCCGGCGAGGGGGATCCGTCCCGGGCGGTGCTCGAGACGGCGGCCGGGGCCGACCCGGGGTTCCTGCTGCTCAAGGACATCGCCGGCGATCTCGAGCGACCGCTGTTCCAGCGGGCGCTGCGCGACGCCTACTACCGGCTGCGCGAGCGCCCGGCCTGCCGCGTGGTGCTGCTCGACGCCACGCTGGTCGTCCCCCCGACGCTGCGCGGCAACATGCTGGTCGTCGATGTCCCGCCGCCGTCGCCCGCCGAACTCGACGCCCTCCTCGACGAGGTGCTCGACGCCGGCGAGCTGCCGGAGGGCGACGCCCGCGGGGTGCTGGTCCAGGCGCTGCGCGGCCTCGCGCTCGACGAGGCGCGCCACGTCCTGCACGCCGTTTTCGCCGGCGGTGCCCCGTCGCCGGACCGCATCCTCGAGGCCGTGCAGCAGGCCAAGCGCACGCTCGCCGCCGGTCACGACTTCCTCGAGTACGTCCTGCCCGACCGTGGCCTCGACGAGGTCGGCGGACTGGCCAACCTCAAGGAGTGGATCACCATCCGAGCCGGCCGCTTCCGCCAGGCCGCGGTCGACGCCGGCGAGCCGGTCCCGCGCGGCCTGCTGGTGATGGGGGTCAGCGGGTGCGGCAAGAGCCTGGTGGCCAAGGTCCTCGCCCGGGAGTGGCGCGCGCCGCTGTTCCGCCTCGACATGAACCGGGTCTTCTCGGGCGCCTACGGCAACCCGGAGGCTACCTTCCACCGCGCGCTGCGCACCGTCGAGTCGCTCGCCCCGGTGGTGCTGTGGATCGACGAGATCGAGAACGGCCTCGGTCTGGGCGGGCCCGGCCGGGACCATGCCACCCACCTCTTCTCCGCCTTCCTGACCTGGATGCAGGAGAAACCCCCGCTGGTCTTCGTCGTCGCCACGGCGAACCGCATCGAGGACCTCCCCGCGGAGATGATCCGCAAGGGACGCTTCGACCAGGTCTTCTTCGTCGACCTGCCCGACGCGGCCGAGCGGCGCGAACTGCTCGCCATCCACCTGCAGCGCCACGCCGCCGACCCCGCGGCGTTCGATCTCGACGCCCTGGTGCGCGACACCCAGGACTGGAATGCCGCCGAGATCGAGCAGGCGGTGGTCGCGGCGCACACCGTCGGCCTGCACGAGGGACGGCCGTTCACCAGCGCCGACCTCCGCGCCGTGGCGCGCCGCGTGGTGCCGCTGTCGCGCACCATGAGCGAGCAGATCAAGACCCTGCGCGACTGGGCCTGGGATCGCGCCGCGCCCGCATCGCTCGGCAAGGGCACAGACGCGGTGAGCCTGAGCGACGAGGAACTCCTCTGACACGCAGGCCGTGATCGCCTGCCCCGCGGCCATGCGCGCAGTTCTCCGTCTCCTCGTTGCGCTGGCCGTTCCCGTCCTGCTGCTGTGGGGTGCCCACCTGCTGCGCGGGCAACTGGACGCCCTCCCGGGCGGGGTGCGGGTGCTGGTGCCCTGGCTGCCCTACCTGCTGCTCTTCCCGGGCATGCTCCTGGCGTTGCTGTTCGGTCGCGGCCGCGCCTTCTTCCTGCTGCTGGTCCTGGCCGGCTTCTACCTGGTGCTGAGCCAGCCGCCCGAGTGGCAGGTCCATGGCGCCCGGCTCGACGTCGACGCCTTGCAGCTCGGCCTCGCCTTCCTGGTGCCGCTCGCCGTGGCGCTGTTCGCGTGGTGGCGCGAGCGTGGCGTGTTCACGCGCCACGGCGCGATACGCTGGGCGGCCGTGCTGGCGCCGGCCGGGCTGGTCGCCATGCTGGCGACGTCACGCCCGCGGCTGCTCGACCCGCTCAGGGCCACCCCCTTCGATCTGGCCCGCATCGAGCCGGGGATGCTGCTGACCGAGCCCGTGCTCATCGCCCTCGCGCTCGCGGCCGGGCTGCTGCTGGTCCGTTACGGCCTGACGCGCGAACCGCTGGCGCTGAACCTGGTCGGCACGTTGGCCGCGCTGGTGCTGGCCCTGCAGCCCGGCACCGACCCGCACGCCGCGGCGCTGTTCATCGCCGCCGGCGGCGTGCTGATCCTGCTCGCGATCGTCCACGACTCCTACCGCATGGCCTACCGCGACGAGCTCACGGGACTGCCCGGCCGCCGCGCCCTCCAGGAGGATCTCGCCAAGCTCGGCTCGCGCTACGCCATCGCCATGCTCGATGTCGACCACTTCAAGCAGTTCAACGACCGCCATGGCCACGATGTCGGCGACCAGGTCCTGAAACTGGTCGCGGCCCGCATGCGCGAGGTGCGTGGCGGCGGCAGGCCCTACCGTTACGGCGGCGAGGAATTCACCGTCCTGTTCCCCGGCAAGCGCGCCGAGCAGGCGCTGCCCCACCTGGAGCGGCTGCGCGAGACCATCGCAGACAGCACCTTCCTGCTGCGCGGCAAGAACCGGCCCAAGGCGAAGCGGACCGCGACCTCGCGCGGCCGCGGCCGGCGCAAGAGGGTCTCGACGGGGCGCGGCAACTCGGTCTCGGTCACCGTCAGCATCGGCGTGGCCGAGCGCGACGCGCGGCACCCGCTGACCGGGGACGTGATCCGCAAGGCCGACCAGGCCCTCTACCTGGCCAAGGGCGCCGGCCGCAACCGGGTCTGCTCGTGAAGCGGTGACGGCTCAGTCGCGCTTGACCGCCATGCTCCCGCTGCCGAGAAACAGGATGGCCAGCGCGCCGAACAGGAACATGCCCTGCAACTCGAGCTGCCAGCCGCCGTTCGAGGTGAGCTGGGCCAGTTGGTGGGTGTGCACCAGCGCGATGGCGATGACCATGTTCCCGGCCATCAGCAGGCCGCCGATCCTGGCGTAGAGGCCGACGATCGCCAGCAACGGGCCGACCACCTCGCCGAGATAGACGCCGTATGCCAGGAACTGGGGCAGTCCTAACTCGGCGAGCTTGCCGCCGATGAAATTCATCGCTCCCTCGGGGTTGCGCAGCTTGGCCACGCCGTGGAGGAGGATCAGACCCCCGACCGCCAGGCGCAGGATCAGTTTCCCGAGGTCGTCGTTCTTGAACAGTTTCAGCATGTTCGAGGCCTCCTGCTGGTTGCGCGGCGTGCCCGTCGCGCCGGGTTGGAACGGCCGCTCGGTCAGTCGCCGATCGTCGTCCGGCCTGGCCGGGCCTGCCGCCTGGTGCGGCGCTCGCGCAGCCGGCGGACGATCATCCAGACGACCGCGACGTTGATGGCAACGCAGATCGCGAGCAGCAGGTAGCCGAAGTACCGGGCCATCTCATCAAGCTAGCCAGCGCTCGCTCCCCGGTCAAAGCGGGAAGCCGGCTACCTTGCCCCGCGCGGCTCGGGCAGGCGGAGCAGGCGCTCGAGATTTGCGGCGCAGTTCTCGCGGCTGACGAACGGCATGGTCTGCATCGTGGCCTGGCGCAGCACGCCGTGCAGGTACGACTGCTCGCGGAGGGTGAAGCAGCGCCGCGACCACTGCTCGACCCGCCGGTTGACCAGGACCTCGAAGACGTCCTCCTCGATCACGCCCTTCATGCGGCACGCGGTGACCCGCGCAAGGGGATCGATGACCCGGAAGCGGTTGTCGAAGCCGCCCTGCTCGAGCAGTCCCTCGCACGACGGCGGCAGGAGCGACTCCTGGGCCGTCGCGGGGGCGACGGCGAGGAGCAGCGCGCAGAGCGCCACGCCGCAGCGCGCGCCGTTCATCGGCCCGCGACTCCGGTCAACGCAGCAGCACGTCGAGCTCGTCGACCCGTTCGGCCCAGTCCGAATCGTCGATGATCGCCTCGGCGAGGAACGCGCGCTGGGCGTCGTTCCAGAACGGCGCGTCGACGAGCCTCTGCTCGGGATGCAGCGGGCGGTGGGTCTCGATGAAGGCCTCGATGGCGTCGGCATCGCCGTCCAGGCCGAGCTGCTCGAACAGGGTGGCCAGGGTGTGTTCTGTGGTGTCCATGGTTTCCTTTCGTCGGGGTTGCGGATCGTCCCCGCACGACTTCACCTAGGTAGCACATCGCGCCGCCGGGTGCCGGGACGACACCCCGCTCGTACGCGGCACCGGCCGCCCCCGGCGAGGGTGCGGGATTGTGCTTGCGGAACAGACTCCATTCAATACAGCGACTTGGGGTCGGGCGACGGGGCGTTCGGACGGGCCGGCCTCGTGATCGTCGAGACGAGGCGACCCCCCGCCGGCCCGGGCCGTCCGGGGCCGAACGCCTCGGCTCGCGCGCACCGGGCGACCGCCTGGTCGAGCCCCTCGACGAGGGACTATGCAAGTGAGGCCGGGAGTGACCGGGCGCTCCGGCCGCGCGGACGAAGCCCGGCCATCGTCGCGTCGCGGGCCGCTCCGGTGATTCGCCGGGGGCGTGGTCCCGGACCTAGTGGCCGAGGATCTGGCTCAGGAAGAGCTTGGTGCGGTCCTGCTGCGGGTCGTTGAAGAACGCGTGAGGCTCGTTCTCCTCGACGATCTCCCCGGCGTCCATGAAGATCACCCGGTTCGCGACGGTCTTGGCGAAACCCATCTCGTGGGTCACGCAGATCATCGTCATGCCGGTCTCGGCGAGCTCGATCATGGTGTCGAGCACCTCCTT
>JAWVZO010000151.1:0-6313 GCA_033722135.1 Gammaproteobacteria bacterium | reverse complement strand
GCGCGGCTGGCGCAGCCGGTCGGCCAGGCCGAGGTAGGCGTGCAGCTCCGTGCCGTCCGCGCCGGCCTGGGCCCCGCGGATGGCGGCCACCTTGGCCCGCACCAGCGCGCGGTAGACCTGGTAGAACGGCTGCAGGGCCAGGCCGCCGTAGTCCCCGCTCTCGGCGAGGTAGCCATCGAGGAGGCGGTGCGCGAACGGGTTGGCCTGGTGCTCGACGAGGTCCATGAGCAGGAAGGCGAGGTCGCTCTGCACGTCGATCCAGCGCAGCGCGGGGCTGAACTCGAGGCAGTCGAACGCGGTCACCCCCTCCCCGTCGAGCAGCAGGTTGCCGAGGTGCAGGTCGCCGTGGCACTCGCGCACGAAGCCGCCCGCCTTGCGCTCGACGAGGAGTCCGCGCGATGCGTGGTAGCGCTGGATGCTCCAGTCGCGCAGCCGCTCGAGGCGGGCCCGCTCCACCGGTTCGTCGAGCAGCGGGTCGATCTGCACGAAGTTCTCGCGGACCGGGTGGAAGACCAGGTCGGGCTCGCCGTGGGGCCGGTCGTCGCCGGCGACCGCGGCCACGGCGTGGAACGCCGCGATCATCCGCGCGAGGGCGTCGACGTGTCTGCCGGTCAGCGCGCCGCGGGTGAGCACCCGGTCGAGCAGGGCCTCCTGCGGGAACTGCACCATCCGCACGGCGAACTCGAACGGCTCGCCGGGACCGCCGAGACGCGGGTCGTCCGGACTGCCGGTCAGGGCGACCAGGTCGCGGTAGAGCCGTGGCGCGAGCCGCCGGTTCAGGCGCAGCTCCTCCTCGCAGAAGTGGCGCCGCGCGGCCAGCGTGGAGAAGTCGAGGAAGCCGAGATCGACCGGCTTCTTAATCTTGTAGGCGTACGGCCCGGTCAGCAGCACCCAGGAGACGTGGGTCTCGAGTACCTCGAATCGCTCGACGGGGTGGTCGAAGCGGCTCGCGTCCTGCAACGCCTGGATCAGCCCCGGCTGGCTCATCGGCCTCCGGCCTCCGTGCGGAAGAGGGGGCCAGCCTAGCAGAGTCGTGGGGCCGCCGGGGCGCGTTAGTGCCCCCCGCGGATGGTAGAATGCACGCTGCCATCGCCAGCCCGAACCCGCCTGCCCGACATGTCACCCCGCAAACGGTCCCGGCGCCGTCGCAAACCCGCGAAGCGACCGCCGCGCCGCCTGTTCCGACGGCTCTTCATGACCCTGTTCTGGCTCGCGCTGCTCGGCGCGCCGCTGCTGGTCGGCTACCTGTTCTACCTCGACCGCCAGGTGGTCACCCAGTTCGAGGGCAAGCGGTGGGCGGTTCCGGCGCGGGTCTTCGCGCGCCCGCTCGAGCTGTTCCCGGGGCTCGCCCTGGAGCCCGACCGGCTGGAGGAGGAGCTGCGCCTGCTGCGCTATACCCGGCAGCGCGCGTCGAGCGCGCCGGGAACCTACGCCCGGGCCGGCAATGTGATCTCGCTGCGCACGCGCGGGTTCCGCTTCGCCGACGGGGAGCAGGGCAGCCAGATCGCCGTGGTGCGGTTCGACGGGGGGCGGGTGACCGGACTCGCCACGCCGGGCGGCGTGGCGCTGTCGCTGCTCCGGGTCGAGCCGCTGGAGATCGGCGGGATCTACCCGGCACACAACGAGGACCGCGTCCTGGTCCGTCTCGAGGAGGTGCCGCCGGTCCTGGTCGAGATGCTGCTGACCATCGAGGACCGCCACTTCTTCAGCCACCACGGCGTCGATCCCGGTGCCATCGCCCGCGCCATGTGGGCCAACCTGCGCAGCGGCCGGGTCAGCCAGGGCGGCAGCACGCTGACCCAGCAGCTGGTCAAGAACTACTTCCTGACGCCCGAACGGAGCCTGTGGCGCAAGGTCAACGAGGCGCTGATGGCGCTGTTGCTGGAGCTGCGCTACAGCAAGCAGGAGATCCTCGAGGCCTACCTGAACGAGGTCTACCTCGGGCAGGAGGGGGCACGGGCGATCCACGGCTTCGGCCGCGCCAGCCTCGACTACTTCGGGCTGCCGCTGGAGCAGGTGGACCTGCCGAGGGCGGCGCTGCTGGTGACGCTGCTGCGCGGCGCCTCCTACTACGATCCGAGGCGCCATCCGGAACGGGCACGCGAGCGACGCGACCGGATCCTCACCACGCTGGAGCAGCGCGGCGTGATCGATGCCGCGGCGGCCGAGGCGGCCCGCCGTGCGCCGCTCGGCGTGGCCGTCGAGCGCGGCACCTCCGCGGTCCGCTACCCGGCCTTCTTCGATCTCGTGCGCCGCCAGCTGCGCCGCGACTACCGCGACGAGGACCTGCGCAGCGAGGGGCTGCGGGTGTTCACCACCCTCGACCCGCTGGTCCAGGCCGATGTCGAGGACGAGGTCGCCGACGCCCTGCCGAGGCTCGAGCGAACGCGCGACCTGCCGCGCGGCAAGCTGCAGGCCGCGGTGGTGGTCGGCCGCAGCGACGGCGGCGAGGTGCTGGCGGTCGCCGGTGGACGACGCCCCCGTTACGCCGGGTTCAACCGGGCCCTCGACGCGGTCCGCCCGATCGGTTCGCTGGTCAAGCCGGCGGTCTACCTCGCCGCGCTCGAACGCGGCTACAGCCTGGCCACGCCCCTCGACGACACGCCGTTCCAACTCACCCTCGACGACGGCTCGCTCTGGGCGCCGGACAACTACGACCGCCAGTCCCACGGGCGGGTGCCGCTCTACCGCGCGCTGGCCAACTCCTACAACCTGGCCACGGCGCGGCTCGGGCTCGAGCTCGGCGTGCCGCGGACCGTGAACGTGCTCGAGCGCCTCGGCCTGCGCCGCGACGTGCCCGCCTTCCCTTCCCTGCTGCTCGGCGCGGTCGAGATGACCCCCCTCGAGGTGGCCCAGCTCTACCAGACGCTGGCCGGGAACGGCTTCTTCACCCCGCTGCGCGCCATCCGCGAGGTGATCACCGCCGACGGCAGCCAGCTGCAGCGCTACCCGCTGACCGTCGAACAGCGCTTCGATCCCGCGGCCGTCTACCGGCTGACCTACGCCCTGCAGGAGGTGGTACGCAGCGGGACCGCGCGATCCATGCCCGCGTCGCTCTCCGCACTCGGCGTCGCCGGCAAGACCGGTACGACGGACGACCTTCGCGACAGCTGGTTCGCCGGGTACAGTGGGCAGCACGTCGCGGTGGCCTGGGTCGGCCGCGACGACAACGCGCCGACCGGGCTGACCGGCGCCAGCGGTGCGCTGCGTCTCTGGAGCGGGGTCCTGGAGCGTCTCGACAGCGCCTCGCTGGCCCCGGTCCCCCCGGAAGGCGTGGTCACGGCCTGGCTCGAGTTCGACCCGTTGCGGCGCAGCGCCGAGGGGTGCCCGGGCGCTGTGCGGCTGCCGATGCTCGAGGCGGCCCTGCCGGCCGAGGAGAGCGCCTGCGGGCGCCGGGCGGGAAGCGACGACTCCCTGGGTAACTGGCTGCGAGGACTATTCGAATGATGAAGCGAAGGGAGTTGGCCGCGATCGTTCTCGGGACGCTGCTGCTCGCCGGCTGCGCCACGCCCACGGACCGCCTGGCACCGGTCGAATCGCGCGCCATCGAGGGGCCGTCCGGGACGCAGGCCCCGCTGCCGCCGAGCATCCCGGAGGGCGACGCGGAGGTGCGCGTGACCACGCTGCCGGCGCCGGACCCGGTCTCCGGCACGCCACGCCCGCTGGGCACGCCGCCCCCCGCCGCCGACGCGCGGCCGGAGGCGCGCCCCGCGCCGTCCCGGCCACCCGTCGAGACGGCGGCGCCCGCGCAGCGGCAACTGGTCCTCGCCGCGCCCGCGGCGAAGACCCCGGCCGTCGACGACATCCTGCGCGACGTCCGGCGGCGCTGGGCCGCGGGCCAGCACGAGCAGGCGGCCGCGGGCCTGGAGCGGGCACTGCGCATCGAGCCCGCGAACCCGTACCTCTGGCAGCACCTCGCCGCGGTGCGACTCGACCAGGACAAGAATGCGCTCGCCGAGCAGTTCGCGGCGAAGTCCAACAGCGTCGCCGGCGAGAACGCCCCGCTGCGCCTGCGCAACTGGCGGATCATCGCCGAGGCGCGGCGCCGGGCCGGCGACGCCGAGGGGAGCCGGGCAGCCGAGGCGCGCGCGGCACGCTACGGGAACGGGCGGTGATCGCGACCGATCCGGCGCGGCTGCTCGACGCCGGCGGCCCCCTCGCGAAGCGGCTCTCCGGCTTCGCCCCCCGGCCCCAGCAGCAGGAGATGGCCGCATCGATCGCCGAGGCCCTCGAGGAGGGCGGCCTGCTGGTCACCGAGGCCGGCACCGGCACCGGCAAGACCTTCGCCTACCTCGTCCCGGCCCTGCTGTCGGGTCGCAAGGTGGTGGTCTCGACCGGCACCCGCCACCTCCAGGACCAGCTCTACCACCGCGACCTGCCGGTGGTCCGCGATGCCCTCGACGCGCCGGTGCGCACCGCGCTGCTCAAGGGGCGCGGCAACTACCTCTGCCGCTACCGGCTCCAGCAGAGCCTTGCCGCCGGGCGTTTCCGGACCCGCGAGCAGGCGGCGGAGGCGACCGCGATCCGCGACTGGGCCGGGCGCACGCGCAGCGGCGACATCGCCGAGCTGACCGGGATCCCCGAAGCGTCGGGGATCTGGCCCCTGGTCACGTCGACCGCCGACAACTGCCTCGGCCAGGAGTGCCCCGACTACACCGACTGCTACCTGGTCCGCGCGCGGCGCCAGGCGCAGTCGGTGGACCTGCTGGTCGTCAACCACCACCTGCTGTTCGCCGACATGGCGCTGCGCGACGGCGGCTTCGGCGAACTGCTCCCGGAGGCGGAGGCGTGGATCGTCGACGAGGCCCACCAGGTCCCGGAGATCGCCGGACGGTTCTTCGGCGAGGCGCTCTCCGCCTACCAGTTGCTGGGGCTGGCGCGGGACGTCGTCGCGGCGCAGATCGCCGAGGCCGCCGACTCGCCGGGGCTGCGCGACCTCGCCGCGGACGTCGAGAAGGGCGTCGCCGACCTGCGCCTCGCGCTCGGCCGCGGCGAGGCGCGCTCGGCCTGGTCGGCCCTGTTCCACCGCGGCGGCGCGACCGGTGCGCTCGATGGCCTGCGCGATGCGCTCGCGGCGCTGGGCGCCGGGGTCGACGCGGAGGCGGGGCGCGGCAAGGGGCTGGAGTCGTGCGCCCGGCGCGCGGCGGACGCCGTCGACCTGCTCGAGCGGCTCGGCGAGGAGGTCGACGGCGCGGTGCGCTGGGTGCAGACCACGGCCCGCGGCTTCGTGCTCAACCGCACCCCGCTCGACATCGCCGAGCCGATGCGCGCGCAGATGGCACGCTACCCGGGTGCCTGGGTCTTCACCTCGGCGACGCTCGCGGTCGGCGACTCGTTCGCGCACTACACCGCGCGTCTCGGTCTCGACGACGCGGCCACGCGGCGCTGGGAGAGCCCGTTCGATTTCGCCAACCAGGCGCTGCTCTACGTGCCCCGGGGCCTGCCCGAACCGCGCGATCCGGCGTTCGGGACCCGCGTGCTCGAGTCGGCGCTGCCGCTGATCGAGGCGAGCCGTGGCCGTGCGTTCCTGCTCTTCACCAGCCACCGGGCGCTGCGCGAGGCCGCGGTGTGGTTCGCCGACCGGCTCGCCTACCCGCTGCTGGTCCAAGGCGAGGCGCCGCGGGCGGAACTGCTGGACCGGTTCCGTGCCCTCGGCAACGCGGTGCTGCTCGGCACCAGCAGCTTCTGGGAAGGAGTCGACGTGCGTGGCGAGGCGCTCTCCTGCGTGATCATCGACAAGCTGCCGTTCGCGGCGCCGGACGATCCGGTGCTCCAGGCGCGCGGCGAGGCGCTGCGGGCGACCGGGGGCAACCCGTTCCTCGAGCAGCACGTGCCGAACGCGGTCATCGCGCTCAAGCAGGGGGTCGGCCGGCTGATCCGCGACGTCGACGACCGCGGGCTGCTGGCGATCTGCGACCCGCGGCTGTTCGGCAAGAGCTACGGCCGGCGCTTCCTCGCCAGTCTGCCGCCGATGCCGGTGACCCGCGACGAGGCGGTCGCCGTTGGGTTCTTCGACGTGCCGGAACCGGCGCGTGCCGAAGGGACGGCGCCGTCGTGAGCCGCCTGGTCGCCCTCGAGACGGCCACCGAGGCGTGCTCCGCGGCGCTCTGGCTGGACGGCGAGGTGCGCGAGCGGTACGTCGAGGCGCCGCGCGAGCACGCCCTGCGCCTTTTGCCGATGGTCGAGTCCCTGCTGGCGGAGGCGGACCTCGCGCTCGGCGACCTCGACGCCGTGGCCTTCGGGCGCGGTCCCGGGAGCTTCACCGGCGTGCGCATCGCCGCCGGCATGGCCCAGGGCCTAGCCTTCGCCGCCG